>NZ_JARUXE010000019.1 GCF_030433895.1 Arthrobacter sp. PsM3 | reverse complement strand
CGCCCCCCCCGGCCTCCGACGGCGGCCTGCACCTTTCCAGCGAAAGGCGCCGGCCGCTGTTTTGTCTGCTGGCCGCGCAGGCCTAGAGCGGCGGTGCCTCTCCCCCGGCGGCCCGCCGCTCCTCGGCGGTGTAGGCCGCAGCAGCGGCGGCGTCCGCCATGCTGGCACCGGCCAGGCGGGCCTCCCTCAGCCTGCGGGTCTTGGCCGACTGCCCGGAGAAGGCTGCGTCCACGTTGCCGGCCGCGTACGTCAGCGCGTCCTCGGCCCGGATGCCCAGCCCGTGCGCCGTCAGCACGGCGTCCTGGTTGGCTCCCAGATACGTGAACTGCCAGCCCCACTGGCTCTGCTGTCGCTCGACGAGGGCCTTCACCATCGGGCCCGTCGCCTCCCGTGAGGCGTTCTCATGGCCGTCGGTCAGGACTGCCACCAGCACCGTCCCCGGGCGCTGGTCCTCGGGCAGGGCCGCCAGTTCCTCGCCGGCCTCTCCGATCAGCCGGACCATGGCGTCGTGCAGGGCGGTGGAGCCACGGGGCTGCAGGTCCAGGGGAGGCACCTCCTGGATGTCCACCGCGGCGTAGACCCGTTCGTAGTTGTCGTCGAACTGGGCCAGGGAGAGCTGGCAGCGGCCGGCCACGGACCGCTGCTCACGCACGAAGGACGCGAACCCGCCCACCGTGTCGTCGGCAATGGCGCTCATGGACCCCGACCGGTCCAGGAGCACGTAAACCTGTGTCAATGCAGCATCTGTCATGCTTCCCCGTTTCCGGTCCGGGCGCACCCGGACCAACTTTTGCCAGCGGCTGGCTGGACATTAACAGGCTAGGGCGGGGTACAGACAAAAAGGTGACGGGCCAAATGACGCCGCGTTTTTGCACTCATGATCAATGAGTGCAAATATTTACTCTGTGAATGAAAGTGCAAATATTGAAGGCGGACTCCGGGAGCGCAAGCGCGCCGCGACGCGTGCGGCGATCACCGCCGCCGCGCGTTCCCTGACCGCGGAGCGCGGCCTCAACGGCTACACAGTGGAGGAGGTCTGCGAACGGACGGGAATCTCCCGCCGGACCTTCTTCAACTACTTCCCGACCAAGGAAGACGCCATCATCGGGCACGTCGACGACGACTTCCCGGCCGCCGTGGTCAGCCGCTTCATCGAGGGCGGGGCCGGCTCTCCGGCCGGCGAGATCTCCCCCACCCTGCTGCCGGACCTTGTGCGGCTCTCCCTTGACCTGTCGGAACAGATGAACGCCAGCGAGGCGGAAACCCGCCAGCTGATCGCCGTCATCCAGAAGGAACCCCAGCTCATGCTGCGCTTCATCGGCGCCTCGGAACAGCGTGAAGCCGAGTTCGCGCGGATGCTCGCGGCCCGCGAAAACGTCCCCCCGGACCATCCGGTGGTCCGCATGGCGGTGCTGCTCCTGGGCAGCATCGCCCGGAAGACGAGCGCAGCCTACTTCTCCGAGAGCAACACCCGTCAATACCGGGACATGCTCCTTGAAAACGTGGCAGCCGCCCGCACCCTTTTTTCCCAGCCCCTGGACATCGCCCCGTCCGCCTCCACCGAAGGACCCCAATGAGTTCCGCCGCCAGCACCGCACCAGCAGCCGAGCCGCTGCTCCTGACCCAGAAACGTATCTGGATCATTTTCTCCGCTTTGATCGCCGGGATGTTGCTCTCGAGCCTGGACCAGACGATTGTCTCCACTGCCATGCCCACCATCGTCGGCAAGCTCGGAGGCGTGGAACACCAGGCCTGGATCACCACCGCCTACCTGCTGGCAACCACGATTGTCATGCCGATCTACGGCAAGTTCGGCGACATCCTGGGCCGGCGCAACCTGTTCCTGGTGGCGATCGCCCTGTTCACCCTGGCCTCCGTCGGCTGCGCCTTCGCCACGGATTTCTGGGGCTTCGTGATTTTCCGGGCCGTCCAGGGCCTGGGCGGCGGCGGCCTCATGATCCTCTCGCAGGCCATCATCGCGGACATCGTCCCGGCGAAGGACCGCGGCAAGTACATGGGCCCGCTGGGCGCAATCTTCGGCCTGTCCGCCGTGGCCGGCCCGCTCCTGGGCGGCTACTTCGTGGACCACCTAACGTGGGAGTGGGCGTTCTACATCAACATCCCGATCGGCATCGCGGCGTTCACCATCGCGTGGTTCACGCTGACGCTGCCCAACAAAAAAGCCAACAAACGGATCGATATCCTGGGCGTGCTGCTGCTGTCCGCGGCAACCACCTGCCTGATCTTCTTCACCGATTTCGGCGGCAAGAAGGATGAAGGCTGGGATTCCCCGCTGACCTGGGCCTTCGGCGCCGGCACGGTGCTGGCCGCCACCGCCTTCGTCCTGGTGGAACGCAAGGCCGAGGACCCCATCATCCCGCTGAGCCTGTTCCGGAACCGGATCTTCGTGAACTCCACGGCGATTGGCTTCACCCTGGGCCTGGGCATGTTTGCCGCCATCGCGTTCGTCCCCACGTTCCTGCAGATGTCCTCCGGCACCTCGGCAGCGGAATCCGGCCTGCTGATGCTGCCCATGATGGTGGGGCTGATGGGCATGGCCATCTTCTCCGGCATCCGTATCTCCAAGACCGGCAAGTACAGGATGTTCCCGATCCTTGGGGCCACCCTCACCATTGCCGCGATGCTGTGGCTGACCACCCTCACGGCCGCGACCCCCATCTGGATCATCTGCGTCCAGCTGTTCATTTTCGGTGCGGGCCTGGGGTCCATCATGCAGGTGATTGTGCTGGTGGTGCAGAACTCCGTCCCCGCCGAACAGCTCGGCACGGCCACAAGCACCAACAACTACTTCCGGGAAGTGGGCGCCTCGCTCGGCGTCGCCGTCTTCGGTTCCATTTTCACGGCCCGGCTTTCCGAGTCACTGGCCCGGGCGTTCACAGGGGCGGGGGCCTCGGCCGAGGAGGCCTCGCAGTCCACCCGCACCCTGGACCCGCAGGCCCTCAGCCAGCTCCCGGAACAGCTCAAGGACGCGATCGTGAACGCCTACGCCGATTCGCTGGCTCCCGTGTTCTGGTACCTGCTGCCCTTCCTCGGGATCGCCCTGGTGCTCGCGCTGACCCTGAGGCAGATCCCGCTCTCGGACACCGCCGGCATGGTGGCCCGCGGCGAGGCGGTGGGCGGCGAGGAGGCAGAGCGCCTGGAGGCCGAACGCCATGCAGGTGCCTCGGCCGTCAACGCCGGCTAGCCACGGCAGTGAGCGGCGGCTTGCCCAGGCGCCGTTTGGCCCAAGCGCCGGCGGCGGCCGCGCCTCAGGCGGCCGGCAGCAGCACCATTGCCGCGGCGGTGCCGGCGAGCATGAACGGGCCGAAGGGGATGCTGGATTTCAGGGTGCCGCGCCGCGAAACCAGCAGGGCCAGGCTCCACAGTCCGCCGAGAAGGAACGCCGCGAAGGTTCCGGCAAAGACGTGCGGCCAGCCGAGGAAGCCCAGATACATGCCGAGCACACCGGCGAGCTTGACGTCGCCAAAACCCATCCCCGGCGGGTAGACGGCCCGCAGCACGAAGTAGAACAGCCACAGTGCCGCTCCACCGGCCACGACGCGCAGCCCGGGCACCCCGAAAAGGCCGGCCCCGCCGTCGGGCACCGCGGCCGCGGCCGGCGCTCCGGACACGATGTGGACCACCACCGCCCCCAGCAACAGCACCGCGGCGACGGCGTAGGACGGAAAAACGATCCGGTCCGGCAGCAGGTGGTGCCGGACGTCGATGACGGTGAGCCGCACGGCCACTACCGTCAGGTAGACGCACGCCAGCAGAACCAGCCAGAAGGCCAGCGGGGTTGCTTCGCCGAGTCCGCCGAGTCGTTGGATCATTCTCGGATGCTACTTGAAAATTCCGGCTGCCATGGCCGGGCCCGCGCGTAAACTGTGGATATGGCCGGATGGGACACCTCGAACCCGCGCGGGCGACGCGCGCCCGGGGACCCTGCGGAACAGTCGGCCGCCTTCCGGAACCTGTGCCGTTCCTCGCCGTGGAAGTGGCACTCCCTGCGCTTTGAATACCTGGACCGGCCGCTCGCCGCCGAAACCGGACCCGCTGAAACAGCTCCGGCCCCGGATCTGGTCCGCGCGTGGCTGCGCCGCCCGGGAGCCCTGCGGCTGGAAACCGCCGACGGCCTGGTCCTGCAAAGCACCACCGGCATCAACGATTCCCGCGACGTGTTCTACGTCCGCTCCACCCGGAAGACCTGGCTGCTCCCGCCGCAGCTGGTCACCCCGGTCTACGACGACCGCGGCCTGGTCCGGCGCCGCCCCGAAGCGGCCTATGGCGAGCCGGGCTTCGGCAACGGGCGCTTCGCCGCGGCACTGGACCCGGTGGAGCTGGCAGGCAATGCCCCGGTGCCGCTGGAATTCCCCAATTCCAATGCCGTGGAACTGGGCCCCATCACCGAGGTGATCCACGAAGGCCGCCCCGCTCTGGAAGCGACCGTGACTCCCAACCCCGGCTACCGCCCCAGCGACCCAGGGGCGCCGTTGTGCCGGCCGGGCCGCACGCTGGTGAGGATCGACGCCGGCACGGGAGTTTGCGTGGCGAGCCACTGGCTGGACGGCGGACGGGAAGGGAACGGGCCGGAGGAGTACGGGCACTGGCTCCGGATCCTCGCCGTGGACGAGTACATGCTGGATGACCTGTTCCTCGCCGAGTCCATGAACCTCACGGATGTCCGCCGGCACATCAGCTGGGAACTCCCGGCCGGCTGAGGGCGCGTGTGACTGGCTGAGCGCGGGCCGCGCCGCTAGGCTTCCGGGATGACTGAGCTCGCCCCCTACTGGCCGCCCTTCGGCCTCACCCTGACCACACCCCGACTGGTGCTGCGGCCCATCCGCGACGAGGAAATCCCTGCGGCTGCGGAGGCGGCCCTGAGCGGCATCCACCAACCGGGCCGCAGCCCCTTCAGCAGGCCGTGGGCGGAGGCCCCGGCCGAGGAGCTCGGCCGCAACATGGCGCAGTGGTACTGGCGGTGCCGCGGCACCATGTCGCCCGGGGAATGGACCCTGCTGCTGGGCATCTGGCACGAGGGCGCATTCATCGGCTGCCAGGACGTCGCGGCCAGCGACTTCGCCACCCTGAAAACCGTCGGCACGGGTTCCTGGCTGAGGCAGAGCGTGCAGGGCCGGGGTCTGGGCAAGGAGATGCGCGCCGCAGTCGCCCTCTATGCCTTCGATTGGCTCGGTGCGGAGGTCGCGGAATCCGAGGCGGCCGTCTGGAACCTGCAGTCCCTCGGCGTCTCCCGGTCCCTCGGCTACGAACTCAACGGCGTCACCCGCGTCACCTGGGGCGGCCAATGCCAGGAAGCCCAGAAAGTCCGCCTCACCCCGGCCGTCTTCAAGCGCCCCGACTGGCAGCTGCAGGTGGAAGGCCACGAAGCCACGGCCAGATACCTGGCGATCGACCCGCAGTAAAGAGTTCCGAAAAGGTGACGGGTGCACACGCCGGACCACGGTCCTTCGCAAAGGAGCGCATCGCGACGGCAGACTGCAGGCGTGGCGGCGGTGTTCCGCAAAGGAGCGCATCGCCGACCAAAGCGAAGCGGAGGTCGCCCAGCGACCGCAGCGCAGCGGCGGGAGGTGTCTAAGCGACGGCGGGACACCGCCGCCATGCGAACGTGATCCGCCCCGCCGCCGCCCCACGGCCCCAGACGGGACGGGCCCTAGATCTCCGCCCCCTCCAGCAGATCCGTCACCAGCGCCGCGATCGGCGAGCGCTCCGAGCGGGTGAGGGTGACGTGGCCGAAGAGCGGGTGGCCCTTGAGCGTCTCGACGACGGCGGCAACGCCGTCGTGCCGGCCGACCCGGAGGTTGTCGCGCTGGGCGACGTCGTGGGTCAGGACGATCTTGGAGTTCTGCCCGATCCGGCTCATCACGGTCAGGAGCACGTTCTTTTCGAGCGACTGGGCCTCGTCCACGATGACGAACGCGTCATGCAGCGACCGCCCGCGGATGTGGGTCAGCGGCATCACCTCGAGCATGCCGCGGTCCATCACTTCCTCCACGACCTCCTGGCTGACGAGGGCACCGAGCGTGTCGAAGACGGCCTGCGCCCACGGGTTCATTTTCTCCGCCTCGGAGCCGGGCAGGTAGCCCAGCTCCTGCCCGCCCACCGCATAGAGCGGCCGGAAGACAATCACCTTGCGGTGCTCCTGGCGTTCCAGGACGGCTTCGAGGCCCGCGCACAGGGCCAGCGCGGACTTGCCGGTGCCGGCACGCCCGCCGAGGGACACAATGCCCACGGAGGGGTCCATCAGCAGGTCGATGGCCAGCCGCTGTTCGGCCGAACGGCCGTGCAGCCCGAACACGTCGCGGTCGCCCTTCACGAGGCGGACCTGTTTGTCGGCCCCCACCCGGCCAAGGGCGGATCCCCGCTGGGAGAGCAGCACCAGGCCGGTGTTCGTCGGCATCTCGGCCGCTTCCGGGATGAAGACCGGCTCATGGCCGTAGAGCGTGGAGACTTCCTCCTCGCTTGCGTCGATTTCCGCGACGCCGGTCCAGCCCGAATCCTTGACGAGTTCGTTGCGGTACTCGTCGGCCTGCAGCCCCATGGCCGAGGCCTTGACGCGCATCGGGAGGTCCTTGGACACCACCGTGACGTCCCGGCCCTCGTTGGCGAGGTTCTTGGCGACGGCGAGTATCCGGCTGTCGTTGTCCCCGCCGCGGAAGCCGGCCGGGAGCACCTCGGCGGAGATGTGGTTCAGCTCCACCATGAGGGTGCCGCCGTCGTGGCCGAGCGGGATGGGACGGTCGAGTCCGCCGTGCTCGACCCGCAGGTCATCGAGGAGCCTGAGCGCCTTGCGGGCGAAATAGCCGAGCTCGGGGTCGTGCCGTTTGCCTTCGAGTTCGGTGATGACGACGATCGGCAGGATCACTTCGTGCTCCGCGAAGCGCAACAGGGCCCGGGGGTCCGAGAGCAGCACCGAGGTGTCGATGACGAAACTCCGGGCCGGTTCGATGTTTGCTGTCCCTTCCCCGGAAACAGCAAGACCGGCTGCAGCACCGCTATGGGCTGCACCGGTCGTTGAGGTGGCTCGCTTGGCGCGAGAGGTAGCTTTCTGTCCCTGGTCGGTCACGACGTCGGGCAGTTGTTCAGAAATAGCCACATCGACTCCAGCCCCGGGGCGCATGCCCGGAATTGTTATTGGTGAGGCGGCTCGGCCAAGAGGCCGGACGCGGCCTCCCTTACACCCGGTGCGAACTTCCGCTCCATGTACTGGCCTCCCCGATCAGCCGGCGGTTTGCCTGCTGATGGGATTAACGTACGTCCGGGGTACGACGTTTTGATGCCAATTTTTCGGCGATTCTTGTTGCCATCGTGTGAACACCGGATGACGGCTCAGGAGCCATAGCGGCGCTGCCGCCCCGCGTAGTCGCGGAGGGCACGGAGGAAGTCCACTTTCCGGAAGGCCGGCCACAGCGCTTCGCAGAAGTAGAACTCGCTGTACGCGCTTTGCCACATCAGGAAACCGGAAAGGCGCTGCTCCCCGGACGTCCGGATCACGAGGTCCGGATCGGGCTGGCCGCGGGTATAGAGGAACCGCGAGATGTCATCGACGCTGAGGTCATCGGCCAGTTTTCCAATGTCCGCGCCCCGGGCGACGGCATCGTGCAGCAGTTCGCGGACGGCGTCGACGATTTCGCGGCGTCCCCCATAGCCGACGGCGACATTGACGTGGAGTTTCTCACGCGCGGGGGTGCGGGCCGTGAGCCGGTTGAGCCGGGCGGCGAGGTAGTCGGGCAGCAGTTCCGGGACCCCCATGGCGTGGACCGAAATTTCGGCGTCCTCGTCCAGCCGGTCCAGGGTGTTGGCGATGATGCCCATGAGCAGATCGAGTTCCTCGCCCGATCGGTTCATGTTGTCCGTGGAGAGCATGTACAGGGTGACCACTTTGATGCCGAGTTCCTGGCACCAGCCGAGGAATTCGTGGATCTTGTCGGCGCCGGCCTGGTGCCCCTGGCTGGTCGGGGCGTTGAACTGCCGGGCCCAGCGCCGGTTGCCGTCGACCATGACGCCGATGTGCCTCGGGATGCGCTCCGGGTCCAGGGACCGCTGCAGCTTGCGCTCGTAGAAGCCATAGAGGAACCCGGGCATTTCCATCCGGAGATTCACCTGGCTTCCTTGAAGTACGACTCTGCTGTGCACATCCTAGGCTACCCGCCGGAGTGCGGGCCGGGGCGCAGTGACGTTGCGATGTTGCCCATAAAAACGTGCTACCCGCGGGTAACTTACTGGACCGTAGTTTATTATTGCGGCATGGAAAGCAACAGTCCCGAGCCGCGGCCGGAGCAGCCTGCGGACCGCAAATCCGGCCCGATGGACGACGCCGCGGTCCGGCTGGCAGAACTCCTGATGATCAAACCCAAATGGCGCGGCTGGATCCACACCGTGACGGCTCCGCTGGCGCTGGCCGCCGGCCTGGTGCTGGTGATTCTTGCTCCCACGCCGGACCTGAAGATCGCCTCTGCCATATACGCCTTCACCGGGGTCCTGCTGTTCGGGATCAGCGCCATCTACCACCGGGGCAACTGGTCCCCGGGGGTCAAGATCGTGCTGAAGCGGCTGGACCATACGAACATCATGCTGGTGATCGCCGGGAGCTACACGCCGCTGGCCTGGGCCCTCCTGGACCGGCCCAAAGCCGAAGTGCTGCTGTGGGTGATCTGGACCGGAGCCATCCTCGGCGTGCTGTTCCGCCTGCTGTGGACCCACGCCCCGCGCTGGCTCTATGTCCCGATCTACATCGCCCTGGGCTGCGGCGCGTTGTTCTACCTGCCGGATTTCTTCGCCGCCAACGTTGCCTCCGCCGTGCTGATCTGTGTTGGCGGCGCCCTCTATATCACCGGCGCCGTCTTCTACGCGCTGAAGAAGCCGAACTTCAGCTACGAACACTTCGGCTTCCACGAACTGTTCCACGCCCTCACCGTATTTGCCTTCGCTGCCCACTACATCGCGATCGCCATCGCCGTCCTGAGCTGATGTCCCCGACGGCGGCGTGCCCGGGACTGTGTCGTCGCGGCCGCTGCGTCAGGGCCGTCCGGCGTCGATGAGGCCGGGCAGTTGCCGCATGTCATGGAGCACGGTGGTGCCGGGTCCTTCCAGCCGCCCCGCCGGGGTCACGCCGCCGGCGTAGGCGAAGACATGCATCCCGGCCGAGCGGGCCGCCTGGACGCCGTGTCCGGCCCTCGAAACGGTGCCAGAGTCCGGTCTGCCCGAGCGTGCGCCGCATCCTGGCATGGCTCCCGCTGGAGTCGACGCAGTGCGGGACCAGCACAGCCCGTCGAGCGTTTCCTCGACGCCGTCGACCGCCGCGAGGTCGCGCTCGAAGGCCGTCCGGTACCAGGGTTCGTACTTCCGGTCCCAGCCTTCGCCCAGTTCGATACCCAGCTGCTCTTCGACCGCGGCGATGAGGTCGGCCTCGCTCCTGCCCACGAAGCGCTCCACAATCTCTTCCCGTTCCAGCTCCCAGCCGAGGTCGGCGAGGACCAGCAGGTCCACCCTGACGGCGATCACTTCGGAGTCGACCAGCAGGCCGTCGCAGTCGAAACCCACAAGTTCGAAACCGTCGTGACAAGTCATTCCGCCATCCTGGCCAGCCGCTCCCGCACCTCGCCGGGAGTGCCGACGGGAAGCCCGCAGACCATCCCGCGGCACAGGTAGACCAGGGGTCGTCCGTCGGGGGCGGCGCCGCGGCCGCGAAGCAGCGGCACGCCGCCCCCGTCGTCCTCCCGCGCCGCGCCGGGGGCAAGTGTGTCGTCCCGCAGGGCGACCGCCAGCCCGGGGCTGGGAGAGAGCAGCAGCTCGCGGTGCAGCGCCGCCCGCTCCGGTGTGTCCGGACCGACGACGGCGGCCTCCACCGGGCCGGCGAGCGCGGACTGCGCCGTCGCGAGCAGCCACCCTGCCGCCCGCGGCGCTCGGGTGGCCAGCGGTGGCAGCACCGAAAGGATGTTGCCGGCGAGGGCGCGGTGTTCAGCGGAACCGGAGAGCGCCGAGCAGGACAGCAGTGCGCCGGCGAACGCGGCGGCTCCGCTGGGCGCGGCATTGTCGAAGAGCTCCAGCGGCGCGCGCCCGCCCTGGGCGTTGGACACCTGTTCCGACTCCCCCGCCGTGTCTGTGAGCGCGCCGTCCGTCGTGAACCGCGCACAGGCCGCCGTCAGAATGTCCTCCGCCAGCCGGTACCAGCGGGTCCGGCCCGAGACCGCGTAGAGCGCGATCAGCCCCTCAACAGAAAAAGCGTAATCCTCCAGCAGGCCGCCGATCCCCCAGGCCAGGCCGTCATGGGAGACCCGGATCAGCGTGCCGGCCGCGCCCGCGGCACCCGGCCGCCAGTGCACGCGTTCCAGGTAGGCCGCGATGCGCCCGGCTGCGGCCACCAGCAGGGGCTGCCCCAGCACCGCACCGGCTTCGGCCAGGGCCGCGACGGCCAGCCCGTTCCAGCCGGCCACGACTTTGTCGTCGCGGGCGGGCTGGGGCCGGCGGGAACGTTCGGCGAGCAGCGCCGGCCGGGCCCGCCGCCACAGGTCCGCCTCGGCGGAACTGAGTGCACGGCCGGGGTGCAGCGGTGAGCCGTCCGCGGAGACGGTGCCGCGGGGGCGGACATTCATAAGCCGCGCGACGGCGGCGCCGTCACCGGGGCCCAGGACGGCTGCCAGCCCTGCCGGGGTCCAGAGGTAGCTGGCGCCCTCGGAGTGGACGCCGGCCACGACCGTGTCGGCGTCGAGCGACGAGGCCAGAGCCTCGGGAAGCCCACCGACCGTCCCGGTCAGCGCGTCATGGCCGGTGTTTTCCGTGCCGAGCCCCAGCGAGGCGAGCAGCCAGCCGGCGGTGCGGCCGGCGACGTCGGCTGCTTCCGCTGCCGGATAGCCGGCGGTGCCGCCCAGCCTGACCCAGTGGACGTAGACGCGCAACAGCTGGGCGTTGTCGTAGAGCATCTTCTCGAAGTGCGGCACGGACCAGTCCCGGGTCACCGAATAGCGGGAGAAGCCGCCGCCGAGCTGGTCGAACAGGGCCGAACGCGACATCGCGGCGAGCGTCCGGCCCGCCAGATCGCGGGCCTGGTCCGGGGTCCCCGGGCCGGCGGCCCCCGAGGTCCGGCCGGCCCCCGCGGGGGCGGCAGCGTGCCGGATCAGGAATTCCAGCACCGCCGAGGGCGGGAACTTCGGTGCGTCGCCGAAACCGCCGCCGGACGGGTCTTCGGAGTCTGCCAGCGCGCGCACGGCCTCCCCGGGCAGTGACGGATCGACCGGCGCAGGCACACCGTCCAGCCGTACGGCGGCGCCCAGCTGCGACGCAGCGAGGCCGCGGGCCAGCGCCTCGGCGTTCTGTTCCACGGCGTCCCGGCGCTCCCGCCAGGCCTCCACCACGGCCTCGAGCACCTGGCGGAGGGAGGGCCTGCCCGGCAGCGGACGGGGCGGAAAATAGGTGCCGGCATGGAACGCGCGGCCGTCAGGAAGCAGGAAAACGGACATGGGCCAGCCGCCCTGGCCGCTGATCGCCTGGGTCGCGGCCAGGTAGACGGCGTCCACATCGGGGCGCTCTTCACGGTCCACCTTCACGGCGACGAAGTTGGCGTTCAGGAAGTCCGCGGTGTCCGGGTCTTCAAAGGATTCCCGGGCCATGACGTGGCACCAGTGGCAGGCCGCATAGCCGACGGAGAGGAAGACCGGAACATCGCGGGCGGCGGCGAAGGCAAAAGCCTCGTCCCCGAAGGGCCGCCAGTGCACGGGGTTGCTGGCGTGCTGCCGAAGGTAGGCAGAGGGTTCTCCGCCCAAGGCGTTGGCGGCCTCGGGGAAGCGCGGGGTCGTGCCGCCGTCAGCGGTTTCCCGGCCCGGCATCGCCATTAATTTCCGGACGGTTGCCAACTTCCGGACGGTTGCCAACTTCCGGACGGCTGCCGGGCTTGGCGGACGGATCCTGCACCCCTGGGGCCACCGTTCCGGCGTTGGCTGCCGGCGGAGCGTCCCCGGTAGCCTGTGCGGCGCGTTCCTCCTCCACCTGGGCGCGGTAGCGGACGCGGCGGATGCGCCGGACCATGTCGACGATCAGCAGGGCCGTCAGCACCACGATGAAGGCGGTCAGGAGGAAGCCCAGCAGGCCGGGCGTCACCTGGTCCTGGGACAGTCCCGGGCGCAGCGACGGCGTAGGGGTGGGCGCCGGAGTTGTTGCCAGGGCGATGAGCGAGGAATACACGGTGAGGACCTTCTATGGGGGCTGAATGGCAACCCGACGCCACTGCTGGCGGCCGGGCCGGAACGGTTTCCACGACGACTTCTACGCGTCATAGAAAAGGCCTGATGGGTCTATCTTAGTCCGGCGAAGAAGTCCTTTTCAGGCAACTCTGCGGGGACCCTGGACTGGATCAGCGAGTAGTCCTCCCACGGCCAGACGCGGCGCTGCATCGCCGGCGAGACGGCGAAGAAGAACCCTTCCGGGTCAACCTGGGTGCGGTGGGAACGCAGCGCATCGTCGCGTGCTTCAAAGAAGTCGCCGCACTCGATCTGGGTCGTGGTGGGGTGTGTCGGCGCGGGCGGGGTGTGGCCCTCGGCGTCGGCTTCCAGCCACGCCGCGAGCCGTTCCGCATAGGGCGACTGCAGGCCGGATTTCTCCAGCGCGAAGTGCAGGGCGCGGAACCGTTCGGGGCTGAAAGCACGGTCGTAGTACAGCTTGCCCGGCGCCCAGGCGTCCCCCGTTCCCGGGTAGCGGGCCGGATCCCCGGCGGCTTCGAAGGCCTCGACGGCGACCCGGTGCGCCATGATGTGGTCCGGGTGCGGATAGCCGCCGTTCTCGTCGTAGCTCAGGATTACCTGCGGCTTGAACCGGCGTACCAGCCGGACCAGCGGGGCGGCCGCCCGTTCCAGCGGCAGCGTGGCGAAGGAGCCGACCGGCAGCGGCGGCAGCGGATCGCCTTCCGGCAGCCCCGAATCGACGAAGCCAAGCCAGCGCTGGCGGACGCCCAGGACCTTGGCGGCGTGCTCCATCTCCAGCCGGCGCGCGCCGGCCATGTCGCGCTTGGGGTGCGGCTCGCCCGCCATCGCCGGGTTCTGGATGTCACCGCGGGAACCGTCGGTGCAGGTGGCCACCAGGACATCGATGCCGGCCGCGGCGTACATCGCCATCGTGGCAGCGCCCTTGCTGGATTCGTCGTCGGGATGAGCATGGACAGCCAACAGTCGAAGCGGCGCTGACGGGCTGGTGGACGCTGTCATCGTGGGACGGCTCCTCTTTGTCTATAGGTGTGCTGTTAGGGGCGTGCTTCTGCGGGTGGCCCGGACGAACGGACATTTCCCCGCCGGATCCACACTAAACTGGACTGGTGACTTCCCAGGATCAGCCTGCCGCGACTGCGCCGGCATCTCCCACCCTAGCCAATCGCTACGGCGGCCAAAAGCGAACACTCACCGGCAAGGCCAAACGGAACGTCCTGATCCTGGCCCTGGTGGCCGGGATGGCCTTTATGGCCTGGATCTCGACGTCGAATGCCACGGCCACGGTCACCTACAAGGACATCGGCTACAGCACGCCGGACGCCACCCTCACTGAGGTCGATTTCGAGGTCACCAAGGAACCAGGCACCGCCGCCAAATGCGCTGTCAAGGCGTTGGACTCCAAGTTCGCCGTGGTGGGCTGGAAGGTAGTGGACATCCCCCCGAACGCCGCCGATGCCGGCTCCGACGGCGGACGCACCACGGCCCAGCGGGCGACATTGCACACGGAGTCCCAGGCCGTGTCCGGCATCGTCGACAGCTGCTGGATTCCCGACGCCGCCAGGTAGGCCCCCCGGGCTGCTGCGTCGGCCACGGTAACACGGTGTGATCCACATCCCAGCGTTCTTTGGTTTATCCACAGGATTGACTACAATGGATCAATACCTTTCCCCCGCTGAGCTGGTTACTGAGTCCCATAAGTGGCCACCGTAGCGGGGTCTTTGTTTGTTTGACCATGAAGGAGAAGTCCGTGTCTACCACCAACAGCGCAACTGCAGCTTGGCTCACCCAGGAAGCTTTTGACCGCCTGAAGGCAGAGCTGGACCACCTCTCCGGCCCCGGCCGGGCGGAAATCGTCCAGAAGATCGAGGCCGCGCGCCAGGAAGGCGACCTCAAGGAAAACGGCGGCTACCACGCGGCCAAGGAGGAGCAGGGCAAGATCGAAGCCCGCATCCGCCAGCTCACCGCGCTGCTCCGGGACGCCCACGTGGGCGAATCCCCGGCCGACGACGGAATCGTCGAGCCCGGCATGATCGTCGTTGCCAAGATCGCAGGGGACGAGGAAAGCTTCCTGCTCGGCTCACGGGAAATCGCCGGAGACTCCGAGCTCGACGTCTTCAGCGAGAAGTCCCCCCTCGGCGCAGCCATCGTCGGCCACAAGCAGGGCGACCAGCTCAGCTACACCGCCCCGAACGGCAAGGTCATCACGGTGGAGATCATCTCCGCCAAACCGTACGTCGGCTAATACGCTAAGGACACCGCTGCGGCCCTGCAGCGAACGACGCCGGCCCTCCCCTTAGCGGGAGGGCCGGCGTCGTTGTTTGTTGCCGCCGCAGGGCTGAGGCCGTTGCCCGGACTGGCGCTACCCGGGGCGCTGGTGCGTGGGTGCTGGTGCGTGGGTGCTTAGTGCCCGGCGCGCAGCGTTCCCGCCCGCGGGACGCTCAGGAGCAGGGCGGCCAGCACCCCGCCGATCGCCCCGCCCAGGTGCGCCTGCCAGGAAACGAAGCTCGCCACGGTGGGCAGGATCCCGAACAGGACCCCGCCGTAGGTCAGGAACAGCACCACGGAAAGCAGGATCTGCCACCAGTTGCGGTTGAAGAAGCCCCGCACCAGCAGGAACGCGAAGAGCCCGAAAACCAGGCCGGACGCCCCGACTGTGATGTTGAAGCCGCCGATCAGCCACACCACCACCCCGGAGGCCAGCCAGCTCAGGGACAGGGTTGTGAAGAACACCCGCAGCCCGGAGAGCAGCACCAGGAACCCGAAAACAATCAGCGGCAGCGTGTTGGAGAACAAGTGCGCCAGATTGGCGTGCAGCAGCGGGAACGTCAGGATGTCCAGGATCCCGTCGAGGTTGCGCGGGCGCAGGCCAAAGGTGCGGTTGAGCGAATGGAGCATCAGGGTGTTGATGATCTCGATGAGGTAGAGCACCAGCACGAACAGTCCCACCACCAGCAGCCCCGTGCGGGCGCGGCCCGCTGCGGTGTCTCCGGTGCGTGGGGTGCCGTTCCGGGCGGGGTCCAGCATCATGGTGCCTAGTGCACCACGATCGGCTGGAAGCCTTCGGCCCGGAGCGCCGCGAGGACCTGCTCGCAGTGTTCGTGGCCCTTCGTCTCCAGGTTCACGGTGATGGACACATCGCCCATGCTGATCGAGCCGCCCACCCGGGTGTGGTCCAGGCCGGTCACGTTGGCATCGTTCTCGGCGATGATCCGGGCGATCGTTGCCAGCGAACCGGGCCGGTCGTCCAGCATCATCCGCACGGTCATATACCGGCCCGCGGCGGAGAGGCCGCGCTGGATGACCTTGAGCATCAGCATCGGGTCGATGTTGCCGCCCGAGAGCACCACGGCCACGGTACCGGGGTTCTCGATCTTGCCTTCCATCAGCGCCGCGACGCCCACCGCACCGGCGGGCTCGACGACCATCTTGGCGCGTTCCAGCAGGAAAATGAGCGCCCGGGCCAGGGCGTCCTCGCTGACAGTGACGACGTCGTCGACGAGTTCCCGGATGATGCTGAAGGGCAGCTGGCCGGGCCGGCCGACGGCAATGCCGTCGGCCATGGTGGAGACCCGTTTGAGCGGCACGAGGGCGTCTGCGGCAAGCGAGGGCGGGTAGGCGGCCGCGTTTTCGGCCTGGACACCGATGATCCGGATCTCCCGGCCCAGTTCCTTGGCCCTGGCCTTCACGGCCACGGCGACGCCGGCGAGGAGCCCGCCGCCGCCCACGCCCATCAGGATGGTGTCGACGTCGGGGATCTGTTCGAGGATTTCGAGTCCGACGGTGCCCTGGCCGGCGACGACGTCGACGTCGTCGAAGGGGTGGACGAAAACGGCGCCGGTCTCGTCCGCGTAGCGCTTCGCTTCCGCGAGGGCCTCGTCGACGTTGTGGCCGTGCAGGACCACCTCTGCCCCGTGGCTGCGGGTGGCGGCGAGTTTGGGCAGGGCGACACCCAGCGGCATGTAGATCCGGGCCTTGATGCCCAGGCTTTTGGCGGCGACGGCCACACCCTGGGCGTGGTTGCCGGCCGAGGCCGCCACGACGCCGCGCTTCTTTTCCGCCGGGGAGAGCTTGGCCATCCGGACGTAGGCGCCCCGGACCTTGAAGGATCCGGCCCGCTGCAGGTTCTCGCACTTGAGGAAGACCTCGCCGCCGACCATGCTGCCGAGGGCACGGGAGGATTCAACCGGCGTCCGCGTAATAATCCCGTCGAGCAGCTTCTGCGCCTCCAGGACATCGTCCAGCGTGACGGGCAGGCTCTCAAGGGTGTTCACGAACTAGTCTCCTTCTTCGGATCTGTCTTTTGTTCGGTCTTCGGCTCAGGGGGTGGATCCGGGGGCAGGGATGCCCTGCCGGCCCGCGGGTGCCAGCGCACTTTCATGTTCCCACGTTCTGCCGGCAATGTAGCGAATCGACGAGTTTGCTACGGCGAGGATGGGGACCGAGAACAGTGCTCCGGGAATTCCGGCGAGGTAGGAACCGGCGGCGACGGCCAGGATGACGGCCACCGGGTGCAGCTTGACCGCCTTGCCCATGATCAGCGGCTGAAGGATGTGACTTTCCAGTTGCTGGACCAGCAGCACCACCCCCAGCATGATCAGGGCATTTACCCACCCGTTGGCGACCAGGGCCAGCAGCACCGCGACGGCGCCGGTCACCAGGGCGCCGACGATCGGGATGAACGATCCGAGGAACACCAGTACCCCCAGCGGAAGCGCCAGCGGCACGCCGAGGATCGCCGCCCCCACCCCAATGCCGACCGCGTCCACGAAGGCGACGAGCATCTGGACCCGGACGTAGCTCACCATGGAGGACCAACCCACCCGGCCGGCCCCGTCCGCCGCGGCGCGGGCCTTCCGGGGCAGCAGCCGCACCAGGAAGGACCAGATGCGATCGCCTTCCAGCAGGAAGAAGATGAGGATGAACAGCGCCAGGATCATGCCGGCCGCGAAGTGCCCGGCGGTGCTCCCGAAGGACAGCGCGCCGCTGAGAATGCTGCTGCTGTTGTTCTGCAGCGCGGCGGTTCCCTCTTTCAGGTACTGGTCGATCTGGGCAGCGGTGAGGTGCAGGGGGCCGTCCGCGAGCCAGACCTGGATTTTCTGGACTCCGGTCAGGGCCTCGCTCCAGAGCTCGGCGAAGCCGGACACGAGCTGCCGGCCCACGAGGGCCAGGGCCCCGCCAACCAGGCCAATGAAGCCCACGACGGTCATGGCGACGGCGAGCCCGTTGGGGACGCGCTTCCTGAGCCAGTTCTTCACAGGTGACAGCAGCCCGGCCAGCAGCGCGGCGACCATCACGGGAATCAGCAGGAAGCTGACCCTGCTGAGCAGCCACACGAGCGCGGCGGCCATGAGAATGATCAGTCCGAGGCGCCAGGACCAGGATGCGGCGATCCGCACGCCGTACGGGATGTCCTGGTCGATTTCGCGGTCCGTGACAACGCGCACCGGCGCGGAGTCACTGTCCGGGACACTGGCAGAGCCGCCGTCGGGGAAGCTGTCAGAGACGCCGTCGGAGAAGCTGTCGGCGGCGCTGGCTGCGTCGGGGCGGATTCGCGGGGCGGAATTGTCAGCTGGCGTCATAGCCCAATGATTCCCCAGCGCCGCCCGGATGGGAAACCCGGCCGCCGCTCACGGCTCCAGGGCCGCGCTGATCCCCCACGTCATGGCGAACCGCTCCCCGGCCGGCAGCCAGCGCAGTCCATCGCCGCTGTTGAAGGCGTTGGCCGGACCGGTCATCGGCTCGATCGCCACCGCCTTGGTGCGGCCCGGGAATTCGGTGGTGACGAAAACGTGGACGTAGCCGCAGCTTGCGTCCTGCCAGAGGCTCACGCTCCGGCCGTCCGCCGCACTCAGCGTGTGGCGGGCGATGCCGTCGTCGAACTCCAGGTCCGTGTAGGCGGAATCGAGTTCCAGTTCAGCGACCAGCCGGCCGGCTCGGAGGTCGAAGTCCCCGCCCACCGGTTCCTTGCCGCGCGGGATCAGGCGCCCGTCCGTCACGAGCCTGGTGCCGGCGTGGACGGTGACGGTCAGCTCCTCGCTGGGCAGCTCCCCCAGCCGCAGGTACGGGTGGGCGCCGAGGACGAACGGGGCCGGGTCCTGGGAGTCGTTGATCAACAGCTGCCGGACCACCAGGCCCAGGTCCGCGGCCAGTTCGTAGCGCACGCGGTGGCGCAGCAGGAAGGGGTAGCCGTGCTGCGGGAACACGGGCGCTTCGAGGGTGACCGAGAATTCCGATTCGTCCACAAGGTCATAGGAGGCGTTGCGCAGCAGCCCGTGGCTGGCATTGTTGCGGGACACCTCGGTGATGTCCAGCTGCTGCTTCTTGCCGTTGAGGTACCAGATGCCGTCCTCCACCCGGTTCGCCCACGGCGCCAGCGTAATGCCGGCGGCGCCCGGTGAGATCTCCGCGTCCCCGTAGCTTTCCGTCAGCTGCGTTCCGCCGCGGTTGTACAGCCTCAGCCCGGCGGCGAGTTCGGTGATGACCGCGAGCGCGTCGCCGCGCCGCAGCTCGTACTGCCGGCCGGAGGCGTAGCGCCGGGCGGAGGCGTCCGCTCCGGGGGCATCGGGGCCCTCGCCGGGGCTGTCGCGGTGAGGGGACTCCGGGGAAACGGGGGGCAGCAGGTTCATGGTCACCACCGTACCCAGCCACACGCCGCGGCGTATACCGTGGAGCCATGATCAGCATTTCCAGGATGGCCGCCGGCGGCCCTGCGTGAGCCTCCCCCTCGACGCCCGGCAGCTGGCGGCCCGGTTCGCTTCCGTCTTCGGCTCGGCTCCGGACGGCGTGTGGCAGGCGCCCGGCCGGGTCAACCTGATCGGGGAGCATACCGATTACAACGAAGGCTTTGTGCTGCCGTTTGCGATTGACCGGACGGCCCGAGTAGCGGTCCGCCTGCGGCCGGACGCCCGCATCCGGCTGTTGTCGACCTTCGGCAGCCAGGGATTGACGACGGCGGATGCCGGCTCCCTGGCCCGCGGAACAGCGCGGGGGTGGACCAAGTACCCGCTGGGTGTGCTCTGGGCGCTTCAGCAGAGCGGGCTTCCGGTGCGCGGCCTGGACCTGCTGCTGGACTCCGACGTGCCCCGCGGCGCCGGGCTGTCCTCTTCCCACGCGATCGAGTGCGCCGTTATTTCAGCGTTCAACGAGCTCAGCGGGGCGGGGCTGGACGTGCAGGACATGGTCCTGGCCACGCAGCGGGCGGAAAATGACTTCGTCGGAGCCCCCACCGGGATCATGGACCAGTCCGCGTCCCTGCGCGGCGCGGCGGGACATGCCCTCTTCCTCGACTGCCGGGACCAGAGCGTCCGGCTGGTGCCGTTCGACGCCGAAGGTGCCGGACTGGTGCTGCTCGTGATTGACACGAAGGTGTCGCATTCCCACGCGGACGGCGGTTATGCCTCCCGGCGTGCCGCCTGCGAACTGGGCGCCGAGGTCCTCGGTGTGAAGGCCCTGCGCGACGTCGGGCTGGAGGACCTGGACAAGGCCAGCGGCCTGCTGGACCCGGTGACGTTCCGCCGGGTGCGGCACGTCGTGACGGAAAATGAACGGGTCCTCCGGACGGTAGGGCTCCTGGAGAGCACCGGTCCGGCGGCTATCGGCCCGCTGCTGGATGCCTCCCATGCCTCGATGCGGGACGACTTCGAGATCTCGTGCCCCGAACTGGACCTCGCCGTGGAGGCCGCCCGCTCCGCCGGGGCACTGGGTGCCCGGATGACCGGGGGCGGCTTCGGCGGTTCCTCGATCGCCCTCACCCCGGCATCGGCCGAGCAGGCGGTGCGCACCGCCGTCGAGCGTGCCTTCGCGGCGGGCGGGTACGCGGCGCCGGAGATCTTCAGTGTCCGCCCCGCGGCAGGGGCGATGCGCCTGGCTTAGGCCGGGCTAACCACGAGGAGCCCCGCCTTCCGGCGGGGCTCCTCGTGGTTAGCGGTCCAGCTACCGGCTGCAGGTGGCGCTGTTAGTCGTCACCGCGGAGGATGGCCAGCAGACGGATGATCTCGACGTAGAGCCACACCAGCGTCACGGTGAGGCCGAAGGCCGCGGTCCAGGAGAAGCGCTGCGGGGCGCCGCTGCGGACACCGGCTTCAATGCTGGTGAAGTCCATGACCAGGGAGAAGGCGGCCAGGCCGATGGCGAGCAGGCCGATGAAGACGCCCAGCGGGATGCCGAAGATCTCCATGCTCGTGCGCAGCCCGAAGGGGGAATCGACAGCGCCGGTCCACATCATGACCATGTTGATCAGCGCGAAGACGGCGTAGCCGATGGTCGCGATCATAAAGAAGCGCATGGCCTTGGGCGTCGCCCGGACTTTGCCGTTCTTGAACAGCACGAGGGTCACGGCGAACACGGAAAGCGTGCCGATCACGGCCTGCAGGCCGACGCCCGGGAACATGCCGTCGAGGATCCGCGTCAGGCCGCCGAGGAAAAGTCCCTCGAGGCCCGCATAGGCGAGGATCAGCGCCGCTGAGGGCTGCTTCTTGAAGGTGTTGACCAGGGCGAGGACGAAGCCGCCCAGGGCGCCGACGATCATCAGCAGGTTGGCCAGTCCGGGTGCAACCAGGAGGGTGACGGCTGCACCGGCGACGACGGCGCCAAGGCAGGCCGCCGTCTTCATGATGACGTCGTCATAGGTCATGCGTCCCGTGTCGGCGGGTCCGGCGGCGGGCCGGTTGTACATGTCCTGGAGCTGGTCCTGGGTCATGCCCTGCTGGGCCGGGTTCCAGCCGGCCTGGGTCTGGCCATACTGGGCCTGGCCGTAGCTGTTCTGGCCATAGGGGGCCTGTCCGAAAGCCTGCGGGGCAGGCGGTGCCTGGGTTGCTCCACGGAAGTTCTTTCCGTTGAAGACTGGGTTTCCGCCAAGTGCCATTGCGGGTGTCCTCCAAATAAAGGGGGTGGGTGATGATCCGGTGGTGTACGTACCTGTTGCTACACGCTACCAATTCCAACAGCCGACGGTCCGCGTTAGTTCCCCGGGCCTGCCTGCCGCAACCCAACCGTGACCTCCCCGCCATGTTTCCGAGCCGGGCGCCGCACTGCGCATCCCGACTGTTTAGGAATACTCAGGATCAACAAAAGTTTTCTTTAGGGCTGGTAATGCACCATGCCGCCCGGGCTTCACGGTTGTTACCCGATCGCGACGTTCTGCCTGCTCGCGACGGCATTCATTGCCCCGAACGGGCTGTAACATGGGCCAAACAGGGTGACGGATATCACAGCTCAACAGCTCCACCGCATCGCACGAGACACAACCTCGTCACCCTGACCGTTCGCAGTGGTTGCAAGGGCGCAACCCACACCACCCCATGTGGAGGTTTTCATTTTGAGAAGCACACCGAGAGGCCTGTCACACAGACGGCGCGGCAGACTGCTGAAAGCTGTGGGGGCTGTATTTGCCGCCGTAGCCGCGCTTTTGCTGATCGTCGCGCCGGCATCGCAGGCCACGAGCCCCGCGCCGACACCATCCCCGTCGGCAACCACATTCCAGAACAGCATCAGCGGCTTCCTGCGCGGCGACGACCGCGCCCCGATCGTTGGCGTCACCATCACGGCCACGAGCGGCGACTTCACCGGAACCGCCAAGTCCAGCGCCAACGGCGCCTGGACCATCGGGGTACCCACCCAGGGGACCTACGAGGTCAAACTGGATGAATCCACCCTGCCGCAGGGCATCAAACTCGCCGACGGCCAGGAAAACCCCCGCAAGGTCACCTTCAGCCAGACCTCCAACCTCTCGGTGATCTTCGCCTTCGGCAAAGGCATCGTCATCCAGCAGCAGGACTTCGGCCAGAACCTGATCAACCGGCTCGTGGCGGGACTGAGCTTCGGCCTCCTGCTCGCCCTCGCCGCCGTTGGCCTGTCACTGATCTTCGGGACCACCGGCCTGACCAACTTCGCCCACGGTGAGATGGTCACCCTCGGCGCCGTCCTGGTCTTTGCCTTCAATGCCATGAACCTTCCGTTCTGGCTGTCCATCATCCTCGCTCTGCTGGGCGGCGGTCTATTCGGCTACGTCCAGGACGCCGGGCTGTGGAAACCGCTCCGGCGCCGCGGGACCGGCCTGGTTCCGATGATGATCGTCAGCATCGGCCTCGCCCTGGCCGTGCGGTACGTCATCCAGTTCTTCTTCGGCGGAGCCACCCAGCAGCTCCCGTTCGCCCAGAGCGCGGAGATCCAGCTTGGCCCGATCTCCATCTCCCCGAACAACCTCTGGTCCCTCGTGATCAGCGCCGTTGTCATCGCCCTGCTCGGCATCGTCCTGCTCAAGACCCGGCTCGGCAAAGCCACCCGCGCGGTCGCCGACAACCCGGCGCTGGCTGCGGCCTCGGGCATCGACGTCGACTCCGTCATCCGGATTGTCTGGGTGACAGGCGGCATGCTGGCCTCCCTCGGCGGCATCCTGTGGGCGTACTACCGGCCCGGCGTCACCTTCGACATGGGTTCGCAGATCCTGCTGCTCATCTTCGCCGGTGTCACCCTGGGCGGCCTCGGCACTGTATGGGGTGCCCTGATCGGATCCATCATTGTCGGTATCTTCGTGGAGCTGACCACCGTGTTCGGCCTCGCCGCCGACCTCAAATACGTGGGAGCACTGTTCATCATGATTATTGTCCTTCTGATCCGGCCCCAAGGCATCTTGGGCCGGCGCGAGCGCGTGGGTTAGGAGACAGCCATGGACTTCGGATTCATATTTTCCAGTGCTGCCGGTGAACTGTTCAGCCCGACGACGGCGGCGTACGCCCTCGCCACTCTCGGCCTTGCGGTTCACTTCGGCTATTCGGGCCTGCTCAACTTCGGTCAGGCCGGCTTTATGGCGGTGGGTGCCTATGGTTTCGCCATCTCCACCCTCACGTTTGGTGTTCCCTTCTTCGTCGGTCTGCTGATCGCCGTGGTCAGCTCGGCCATCTTCGCCTTGCTGCTCGGCATTCCCACCCTCCGGCTGCGGGCCGACTACCTCGCCATCGTCACGATCGCGGCGGCGGAAATTGTGCGCTACATCGTCACGACCAACCAGCTGACCGCCATCACCGGCTCCGCCAACGGCCTTGCCGCGTTCGAGGGCGACTTCTACGCCATGAACCCCTTCCCCCCGGGCACCTACCTGATGGGAATGAACAACCGGGACTTCTTCATCCGGGTGGTCGCCTGGGTCGTTGTGGCCCTGTGCTGCACCCTGGTATGGCTGCTGATGCGCAGCCCCTGGGGGCGTGTCCTCAAGGGCATCCGCGAGGACGAAAACGCGGTCCGCTCCCTCGGCAAGAACGTCTACGCCTACAAGATGCAGGCCCTGATCATCGGTGGCGTCCTCGGCGCCCTCGCCGGCATGGTCTTCACCCTGCCCCGCGGCGCGGTCCAGCCCGCGAACTACGGCACTGAACTGACCTTCTTCCTCTACACCTGCCTGCTCCTCGGCGGTCTGGGCACGGTGCTGGGGCCGGTCATCGGCGCCATGATCTTCTGGGTCGTGCTGTCACTCACCCAGGGCATCCTGTACGGCCTCATCGAATCGGGCACCATCACCTGGCTGAACACGGTCCAGGCGGGGCAGCTGCGTTACATCCTCGTGGGTGTCGCGCTGATGCTGCTGATGATCTTCAGGCCCCAGGGAGTCCTCGGCAATAAGAAGGAGCTGGCGTTCGCATGAGCACGCAGAGCGAAGAAACTGGCATTAACTACATGACGGACACGCGTCCGATCGCCGCCGGGGAAATTGCGCCCGGCTGCAAGAAGCGCGACCCGATCGTGGTGGCGGAAAATGTCACCCGCAGCTTCGGCGGCATCAACGCCGTCGACGTCGAGTACCTCGAGATCCCGCGGCACAAGATCACGGCGCTGATCGGCCCCAACGGCGCCGGCAAGACCACCCTGTTCAACCTGCTCACGGGATTCGACACACCCAACTCGGGCAAGTGGCAGTTCGAAGGCAACAGCCTGGCCGGGGTCTCCTCGTACAAGGTTGCCCGGATGGGCATGGTCCGCACCTTCCAGCTGACCAAGGTCATGGGCAAGCTCACGGTGATGGAAAACATGCGCCTCGGCGCCTCGAACCAGGCCGGCGAGCGGCTCTCCAAAGCCCTGTTCAAGGGCATCTGGGGCGGCCAGGAGAAGAAGATCACCGCGGACGCCAACGTGCTGCTGGAGAAGTTCAAGCTGGATGCCAAGAAGGACGACTACGCGGCGTCCCTCTCCGGCGGCCAGCGCAAGCTGCTGGAAATGGCCCGCTCCCTCATGGTGCGGCCCAAGCTCGTGATGCTGGACGAGCCGATGGCAGGCGTCAACCCCGCGCTGACCCAGTCACTGCTGGACCACATCAAGAACCTCAAGGCCGAGGGCATGACCGTCCTGTTCGTCGAACACGACATGCACATGGTCCGGCACATCGCCGACTGGGTAGTGGTGATGGCCGAGGGCAAGATCGTGGCCGAAGGCCCGCCCGCCGAGGTCATGAAGAACCCGGCCGTGATTGACGCCTACCTGGGCGCCCACCACGACGTGGACCTCGGCGACGCGGAAGGCATCAAGGAGCTCGCCGCCGAACTGGTCGCCGATGAGGAGTCGATTGTCGGCACCGAGAACGCCGGCATCATCTCGCTCGACGTCGTCGCTGCGGAATCCGACAAGCCGGCGGGCCCGGACAGCACCGGACCGGCGCACGGCAGGCGCAGCGCCGACGAGCCGACCCGCGGCGAGCAGCCGCCCAGCACAGAGAAGGACACAGAATGAGCGCCACCAGTGCGGCACCCGCCGCCCAGCCCGTGCACGATGAGGATTCGGTCGTCAAGGTCACCGATCTGGTGGCGGGCTACATCCCCGGCGTCAACATCCTCAACGGCTGCAGCATTGAGGCCCGCAAGGGTGAACTGATCGGCATCATCGGTCCCAACGGCGCCGGCAAGTCCACACTGCTGAAGGCGATGTTCGGCCTGGTCAAGGTCCACTCCGGTTCCGTAGTGGTCCGAGGCCAGGACATCACCGGGCTCAAGGCCAACAAGCTTGTCAGCCGGGGCATCGGCTTTGTGCCGCAGAACAACAATGTGTTCGCGGCGCTGACCATCGAGGAGAACCTCCAGATGGGCATGTTCCAGCGTCCCAAGGACTTCGCCCAGCGCTTCGACTTCGTCACTGGCCTGTTTCCGGAACTCGGCAAGCGGCGTGCCCAGCGCGCGGGCTCGCTCTCCGGCGGCGAACGCCAGATGGTTGCGATGGGACGGGCCCTGATGATGGACCCGGCCGTGTTGCTGCTCGATGAGCCCTCCGCAGGCCTCTCCCCCGTCAAACAGGACGAGACCTTCCTCCGGGTTCATGAGATCAACCGCGCCGGCGTCTCCGTCATTATGGTCGAGCAGAACGCCCGGCGCTGCCTGCAGATCTGTGACCGCGGCTATGTCCTGGACCAGGGCAAGGACGCGTACACCGGCACCGGCCGGGAGCTCATGAAGGACCCCAAGGTCATCCAGCTGTACCTGGGCACCCTGGCCGACACCGTCGAGTAGTCCCGCACGAACAGGAGGGCCGTCACCAGCCGGTGGCGGCCCTTCTGTGTGCCCCGTGGCCGGTGGACCTACTGCACGTCCTCGTCGACCCAGTCCATGGACTTGGTGACGGCTTTTTTCCAGAGACGGAGCTGGCGGAAACGCTCGGCCTCGTCCATTTTCGGCGTCCAGCGCTTGTCCTCGCCCCAATTGGCGGTGAGCTCTCCGAGGTCCTGCCAGAAGCCGACAGCCAGCCCGGCCGCATAGGCGGCACCGAGCGCCGTGGTTTCAACGATCCTTGGCCGGACCACGGAAACACCGAGGATGTCGGCCTGGAACTGCATGAGGGCGTCGTTGGCGACCATGCCGCCATCGACCTTCAGCTCGGTCAGCGACACCCCGCTGTCGGCGTTGACGGCCTCCAGCACCTCGCGGGTCTGGAACGCCGTCGCTTCCAGCGCCGCCCGGGCGATGTGTGCCCTGGTGACGAAGCGGGTCAGCCCGACCAGGGCGCCCCGGGCATCCGGACGCCAGTATGGTGCGAAGAGGCCGGAGAACGCCGGTACGAAATAGGCGCCGCCGTTGTCCGGGACCGAGGCGGCGAGCGCCTCGACCTCCGGGGCGGAATCGATCAGGCCCAGGTTGTCCCGCAGCCACTGGATCAGCGATCCGGTGACGGCAATGGATCCTTCCAGAGCGTAGTGCGGCTTCTCATCGCCGAGCTTGTAGCCGAGCGTGGTCAGCAGGCCGTTGCCGGAATGGACAATCTCTTCTCCGGTGTTGAAGATCAGGAAGCACCCGGTGCCATAGGTGTTTTTGGCCTCGCCCTTGCCGAATGCCGCCTGGCCGAAGGTGGCGGCCTGCTGGTCCCCGAGGATGCCGGCAACGGGAACGCCGCGCAGCAGCTGGGAAGGGTGGACGGTGCCGTAGACCTCGGAGGAGGACCTGATATCGGGCATCATGGACCTGGGCACGTCAAACGCCTCAAGGATGCTGTCGTCCCATTGCAGTGTTTCCAGGTCCATGAACATGGTCCGGGACGCGTTGGTGACGTCCGTGACGTGGATGCCGCCGTCGGCGCTGCCTCCGGTCAGGTTCCAGAGCACCCAGGAGTCGGTGGTGCCGAAGAGCAGGTCCCCGGCCTCGGCCCTGGCACGCGCGCCGTGGACGTTGTCCAGAATCCATTTGATCTTGGTTCCCGAGAAGTAGGTGGCCAGGGGCAGCCCGACCTGCTTCTTGAAACGGTCCACACCGCCGTACCTTGCCAGCTCGTCCACGATGTCCTGGGTGCGGGTGTCCTGCCACACGATGGCGTTGTACACCGGCCGGCCCGTCGTCCTGTCCCAGACAACAGCAGTTTCACGCTGGTTGGTGATGCCCACGGTGGCGATGTCGTGGCTGGTCAGGTTTGCCTTGGACAGCGCTGACCCGATGACTTCGCGGATGTTGTCCCAGATTTCAGCCGGATCGTGCTCCACCCAGCCGGCCCGCGGGAAGATCTGTTCGTGTTCTTTCTGGCCGCTGGAGACAATATTGCCGCTGCGGTCAAAAACGATGGCGCGGCTGCTGGTGGTGCCCTGGTCGATTGCTATTACATACTGCTTCATCTTGACGTCCTTGTCGTAGGTGATGCCGGTGGGGCAAAGCTGTGGCGCGGAGCTGGGTTCCTCACCGTGCTGTGAGTCAGGAAATTGGGCTTTGTACCGGGAGCCCGTGGAAACGCTGCAGCACCTCGTGTGCATGCGTGATTTCCTGTGCCGTCCGGCCGGTATCCCAGCCGAGCGGTCCCGCCAGGGCCTGGGCCAGCTCGGTGACGAGTTCGGCGGTGACCATGCCCCGGAACGCCAGGGAGGTGCGCCGGATGAGGACGTCGATCAGGTGGCCAATCTGCTCGTGCCGCACCATGAACTCGACTTCGCGCAGGCTCAGCTCCCGGGTCGAGTGCAGGACGCGGTCCTCACCGGCCGTGAGGTAGGCGATGACCTCGGTTGCACGGGTCCCGTAGCGGGTCAGGAGTCCCTCGACGCGGGCCTGATCCAGATCACCGGAGACATGCCGCGTGATCCAGGCCTGTTCGTCGGACCCGGTGTTCGGGAAGTCAGCTCCGCCGCCGATCGGAAGCTTGGCGGTGGAAACTGTCCGGTTGTGGCCGAGGATGGCCAGGACATCGTTGGTCATATGCTCGGACAGGGCCCGGAAGGTGGTCCATTTGCCGCCGACAAGGCTCAGGACCGGGACGTTGCTGCCGGAGATCACCCGCTCGCTGCGTTCAATGCGGTAATCGCGGGAAACGAACCCGGGGTTCTCGGCATCGTCGCGCGGGAGCGGGCGGACCCCGGCGAAGCTGTATACGATGCTCTCGCGGGTGATCGTGATGCCAGGAAAGACGTGTTTGATCAGGTCGAAAAAGTAGGTGATCTCCTCGTCAGTGCAAATGGCGTCCTCCGCCATGTCCGCCCGGGTGTCTGTGGTGCCGACCAGGACACGGTCTCCCATGGGGTAAATCAGGACGATCCTTCCGTCCGTGTGCTCAAAGAAGATTTCGCTGCCGTTGCAGGCGTCGAGCAAGGCGGGGTGGTCCAGCACGATGTGGGATCCCTTGGTCCCTCCCATAAACAGGGATGGCGAGCCCAGCGCTGTATTGGTCAGGTCGACCCAGGCCCCGGTCGTGTTCACGATCACGTCGGCGTTGAAGGAGAATGTTTCCCCGGTGAGTTCGTCACGGAGCTGGACGCCGTCGTCGCCGATGCCCGTGACGCCGACGTAATTGGCGGCGCGGGCTGTGTCCTTGCCGAAGGCGGCCTTTTGTCCGTCCTGGAGGACATCCAGGGTGAGCCGCTCCGGGTTGTGCACGGACGCGTCGAAGTAGGTGGCCGTGTATTTCACGCCCGGGTTGAGGTCGGGGAGTTCCTGCAGCGCCCGGGCTCGTCCCTTGAACTCATGCCGCGGGACGTTACCGCCGTCCCGGGAGAAGGAGTCATAAAGGCTCAGTCCGATCTTAATCAGGAAGGCCCCCCGCTCCCTGGGTGTGCCCTGCTGTTTGTGGGTCAGGAACCGAAGCGGGGCGGCCAGTACGCCCGAGAAGGTGCTGAAGATCGGAATGGTCGTTTTCAGCGGTTTCACATAGTGCGGGGCGAGCCTGAGGAGCCGGTTGCGCTCGGTGACCGATTCCTTGACGAGGCGGAATTCGCCGTTTTCCAGGTAGCGGATCCCGCCGTGAATCATGTGCGACGAGGCGCCGCTCGCACCCTGGCAGTAGTCCCCGCGTTCCACCAGGGCAACGTCTACGCCCTGCAGCGCCAGGTCGCGGAAAGTTCCGACCCCGTTGATGCCCCCGCCGATGATCAGCACCTTCGCCCGGGGGCGTTCGTGCAGACCCCTGAGGCTCATGCGGGCCGAGGCCGGACTGCGGTCACCGGTGGATTCGTGCTTGCTCAAAGTTGCTCCCTTGCAGCTTTTACTTTGCGCCCTGCGGCGCCTTCCCTTTCATTCTTCGAACAGGGCGGGAATATGTTCAAGCGTTCTGCACAAACGTGCACCAAAGGAGTTTGCGGCGATTTTCCTCTGCTGCGGAGTCGAGCCGGGGTGCCGCGGAACCGCCGAGGGGCCCCGCAAACGGGGGGAATGTGGGGTTTTCCGCGCGGGCCCGGCATGTTGACAGATGGAGCCGCCGGCGTCATCCGAGGGCACGTGCCAACCTCCCAACATGGGTGTGCCGGACATATCGGGCATGGATGGGGGACGGATTTGCACGTTGTCCCGGCGCCGGGAAAAGGGGTCCCGATGCCGGAGCTCCGCCGTCGGACGCCCCGGCGCCGCCCGGGTGGCCGGCCGTTCGCGGCGCAGGGCCCCGCCCCTCCCGCCGCCCCTCCCGCCGCCCCTCCCGCCGCACCTCTCCCCCGCACGCAGAAGACCCCCGTCCGGAACGGACGGGGGTCTTCTGCGGCTAGGGAAGGGCAGGCTTTACAGCTTGCCGAATTCTTCCTTGACCGGCTTGTAGGTGTTGTCATCCTGGAACTGGTAGATGCCGATGTAGGCCTCCGTCGGGTCACCGGCGTCGGAGAACGTTACGGGGCCGGACTGGCCGTCGTAGTCGATGTCCTTGCCGTTGCGGAGCAGTGTGACGCACGAGGGGAAGTCGTTGCACTTCTCGCCGGTTTCGGAAACTGCCTTGAGCTGGGCGGCGATGTCGACACCCTTGGTGCTCTTGGCGGCTTCGGAAGCCAGTGCGATCAGGTTCACGGCGTCGTAGGACTCGCCGGCGTAGCTGAAGTCCTTCAGTGCGGGATCGACGGCCAGCAGCTTCTTCTTGAAGTCGTCCTTGGCGAAGGTGCCCGGGATGGTGCCCTGGGCGCCCTTCAGGGTGCCTGCCTGGAAGTCCTTGCTGTAGTCGGACATGTTGCCGTCCACCATGAAGAGCTGGGTGGGCTTGATGCCCTTGCCCGTCATTAGCGGAACGATGCTCTTGGCCTGGTCGAAGGTGATCAGGGCGATCGCATCCGGCTTGGCGGCGATGACCTTGTCCACCTGGCTGCTGAACTGGGAGTCGCCTTCGTTGAAGAGCTCCTGGGCAACAACCTTGCCGCCGGCTGCCTCAAAGGCGGCCTGCACGTTCTTGGCCAGGCCGGTGCCGTAAGCATCGTTCAGGACGATCATGCCGACGGTCTGGGCGCCGCAGGTGGCCATGTAGTTACCGAGGACCTTGCCCTGGAGCACATCCGAGGGGGCGGTGCGCCAGTAGAGGCCCTTGTCATCCCAGGTGGTGAAGTCCGGAGAGGTGTTGGCCGGGGAGAACTGGATAACGCCCGCGCCGGTGATCTGGTTGATCACGGTCTTGGAGACGCCGGAGGATGCGGCACCGACGATCGCGCTGACGCCCTGGCCGAGGAGGGCGCTGGTGGACTGGGTGGCGATGTCGGTCTTGGTGTCACCAGAGTCGCGGTGGATGACCTCTACGGGCTTGCCGAGCACGCCGCCGGCATCGTTGATTTCCTTGATGCCGAGGTTGACACCTGCGATTTCGGGCGGGCCGAGGAAGGCCAGCGATCCGGTGGTCGGCAGCAGCGAGCCGATCTTCAGCGGGGTGGGAGTGGTGGTGGTCGATGCCGGCACGGATCCGCCGGCCCCGGCGGCAGTGGTGGCGCCGGCCGTTGCACTCGGTGCCGGGCACGCGATGCCTGCGGCATTTGCCGAAGCGGATCCGGATCCGGTCGACGTCGGGGTGGACGAGCCACCACAAGCCGTAGCCAGAAGGGCGACGCCGATGCTAAGCGCGGTCAGCTTAGCGATGCGGGGCGCCACCTGGGGGAGTGAAGTCATTTACAAGCTCCTCGATCTAAAGGTGCGAACGGCCTTTGATGCGAAAGATCAGGTGTTCCTGATTTAACTTCAAGCTAGTGCAATTTCGGTCCGATCCAAAGTGACTACGGTCACATCCTTATAACACTCGTTGCATAGAGGAAATCTGCCCTGATTCCGGACGGTCGCCAGGAAGTGTGCCCCAGGTGGGACTCGAACCCACAACACGCGGATTTTAAGTCCGCTGCCTCTGCCAATTGGGCTACTGGGGCGCCCGGTCCATGGTATCCCGTCCGGACCCGGGCTACGCGATGTCGAACGGCTTGGCGTAGCGGAAAGTTCCGCTCACACCGCCCGGCCAGACGGCCAGCGGAAGCAACTGGAAGTGCGCACCCCAGCCCGGATCGGGGGCGTCCACGCCGAGCGACGTCGACGTCACGAAGCCGAACCGCGAGTAGTACTCCGGGTCCCCCAGCAGGGCGATGCCGCGCTCCCCCGCGGCGTTGGCCCGGGCAATCGTTTCCTTCATGAGCGCACCGCCGATGCCGTGGCGCTGCAGGCGCGGCACCACGCCGATCGGGCCAAGGCCCAGGAGCTCCAGGTCCCCCACCCAGCCGCGGGTGCTGATCACCTGCCCCACGAGCTCCCCGTCGAGCTCCGCGACGACGCTGAACTCCGGCAGGTATTCTTCGCAGTCGAACAGCGCGGCCAGGAGCTGCACCTCTTCGGGTTCGCCTTCGACCGGCAGCCCGGTGACCGGGGAGACGGCGAAAGCAGCGGCGGTGAGGGCGAGCAGGGCGGGCCGGTCGCCGGGCTGTTCGCTGCGCAGCACCAGCTCCGGGGCGGGCTGGTGTTCCCCGTTGGCTGCGACCAGCTCGTGCAGCACCTCGAGCGCCCGTTCAGCGTCAGCGATCGGGACCAGGAGATGGTCATGGTGGAAACCGGCGAGGACATTGCAGCTGATCTTGGCCTCGGTCAGGGCGGCACTGACTGCTGCGGTCAGGCCGATGGCTTCCAGCGAGGAATGCACCTGGAGGGTGATCCAGGCGCCGACGAAGTCGTAGCTCAGCCCGAGGCTGTCGGCCTCGTCCCGGGGCAGCACAACGGTCAGCCCTTCGGCTTCGCGGACGGCCGCCGAGATCGCCCCGGCGAGGGGACGGCCATCCGGCCAGAGGACGTAGACGAACTCGCCTTCGCGGATTTCCGGGTGCATGGTGGCCAGCAGGGTGTGAAGGTCCTTTTCAGCTGTCATCGTGCCAGTCTAGGTGCCGGCCCTGGCTCGACCGGGCAGGACGCCTGCAGCGGAATGGCGCTTAACGGCGACGGCGGCCGCTCCCCGGAAGGGAACGGCCGCCGTCGGATGCTGCTGGAGGCTACTTGGAGTCAGCCGGGACTGCTTCCTTGTTTGCTGCCTTGCTGGCCTCTGCCACCGGCTTCGCGTCGGCAGGAGCCGCGGGAGAAACGGGAGCTGCAGCCGGCTTGGGTGCCGGCGTCGCGGCGGCGACGAAGGCGCCGCGCGGGTTGTCCAGGTCGATCAGCTGGGTGGTGTCGCGGCCCATGAAGAAGGCCAGGATCCAACCGAAGATGACCCGGATCTTGCGTTCCACGGTCGGCATGGCCAGGCCGTGGTAGCCGCGGTGTGCCAGCCAGGCCAGCGGGCCCTTGAGGCCGATGCGGCCCAGAAGGTTGATGTTGGCAACACCCTTCCATTCGCCGAAGCCGGCGACGGCACCGAGGTTCTTGTGCTTGTAATCCTTGAGCGGCTTGTCCCAGCGGGAGGCCCACAGGTTCTTGGCCAGGCGCTTGGCCTGGCGCAGCGCGTGCTGGGCGTTCGGGACGCAGGTGCCGTCCGGCAGGCCGTTGCCCGTAAGGTCCGGCACCGCCGCCACGTCGCCGGCAGCCCAGGCGTTCTCGACGATGCCTTCGTCACCGGCGATGCGCAGGTCCGGAAGGACCCGGACGCGGCCGCGCGGTTCGAGCGGGAAATCGGTGGAGCGGACCATCGGGTTGGCCTGCACACCGGCAGTCCAGACCAGGGTGTCGGCCTGGAATTCCTGGGCCGCGGACTTGTCCGGGAGGTTGATGAGCTTCAGGGAGCCCTCGGCGCTGTCCAGCGAGGTGTTGAGCAGGACCTCGATGCCGCGGCTGCGCAGGTGCTCTACGACCCACTCGGCCTGGCTGGCGGTGACCTCGGGCATGATGCGCCCCATGGCCTCAACCAGGACGAAGCGGACTTCCTCCTGCTTGACGCGGGGGTTGTTCTTGACCGCGGCGCGGGCGAGGTCTTCCATTTCGGTGATGCACTCGATGCCGGCGAAGCCGCCGCCGACCACGACGAAGGTCAGGGCGCGGGCGCGCTTTGCCGGGTTCGTCATGAGGGAGCCGGCTTCGATCCGGTCGAGGACCTTGTTGCGCAGGGCCACGGCTTCCTCGATGGTCTTCAGGCCGATGCCCTTGTCCGCGAGTCCCTTGATCGGGAAGGTCCGGGTGATGGCGCCTGCGGCCACCACGACGTCGAAGTAGGGAACCTCGAAGTTGTCGCCGCCGTCAGCCGGGGCAACCACGGCAGTGCGGTTTACGTGGTCGATCGAGAGGACGCGGCCCTGGATGAGTTCGGTCTGCTTGAGGTGCTGGCGGTGCGAGACAACGGCGTGGCGTGCCTCGATGTTGCCGCCGGCAACTTCGGGGAGGAAGGGCTGGTAGGTCATGTAGGGCAGGGGATCTACGACGGTGACGATGCCACCGGCATTCGCGATCTTCTTCTGCAGTTTGAGGGCTACGTACAGGCCGACGTACCCGCCGCCGACGACGAGTACCCTGGGACGGTCCTGGAGCTGAGGGGAGGATGCCATTCCCCAAGAATACCGTAGTTTGTGAAAAACTTCACTAACTACGGTTTCCCGCTGGAATCCACCGAATCACGCGCTCCGGTGTCCGGGTCCCCGGGGCCGTCGGGGCCCTCCGCGGGGGGCGTGCGTGCCGCCCGGCGGAGCTGGAAGACGGCGGCGGCCACGATGCACAGGAACAGTCCGCCGAAGCCGAGCACCACCATGGCCGGCACGGCGCCGTCGAGTTCGGACGGGGGCTCCGCGACCGGGACGGTGGCCTCGGGGAGGGTGGGGGCCGCACTGGACGGGGCCGCCGCGGCGGCGGCCGGCGTCGTGGCCAGATTGCCCCGCCGGTGGACGCGGATCCAGTCGGAGATCGAACCCAGCGGATTGGTCCGGGTGTCGGCCACGTCGGCCTTGAGTGCGGCCTCGGCGTCGAGGACGCCGAAACCGTAGAGCGGGTCCTTCCCCGGGGCGCCGGCGTCCTTCGCGGTGCTGACGATTCTGTTGATGACCTGGCTGGCCGTCATGTCCGGCCATTTGGAGCGGATCAGGGCCGCAACGCCGGCCACGATCGGGGTGGCGCCGGACGTGCCGGCCCATTCCGCGTAGCCGCCGCCGGGCAGGCCGCCGATCAGGTTTTCCGCGGGGGCCGCGACGCCGATGCTGATGCCCTGGGATGAAGAATCGATGCTGGCGGTGCCCTTGCGGTCCAGCCCGGCGACGGTCAGCACGCCGGGGATGGTGGCCGGGGCTCCGACCTGGATGTTGCCGCCGCCCCGGTTGCCGGCGGCGGCAACGATCACCACGTCCTTCTGCTCGGCGTAGAGGAAGGCCGCATCCCAGCTTTGCGGCCATTCCGGCGAGGTGCTGCCCAGCGAGATGTTGATGACGCGGGCTCCGTTGTCGACGGCCCAGCGGACGGCCTGGGGAATCTGGTCCTGGTCGCTCTTGCCGCCGGGGTTGGCCGATCCGAGCCAGGTGGAGACGGACAGCAGCTGCGCTTCGGGTGCCACCCCGACGATCCCGTCCGGGCTGACGGCCGGGGCCGGGCTGGGGCTGGGGCTGGGCTTCGCCGTCGAATCGGGGGGCTGGTGGCCGTGGCCTGCCAGCATGGTGGCTACGAGCGTGCCGTGCTCGGGCTTCGCGCCGATGCTTTTCTGGCCGTCCGGGGTTCCGGCGCCGGAGATGTCGACGCCGCCGGCCAGCACTCCGGCGAGGTCGGGGTGCTTGCCGTCCACGCCGCTGTCGATCACGGCGACCTTGACGTTGGCGCCCTTGGAGACTTCCCAGGCCTTGGTGATGCCGGATTCGGCCAGCCAGTATTCCTTGTCGCGCCAGGCGTCGGCGTGCGCGGCCGGGGCTGCGGTCAAAGCCGTTGTCAGGGTGCCGCCCGCAAGGGCCAAGGCCATTAACGCGGAGGCGGTCCGGCGGCGCCGGGCTGTTGCTCTGGTCATTTCAGGTCCTATCGGCGGGACAGCAGTGGTGCTGCGGATACGGTGGCGCTGCGGACTGCCGGGGGATCCGGGCGGGGATGTCGGAAGGGGGCCTGGGCGGCGCGTCCGGCGGACACACAGTCCAGCCAGTCTGTTGCCTAGCTGATGCTCAAGGCAATTCCATCAAGAATATCGTGTTCGCTGGTGACGGCCGTCGTGACCCTGTGGCCGGTGGCCCCGGCGAGCCGTTCCAGGACGCGCCGCCACACGAGGGCGCCTGCCCCAATCACGTCCACCCGGCCCGGGTGCATGTAGGGCAGGGCAGCCCGTTCCGCGTGTGACATCGCCAGCAGTTCGCTACAGGCCCGGCGCACGACGTCGAGCGAGAGTTCGGTGCCGTGGATCGCCGCCGGGGAGTACTCTGTCAGGCGGAGCGCGTGGGCCGTGATGGTGGTGATGGAACCTGCCACCCCGACGACGGCGGCGCTGCGGTCCAGCGGGACGGTCCGGGCCGCCTCATCGATGGCTGCGTCGACGTCCGCCTCCGCGGCGGCAATCTGTTCTGCCGTGGGCGGGTCGCTGCGCAGGTGGCGTTCAGTCATCCGGACACAGCCGATGTCGACGCTTTTGGCGGCGATGACTCCGCCGGCACTGCCCAGCACGAACTCGGTGCTGCCGCCGCCGAGGTCGACCACGAGGACCGGGTCCTCGCCCCGGGAGGGCAGCACGCTGCTGGCGCCGGCGAAGGACAGGGCGGCTTCCTCGTCCCCGGTGATGACCTCGGGTTCGACGCCGAGGATTTCGCGGATGCCATCGACGAAGACCTGCCGGTTGCCGGCGTCGCGGGTGGCAGAGGTCGCGACGAAGCGGAGCTTGGTCGCCCCGTGCCGGCGGATCTGCCCGGCGTAGTCCGCGGCGGCTGCGAAGGTCCGGTCCAGTGCCTCCTGGGCAAGTTCGCCGGTGGCGTCCACTCCCTGGCCGAGCCGGACGACGCGCATTTCGCGCACGACGTCGGCCAGCCGGGGAGCCGCCCCGTCGGTGTCCGCGTCGGCGATGAGCAGGCGGATCGAGTTGGTGCCGCAGTCGACGGCGGCCACGCGGGTCACTGGGCGGCCCCGTCTTTGGGATCGGTTCCAGCGGTTCCGGCGGTTCCGGCGGTTCCGGCATGCTGTACCGTTCCGGCGTCTGGGGTGTCGAGGGTATTGCCGGGATCTGCGGTGCGAGCCTTCCGGACCGGGGCCGGCCGGCCCACGATCTCCGGGAGTCCCTGCGGGCCGTGCCGGCTGAGGTCCTGCGAGGGGGCTTCACCGCCGGTGTCCCAGGCGCCGTCGCAGTAGCAGCGGTCCCTGGTCCACCATTCGCCGATGGCTGCGATGGCCTCGTCGCCGAGCGGATTCACGCCCGGTCCGGCGGCCAGCGAATGGCCCACCAGGACGTGCAGGCATTTGACGCGGGTAGGCATGCCGCCGGCGGAGATGCCGTCGATCTCGGGGACGGCGCCGATCCCGGACCTGGCCCCGATCCCGGCGCGGGAGGCCAGGTACGCTTCGTGGGCGGCACGGTAGTCCGCCGCCAGGGCCGGGTCTCCCCCGAGCCGTTCGTTCATCTCATTCATCAGGCCCGCCGCCTCGAGGCGCGACACCGCCGAGGTGATGACCGGGTGCGTCAGGTAGAAGGTTGTGGGGAAGGGTGTGCCGTTGCTCAGCCGCGGGGAAGTGGCCGCCACCAGCGGGTTGCCGCAGACGCAGCGGGCCGGAATCTCCACGACATCACGCACCGGGCGGCCCAGCTGCCGGCTCAGGACATCGAGGTCGCGGGGCGAGGGTCGGCGGAACTCCGCCGTGGAGCCGGCGGTCTCCGGCGTTGCCGGGTGCACTGCCATCAGGTTCTCGTCCACTGGGTTCTCGTCCACGGGCGCGGCACCTTCCTGCCCTGTCTGGCTTGTCCGGCGGACAATCCTGCGGCGGGCGCCGCGTCTTAGTCTGTCGCCGAGCGCCGGACGGAGTCCCAGAGGGAGTCCACCCAAGGCAGCTCGGCCGGGTCCTGTGCTGATCCTGCACCGGCCGCGCCACTGGAGGCTCCGGCCGGCAGATCGCTGCCGAAGACCCAGTAGCCCGTTTCTCCGGGCATAACCATGTTAATGCGGTCGCGGGCCTGCTGTTTCACGTAGTTCGGATCCTGCCACCGGGAAACCTGGAGCCGGAGGTCACTCTGCTGGGACTTTTTGGCCGAGATGTCCGCCTGAAGCGCGGCGATTTCGGCCCGCTTTTCGAAGAAGATCTTGACCGTGGGCGCCAGCATGATGGTGATGGCAATCATGACGACGAACAGCGCCAGCATCCGGCCGGAGAAAGCCTTGGCGGGGACCGGGCCGAGATGCTCCCCCGCTTGCGCGGAGCCGTCCTTGGACTGTTTGGCTGTGCCGGGCTTGGCTGTGCCGGGCTTGGCTGTGCCGGGCTTGGCTGCACCGGGCTTGGCTGCGCCTGACTTCGCGGTGCCGGGCGTCGCGGTACCGGGCGTCCCGGCGCCTGACTTCGCGGCGCCGGGTGCCGTGCCTGACTTGGCGGCGCGAGGCGTCGTCGCCGTGCCCGACTTCCCTGGGCCTGCTGTCGCTGCGTTCTGCCGGGCGGCGGCCGACGGAGCGGCGGCCTGCCGTGGGGATCCTCCGGTGTGCGGGCCGGCCGTGCGGGCGCTGCCGGACGCGTGCGGGTGGGCCTCGCGGGAAACGCCGAAATCAGCCTGGATGACGTCGCCGCCGTCGTTTGTGTCCGGAGCCTTCGGGGCCGCAGGCGTGGCCCGGGGAACCTTGGGTCGACGGGTAGCCATGTCACTCCTGTAATGCCGGGTTCTCACCCGGCCGGCTTGCTTGTGTTCAGTGCTGATCCCCGTGGCCTGTGCCGGCTGGGGCCGGAGCCGGCCAGGGCCGGCTGCGCGGCACCACAAGAGCGCCAAAAAAGGGAACCGGTGGCCATGGTCTTTCAACCATAGCCACCGGTTCGCAGTTCGTGCTGTTACTAGCCCTTGAAACGCGGGAAAGCGCTTCGGCCGGCGTAGCGTGCGGCGTCGTCGAGTTCCTCCTCGATGCGCAGCAGCTGGTTGTACTTGGCAACGCGCTCGGAGCGGGCCGGGGCACCGGTCTTGATCTGGCCCGCGTTGGTGGCAACGGCGATGTCAGCAATCGTGGTGTCCTCGGTCTCACCGGAGCGGTGCGAGGTGATGGTGGTGTACCCCGCGCGCTGGGCGAGGGAGACGGCATCCAGGGTCTCGGTCAGGGAACCGATCTGGTTGACCTTCACGAGCAGCGAGTTGGCCGTCTTCGAATCGATGCCGGTCTGCAGGCGCTCCGGGTTAGTGACGAAGAGATCGTCGCCGACGATCTGGACCTTGTCGCCGATGGCGTCGGTGAGGGTCTTCCAGCCCTCCCAGTCGTTTTCGTCCAGCGGGTCCTCGATGGACACCAGCGGGTAGTCGGCGACGAGCTCGGCGTAGTAGGCGCTCATCTCGGAGGAGCTGAGGGCCTTGCCTTCGAACTGGTAGGCGCCGTCCTTGAAGAACTCGGAGGAGGCCACATCCAGCGCGAGGGCGATGTCCTTGCCCGGGGTGTAGCCGGCGTTGCGGATGGCTTCCTGGATGAGGTCCAGGGCCGCGCGGTTGGACGGCAGGTTCGGTGCGAAGCCGCCCTCGTCGCCGAGGCCGGTGGACAGGCCCTTGGCCTGCAGGACCGCCTTGAGCGCGTGGTAGACCTCAACACCCCAGCGCAGGCCTTCGGAGAAGGTCTCGGCGCCGAGCGGGACAACCATGAATTCCTGGATGTCGACGTCGGAGTCGGCGTGCGAGCCGCCGTTGAGGATGTTCATCAGCGGCACGGGCAGGACGTGGGCGTTGGGCCCGCCGAGGTACTTGTAAAGCGGCAGGTCGGCGGAGGCCGCTGCGGCGTTGGCGACGGCCAGGGACACGCCGAGAATGGCGTTGGCGCCGAGCTTGCTCTTGTTGGCGGTGCCGTCCAGGTCGATCATCGCCTGGTCGATGCTGCGCTGGTCGGTCGCGTCGAAGCCGATCAGGGCCGGGGCGATCTGGTCGATGACGGCGTCGACGGCCTTCTGGACGCCCTTGCCGAGGTAACGGCCCTTGTCGCCATCGCGGAGTTCAACCGCCTCGTGCTCGCCGGTGGAGGCGCCGGAGGGAACTGCTGCGCGGCCGATCTGGCCGTCCGAGAGCAGGACTTCAACTTCTACGGTGGGGTTGCCACGGGAATCGAGGATCTCGCGGGCGTGGATGGCATCGATAAGCGCCATGGATAGGCTCCTTTGGGTGAAGCGATCTGCTGGGAATCTGATGGGAAATCAAGCTGGGATCATGCTGAATAACCGACGTCCTCGTCGCTACCCAGCCTAGTCGAGAGTGGGATAAGTTACAGAAACCTATCCAGTCCCCGGACGTCATTTTGCTGGATCACGGCGACGACGGCGGGGAGTGGCTCTCCTGGAAGCGTCGGTTGGCGCCGCGCAGGGCGCGTTCGGCGTCGAGCCCCCGCGCGCTGGCGGCGGCGGCGACCGCGAAGAGCAGGTCCCCGAGGTCCTCTTCCGTGGACGGTATCCCGACCGGCTCGAAGGACGCGGGGAGGCCCGCACGTTCGGCGCGGTCCAGGAGTTTCTGGGCCCGGGCCAGCGCCGGAAGGGCGGCGGGGACACCGCCGAGGGGCCCCCGGCTCAGGGAGGGGTCAGCGCCGGAGTGCGGGTGCCCGGAGTGCAGCACCTGCTCCGAACGCTTGACCGCATCCCATTTCCGGACGATTTCCTCCACCGTCGCCGGAAACGTCTCCCGCAGCGAGCCGTCCGGCCGGAAGACATGCGGGTTGCGCCGGATCATTTTGGCGGTGAGTCCGCGGGCGACGTCGTCGAGGTCGAAAGCGGCGCGCTCCTGGGCAAGCCGGGCGTGGAGGACCACCTGGAGCAGGACGTCGCCCAGTTCGGCCTTCAGCTCGGCGTCGCCGGCGGCCGTCTCGATGGTTTCCGCCACCTCGTAGGCCTCCTCGAGGAGGTACTCAACGAGGGATTCGTGGGTGAGGGCACCCATCCAGGGGCAGTGGGCGCGCAGCTGGGCTATAACCCCCACCAGCTCCCCGACCTCGCAAGCTCGGCCGGGGACCCCTGCTGCCGTGGGCCCACCGGCCAGCGCGCCCACCGTGTTGTCCTCGTTAGCCAAGGTCGGCGTAAGCCTCGTTGATGTATTCGACGAGGGCTTCCTTCTCCTCAAGCGGCAGGAAGGCTGCCTCGGCCGCGTTCAGCGTCAGCTCTAGCAGGTCATCGAGGTCGTAGTCGAACGTCTCGACCAGCAGTTCGAACTCGTCCGTGAGGGTCACGCCGCTCATGAGCCGGTTGTCCGTGTTGATGGTGACGTTGAAGCCGAGCTGGTAGAGCATGTCCAGGGGGTGGCTTTCGATTCCCTCGCCGAAGCCGGCGACGGCACCGGTCTGCAGATTGGATGACGGGCAGATCTCCAGCGCGATGCCGCGGTCGCGGACCCAGCTGGCCAGCTCACCGAGGGTAACCATGCCGATGTTGTCGTCGGCCTCATCGCTCTCGGCGTCGGCATCTTCGTCTTCGAATTCAACGGTGATGTCCTCGGCGATCCGGACGCCGTGACCCAGGCGCAGGGCGCGTCCGTCGACCAGGGCAGACTGGATGCTTTCGAGTCCGGCGGCTTCCCCGGCGTGGACCGTAGCCGGGAAGTTGTGCTGGGCCAGGTAGGTGAAGGCGTCCTTGAAACGGGACGGCAGGAAGCCGTCCTCGGCACCGGCGATGTCGAAGCCGACGGCGCCGTTGTTGCGGTGGCGGACGGCCAGCTCGGCGATTTCCTGGCCGCGTTCGGCGTGGCGCATCGCGGTGATCAGCTGGCCGACCTGGATGTCGCGGCCGGTCTCGGCGACGGCGTCGACGCCGGCGTCGAGGCCAGCCTGCACGGCCTCGACGGCGTCGTCCAGGCTCAGGCCCTGCTGGAGGTGCTGCTCCGGGGCCCAGCGTACTTCGCCGTAGACCACGCCGTCGTCGGCGAGGTCTTCGACGAATTCCTTGGCAACGCGGAAGAGACCTTCCTTCGTCTGCATCACGGCGATGGTGTGGTCGAAGGTCTCAAGGTAGCGGACCAGCGAGCCGGAGTCGGCGGATTCGCGGAACCACTCCCCCAAGGCGACGGGGTCGGTGGAGGGCAGGGTGTGTCCCGCAGCCTCGGCAAGTTCAATGATGGTGGCCGGACGGAGTCCGCCGTCCAGGTGGTCGTGAAGGGAAACCTTGGGGAGGCCCTTCAGGTCGAAGTCGAGGTCAGGGGCAGCATCAAGAATTATCTCAGTCACGCTCCAACCTTAGGGTCGGGGGCCCGGCAATGCCAGCCGGTCAGACAGCGGACGCGGCGGACCCACAGCCGGTGGTGCGGGCTGTGCGGCCCGGCGGTCGGGGATTCAGGCCTCGGCGTCGGCCGGCGCCGCCAACTGTGCGGGGAATGACATGGTGCCGGCCTGGCGGGGCACGGCGTCGGCCTCGCTGGGAGCGGCGTTGGTGGGCCCGGACTTGGTGGGCCCGGCGGGCGCGGCGCCCGTGGTCTCGGGTCCCGGCTGCGGGTCCCTGGCGGGCGCGGCCTTGGCAGGCGCGGGCGCGGCGGGCCCCGGTGTCGTCGACGAGGCGGTGTGCGTGTGTGCGGCCTTGGCTTCGGCAGCCATGGCGGCGGCCCGGCCGGCCGCGGCGGCGGCGCCCCGGGTGTCGCGCCAGCGGTGCAGCCAGGTCAGCGCGTGGTCGATCACGATGCCAAGGACGACGGCAAAGGCGACGGCGATGCCGACCCCGAGCAGCGGGTGCTCATGGACCCAGTTCCCGGCGATGATGCCGACGCCGGCCGAGTAGGCGACCCACGTGACGGAGGCGATGATGTCGAGGAGGACGAAGCGGCGGCGTGGGTAGGCGGTGGTGCCGGCGATCCAGTTCACGGCTACGCGTCCAACCGGGATGTAGCGGGCCGTGAAAATCAGCATGGCGCCGCGCTTGTCGAGTTCATAGCGTGCCCAGTTCAGGGCCCGCTGGACCTTGGGTTTGCGCATCCAGCGGAAGCGCTCGACGCCGACATGGCGGCCCAGCAGATAGGCCATGTTGTCGCCCGCGATTGCGCCGAGGGCGGCCGCGGCCATCACGAACCACATGTTCGGCTGGCCGGAGGTGACGGAGAGGGCACCCAGGGCGACGATGAGGGTTTCGCTGGGCAGAATCGGCACAAAACCGTCGATGAAGCAGAAGACGGTGAGGATCGGATAAATCCACCATTGTCCCGCGGCATGGAGGATGGCCTCATTGATAAATTCCACGCGGGACATGCTCCTAGGAAAGTTTCGAAAAGCGCTCTTCAGTGTCCCATGACCGGAAGGGATGGCGCTACGTTCCCAACGGACAAATCTTACGTTTTGTCGGGGCCTCGTTGTTTTAGGGCTCCGCCGGCGGGGCGGGCTGTTCGGCCGCTTCCGGCAGCGGCCGGCGCAGCCTGCCGATGACGCGGTCCACCAGGAGGCCCAGGCCGATCGCGCAGATGACGGCGACGATGACGCCGAGCAGGTGGTTCTCTTCGAACCACTGGCCGAAGAAGAGGCCGATCGCGACGGAATAGCCGGCCCACAGCACTGCGGAAAGCACGGTCAGCCCGACGAAGCGTGACCGCTGGAAATTTGTGGCGCCGGCCGTGAGGTTGACCGCCACCCGGCCGATCGGGACGAAGCGTGCCACGAGGATCAGGGAGGCCGGGCGTTTGCGCAGCTCGGTCCCGGCCCAGCGGAAGGCCCGCTGCATGCGCGGGCCACGCATCCAGGCCCAGCGCTGCGTGCCGGCGCCCCGGCCGAGGAGGTACGCGATGTTGTCGCCAAGGAAGGCGCCCGCCGCGGCCGTCGCTGCCAGCAGGGCCGGGTTGGGGATGTCGGCGGTGGCGGCTACTGCGGCGAGTCCGACCACCACGGATTCGCTCGGAATGGGCGGGAAGAAACCGTCAATCACGCAGCACACGAACACGAGGAGGAGCACCCAGGGTTGCCCTGCGGCGGCCAGGATGAAGTCGTTGATTGCCTGCACGGTTTCCTAACAAACAACGGGTGGACGGCTGTCGTGCCAGTGTACTGCGGGGCCCGCGCCGCAGCTTGCCCTATCACTTGTGGCGGTCAAACCGGACGGTTGGGCACCAAAAGTGATAGGGCAACGGGGGAATCAGGCGATCCGGTCGATGATGAGCTGCTGCGCGGGGCGGGAGCCTTCCGGGGCAATCACCACGGCGTGCTCCAGCGCTGCCTTGGCCCGCTCGAACCTCTCCGGGGTATCCGTCAGGAGGGTCATGAGCGGCTCGCCGGCCCGGACCAGGGCGCCCGGCTTGGCGTGCATCCGCACCCCGGCGCCGGCCTGGACCTGGTCTTCCTTGCGGGCGCGTCCGGCGCCGAGCCGCCAGGCGGCGACGCCGACGGCCATCGCGTCGAGTTCCACCAGCACGCCGTCGGCCGGCGCGTAGATGACCTCGGATTCCCTGGCGACGGGAAGCTTGGCGCGCGGGTCCCCGCCCTGCGCTTCGATCATGCGGTTCCAGACGTCCATGGCGCGGCCGTCCCGGAGCGCGGCCCGGGGATCGGCGTCGTGGACGCCGGCGCAGGCCAGCATCTCCTCGGCGAGCCGGACGGTGAGTTCGACGACGTCTTCCGGACCCCCGCCGGCCAGCACCTCCACCGATTCCTCGACCTCGATCGCGTTGCCTGCGGTGAGTCCCAGCGGCATGTTCATGTTGGTCAGCAGGGCCACGGTGTTGACCCCGGCGTCTTTGCCCAGGGCCACCATGGTCTCGGCGAGTTCGCGGGCGCGTGCCTCGTCCTTCATGAAGGCGCCGCTGCCGACCTTGACGTCCAGCACCAGCGAACCGGTGCCTTCGGCGATCTTCTTGCTCATGATCGAGGACGCGATCAGCGGGATGGCCTCGACCGTTCCCGTGACGTCCCGGAGGGCGTAGAGCTTCTTGTCGGCCGGGGCGAGTCCGGCGCCGGCGGCGCAGATGACCGCGCCGACATCCTGGAGCTGCGCCAGCATTTCCTCGTTGCTCAGCGCCGCGCGCCAGCCCGGGATCGATTCGAGCTTGTCCAGGGTGCCTCCGGTGTGGCCGAGGCCGCGGCCGGAGAGCTGCGGAACAGCTACGCCGAAGACCGCCACCAGCGGTGCCAGCGGCAGCGTGATCTTGTCCCCGACGCCGCCGGTGGAGTGCTTGTCGGAGGTGGGCTTAACACTGCCGTCGGGGCGGCGCAGGCTGGAGAAGTCCATCCGTTCACCGGACGCGATCATGGCTGCCGTCCAGCGCGAGATCTCGGCCCGGTCCATGCCGTTGAGCAGGATCGCCATGTTCAGGGCGGCCATCTGCTCGTCGGCGATCGCTCCGCGGGTGTACGCGTCGATCGTCCAGTCGATCTGGGCGGGGCTGAGCACTCCCTTGTCCCGCTTGATACGGATGATGTCGACGGCGTCGAACGCTTCGGTCTTGTTCGGGGTTGGTGTCACCGGGGTTCCTCCAGGTGTTGGGGGCCAAAGGCATCGGGAAGGACCTGGTCCATGGTCTTGATCCCCTGGGTGGTCATGAGCTCCATGTCGGGAGCCCGGAATTCGTAGAGCAGCTGCCGGCAGCGGCCGCAGGGCATGAGGACGTTGCCACCGGCATCGACACAGTAGAAGGCGCGGAGCAGGCCGCCTCCGGTCATGTGCAGGTTGCCCACCAGCGCGCACTCGGCGCACAGGGTCAACCCGTAGCTGGCGTTTTCGACATTGCAGCCGCTCACGATCCGGCCGTCCGCGGTGAGGGCAGCAGCCCCCACCGCGAACTTCGAATACGGCGCATAGGCATTCTTCATGGCGGCGGCCGCGGCGGCTTCGAGGGCTACCCAGTCGACGGTGGTGCTTCCCATGGTCAACCCTTCACGTACGGTATGCCGTCCGCGGCCGGTGGCCGGGACCGGCCGACGAGTCCGGCGACGGCAAACACGGTCACGAGGTAGGGCAGCATGGCCATGAACTGGCTCGGCACCGGGGTGCCGATGATTGTCACAATGCTTTGCAGGTTGTCGGCGAAGCCGAACAGCAGCGCGGCGAAGAACGCCCCGATCGGATTCCAGCGCCCCAGGATCATCGCGGCGAGGGCGATGAAGCCGCGGCCGCCGGAGATCTCCTTGGTGAAGCTGTCGATCGCCACCAGCGTGAAGAACGATCCGCCGATCCCGGCGACGGCGCCGCCCAGGGTGACGTTCCAGAACCGGGTCGCGTTGACCTTGATGCCGAGCGTGTCAGCGGCCTGCGGGTGCTCGCCCACGGCGCGGACGCGCAGGCCCCACTTCGTCTTGAACAGCCCGATCCACACCACAATCACGGCCACGTACATCAGGTAGCCCACCACGGACTGCTTGAAGAGGATGGGGCCGAGGACAGGGATGCTGGACAGGACCGGGATTTCGATGATGGGAAGCCGGCCCGGCGAGTTGAACATTTCCTTATTGGCCTGCATCACGGTGCTAAACAGGAACCCCGTGAGGCCCGAGATCAGGACGTTGAGCACCACACCGACGATGATCTGGTTGACCACGTACTTGATGCTGAACACCGCCAGGACCATGGACACGAGGGCGCCTGCGACGGCCGCCGCGAGCAGGCCGAGGTACGGGTTGTCCGTCAGGCTGGCCACGATCGCTGCCGTGAAGGCACCGCCCAGGAGCTGGCCTTCGATGGCGATGTTCACGACGCCGGCGCGTTCGCACAGGACACCGGACAAGGAGCCAAAAACAATCGGCACAGCCAGGGTCACGGAGCCGGCGATGAGGCCGGCCAGCGAGATGCTGGGGGTCCTGGCGCCGCCGACGACCCAGATCAGGAAGGACACCACAAAGAGGACCGTAAAGATGACCGGCAGCCAGCGGGGCGGACGGACGTTTTTCGTCTTGAGGAACATGGCGTAGCCGGCGAGGCCCAGCATGATCACGGAAAGCACTATGCCGGCGAGGTAGGCGGGCACTTCGATCGCGGGCAGCTGGAAGAAGTCCCCGCCGGAGGAAATGCCGAACTTGGCAGTCCCATGGGGGCCCAGCAGGCCAAAGACGATGAACGCGACGACGGCCAGCACCAGCAGCGTCACCGGCAGCTTCCAGGTGACGGGCTTGGCGGACACCGCCGGTTTGTGGTTCCTGTCAGGGTGCGTTGGCCCCTGCTGTGGCTTGAGGGGTTTTCCCGGAACGGGAGAGGTTGCTGCTGTTGTGCTCATGCTGCACCTCCGGTGGTTGCTGCCTTCTGGGACTTGCCGCCGGTTGCGGCCTTCTTCTTGCGCGGGTTGAGTCCGAAGATCGCCCGGACCAGGGGCGGCGCCGCGATGAACAGCACGATCAGCGACTGGACCACCAGGACGATGTCGATCGGAGTCCCGGTCTGGATCTGCATCTGGACCGCGCCGGCGCGGAAGGCGCCGAACAGCACACCGGCGGCGAAGGTGCCCCACGGCGTCGAACGTCCCAGCAGCGCGACGGTGATGGCGTCAAAACCGTAGGTCGCCGCGACACCGTCGGTGAGGACCTTTTCGGTCCCTGCCACCTGCGCGACGCCGGCCAGACCGGCCAGGCCGCCGGCGATGGCCATCACCAGGATGGTGGCGCGGGGTACGTTGATGCCGGCGGTCAGGGCCGCTTTGGGGTTGGCCCCGACGGCGCGGAACTCAAAGCCGATGGTCGAGCGGTTCAGCAGCCACGAGACGAACACTGTCGCGGCGATGGCCAGCAGGAAGCCGATGTGCAGCCGGTACTGGCTGCCGAAGATCTGCGGGTACACGGCCGTCGGGTCCAGGATCGGGGAGATCGGGGTGGTCTCGCCCGGCCGCTGGAACGCCTCCGAATCGAGGAGGTACCGGACGAAGTAGAGGGCGATGTAGTTGAACATGATGGTCAGGATGACCTCATGGGCCCCGGTCCTGGCTTTGAGCACGCCCACCAGGCCGCCCCAGACGGCGCCGCCGATGACGCCTGCGAGCAGGACCAGCAGCAGGTGGAGACCCACCGGCAGGTGCAGGGCGAAGCCCACCCACGAGGCCAGGATGCCGGCCATGATGATCTGGCCCTGGGCACCGATGTTGAACAGGCCCGCGCGGAAGGCCAGGGCGACGCCGAGGCCGGCGGTGATCAGCGGGGTGGCGATGGTGAGGGTCTCCATCAACGGGGCGAATTGTCCGCCCACGCCGCTCCCCCGCGGGTTGAAGACCGAGCCCTGGAAGAGCGCGACGTAGGAGCCGGTGGCGGCCGACCAGACGGCGGACAGGAAATCGGCCGGCCGGGCGAAGAAGTAAGTTGACGTGGCCGCGACCACCTTGTCCGTGCTGGCAATGAGCAGTCCGCCCAGGATCAGGGCGAGGAGGACGGCCAGGATGGTCACCACGCCGTTGCCGGTGAAGATCTTGCGCAGCACCGAGTCCGGCTCCTCGGCGCCGGGGAGGGTTCCGCTCTGGGCCGAGACCGGAACCGCCGACGGCTGCATCGCTCCGCCCGCGGTGTCCAGCGCGGTGACAAAGGCGGTGTCCTCCGCGTCGGGCGTTTCAATTTCCGCGTCCACGTCCGGTACCCTGTCCGCGTCCGTGGCCAGCGATTTCGGGGACTGCGCTGCCGGAATCCGGTCCGGGTCCGGTTCGGCCGTGCCTCGCGGCTCGTTGTTCTCACTCATGGTCGTCTCCTACGGCGCCGGAGCGGGACTCCTGCACGGGCTGGGCGGCGGGCGCTTGCTTCGTTGCTTGGGGTGCGGCGGGGCTTCCCGACTGCGGTTCGGCGGGGCTTCCTGCGGGTGTTTCCGCGGGGCTTCCCGCGGTGGTGCCCGCCGTGGGCGGTGCCGGGTGGCTGCCGGCGGCGTCGCCGTGGGCGTCCTCCGGGGACAGTCCGGCCATCATCAGGCCGAGGACGCCGCGCCCGGTGCCGGCCGGGACGATGCCGACGAGTTTGCCCTTATAGAGGACGGCGATCCGGTCGGCGAGGTCAATCACCTCGTCCAGTTCGGTGGAGACGATCATCACCGGGGTGCCGTGGTCGCGCTCTGCGACAATGCGCTTGTGCAGGAACTCGATGGATCCGACGTCCACGCCGCGGGTGGGCTGGGACGCGATGAAGAGCCGCAGCGGCCGGGAGAGCTCCCGGGCCATCACTAATTTCTGCTGGTTGCCGCCGGAGAGGGTGCCGGCCGCCAGCGAACCTGACGGGGTGCGTACGTCGAACTCATCGATCCTGGTCTTGGCGTTCTCCAGGACCTTGGCCGGGCTCATGCTGATGCCCTTGGCGAACGGGGCCTGGTCATAGCGGTCCAGGATCAGGTTTTCGGCGATCGAGAAGGTACCGATCAGCCCGTCGACGGAGCGGTCTTCCGGCACGAAGCCGACGCCGGCGTTGAGGACTTCCTTGACGCTGCGGCCCAGGAGTTCCTCGCCGTCGAGCAGGATGGATCCGTGGACGCGGTCCTGGAGGCCCAGAATGGCCTCGGTCAGTTCCGTCTGGCCGTTGCCCTGGACGCCGGCGATGGCGAGGATCTCGCCGCGGGCGATGTCGAAGCTGATGCCGTCCACAACGTGCTGGCCGCTGGGCGCGATCACGGTGAGGCCCTTGACTTCGAAGGTGGTTTCCTGGGGCGTGGCCGGGGCCTTGTCCAGGGTCAGGTTCACGGCGCGGCCCACCATCATGGAGGCCAGTTCCGTCGTCGAGGCGCCGGGATCGGCAGTGCCGACCACCTTGCCCCGCCGGATCACGGTGATGGTGTCGGAAACTGCCTTGACCTCGCGGAGCTTGTGCGAAATGAAGACGATCGAGGTGCCATGGCTCTTGAGCTGGCGCATGATATCCAGCAGCTCATCGGTGTCCTGCGGGGTGAGCACCGCCGTGGGCTCGTCGAGGATGAGCACCTTGGCGTCGCGGACGAGGGCCTTGATGATTTCCACCCGCTGCTGCACCCCCACCGGCAGGTCCTCGATCAGCGCGTCGGGGTCGACGTCGAAGCCGTACCGGTCGGAGATCTCCTGGATCTTCCGGCGGGTGTCATCCAGGTTGAGGAATCCTCCGGCTTTGGTGGTTTCCGCCCCCAGGGCGACATTCTCGGCAACCGTAAAGACGGGGATCAGCATGAAGTGCTGGTGCACCATGCCGATGCCCGCGGCCATGGCGTCGCCCGGGCCGCGGAAGGTGACGGGTTTGTCGTCGACGAGGATCTGGCCCTCGGTGGGCTCGTACAGCCCGTACAGGACGTTCATCAGCGTGGACTTACCCGCGCCATTTTCGCCGAGCAGACAGTGAATCTGCCCGGGCTCAACAACCACATCGATGTGATCGTTGGCTACCAGGGAGCCGAAGCGTTTGGTGATCCCCTTGAGTTCAAGTTTCAAAACTCTGACCAATCTCGAGGTGTCCGGCTGGCCTTGCCCGGACGGATGATGGGGCTGCAGGATCAGCCTAATGCCTGCAACCTGAAGCGGAGTCGGTCCGCTCAACGCAAAGCGCCACAGCCCGTGCGGTGGATGACCGGACGGGCCGTGGCGCTTGTCTGAGGCAGTTAGACCTTCGGGCTGGCTGCGGATTCAACCTTCAGCTTGCCGTCGGCGATGTCCTTCTTGATCTGCTCCAGCTGCGTCTTCACTTCGGCCGGCACCGCGGAATCCAGGTCGTGGAAGGGAGCCAGCTGCACGCCGTCGTTCGCGAGGGTGCCGACGTACGGCGTGTTGGTGAACTGGCCGTCCTTGTCCTGCTTGACGACAGTCTCGACGGCCTCGCCCATCAGCTTCATGACGGAGGAGAGCATGATGTCCTTGTAATCCGGAGCCGTGAGGAAGCCGTCGGAGTCAACCCAGATGAGCTTGACGTCCTTGCCTGCTGCCTTGGCTTCCTTCAGGGCCGCCCCCGCACCCTTGCCGACCGGACCGGCGACGGGCATCACGATGTCCGCGCCCTGGTCCAGGAAGTTCTGGGTGAACTGCTTGCCCTTGTCCTGCTTTTCGAAGTCGCCGGTGAAGGAACCGTCCTGCTTGGCCTTGTCCCAGCCCAGCACCTTGACGTTCTTGCCGTTCTTCTCGTTGTAGTACTTGACGCCGTCGGCGTAGCCGTCCATGAAGATGGTGACGGTGGGGATCTTGATGCCGCCGAAGGTGGCGACCGTTCCGGTCTTGGTGGTACCGGCCGCGAGGTAGCCCGCCAGGAACGCAGCCTGGGCCGTGTCGTAGATGATGGGTTTGACGTTGCTGATCGGGGTCTCGTAGCCGAAGTCGATGATGGCGAAGTGCTTGTCCGGGTTCGCCGTGGCCTGGGCCTTAGTGGCGTCACCGAGCAGGAAGCCGACCGTGACGGTCAGGTTGCAGCCTGCAGTGACCATCGCGCGCAGATTGGGCTCGAAGTCGTTGTTGGTCTTGGATTCTGCCTGGTTGACCTTGATGCCCAGATCCTTCTCAGCCTTCTTCAGACCCTCATATGAGGACTGGTTGAAGGACTGGTCATCGAATCCACCGGAGTCGGAAACGATGCAGCCAGTGTAGTTGCTGGCCGACGGTGTGGCACTGCTGCTGGCGGTCGGGGCGGCCCCGCAGCCGGTCAGCAGAAGGGCAGCCGCACCCGCGGTGGCGACTCCGGCCATGGAACCGCGCTTGAAGGTTGCACGCAGAGAATTCTTCAATTTTCCTCCAGGAAGAAAGAGTAGGCGCCACGACGGAGCTCAATGAGTGTCTGTTGGCGGGGTTGCCGCTGAAACGCTGTTTTCACTGATGGATTTCGCAGCACTGCGCCGAGGCGCACTGATGGAAGCAACATTAGTGTCCTGCGACACGTCGAAGTAGCACAGTTCACAGCAATTCCACAGATTGATGAGAACTTGTTACCAAGCGGTAGAAACGGCAAACCCCGCCCCGGATTCACCGGGGCGGGGCTTTCAGCTGTCAGCCAGTTTGGCAGAGGCGCCTTAGACGCGGACCAGCATCTTGCCGGTGTTGGCGCCGTCCAGCAGATCCATGAAGGCCTGCGGGGCGTTTTCCAGTCCGTCGACGATGGTCTCGTCGTACCGGACAGTGCCGTCGGCGAGCCAGCCGGACATGGCCTCCACGAACTCGGGCATGTGCTGCCAGTAACTGCCGACGATGAAGCCTTTGAGGGTCAGCTGCTTGCCGATGGCCTGCATGAGGTTCCGCGGCGCCGGTGTGGGCTCGGTTGAGTTGTACTGCGAGATGGCGCCGCACATGGCCACCCGGCCACCGACGGTGAGCGCCGACAGCGCCGCTTCAAGGTGTTCGCCGCCGACGTTGTCGAAGTACACATCGATCCCGCGTTCGCCTGCGGCAGCGGCGAGCTGCTCGGCTACCGGGCCGTCGTGGTAGTTGAACGCCGCGTCGAAGCCCAGCTCCAGCAGCCGCGCCACTTTCTCCGCGGACCCCGCGCTGCCAATGACGCGGGACGCGCCCATGGCCTTGGCGATCTGGCCCACCAGGGAGCCGACAGCCCCTGCTGCGCCGGAGACGAAGACGACCTCGCCGGGCTTGAAGCCGGCGACCTTGAGAAGGCCTGCGTAGGCCGTCAGGCCGGTCATACCCAGCGCACCGAGGAATGCCGAGGCGGGGGCCAGGTCGGTGCGGGCGGGGGTGGTCGCACCGGCGTCGAGCACGGCATATTCGCGCCAGCCCAGGGAATGGACCACCGTGTCGCCCACCTTGCGGTCAGCGGACCGGGAGGCGATGACCTCGCCGACGGCGCCGCCGTCGAGCGCGGTGTCCAGGGAAAACGGCGCCGAGTAGGACTTGACGTCGTTCATCCGGCCGCGCATGTAGGGGTCCACCGAGATGAAGAGGTTGCGGAGCAGGACCTGGCCGTCCTCGAGTTCCGGCAGGGCCGTCTCGGCAAGGCGGAAGTTCTCCGGCACGGGGCGTCCGTGCGGGCGGGATGCCAGCTGGATCTCGCGGGTGGTGGCGGGAAGGGTTGCGGTTTCGGTGATGGTGCTCATGCGGCGACCTCCAGGATCGTGATGTCGACAGTGATGTTGCCACGGGTGGCATTGGAGTAGGGGCAGACTTCGTGTGCCTTGGCCACGAGGGCCTCGGCCGTTTCCCGGTCCACGGCGGGCAAGGCAATCTCAAGTTCCGCGGCGATGCCGAAGCCGGGTCCGTCGGCGAGGGCGCCGAGGTGGATCCTTGCGGCCACGGCGGAATCCGTCAGGTCCGCTTTGGCCTGGCGGCCGACGAGCCGCAGGGCGGAGTGGAAGCAGGCCGCGTAGCCCGCAGCGAAAAGCTGCTCGGGGTTGGTGCCTTCGCCGTTGCCGCCGAGTTCCACGGGGCTGGCCAGGGTCACGCTGAGCTTGCCGTCCTTGGTCACGGCGGTGCCGTCGCGGCCTTCGCCCGAGGCCAGTGCCTCCGCTGTGTAAAGGGTCTTCATGGGGATCCAATCTGTTGAGTTTCAGTGGAAGTCAGTGCGAGCCGCGCAGGGCGGCGGTCAGCCGGCCCAGGGTCACGCGGAGCTGGTCAAGCTCCGCGGGCGAGAGCCCGGCCGCGTCGGCGAGCCGTTGCGGGATGCCGGTGGTCCGGGCGCTGAGCGCGGTGCCGGACTCGGTCAGGAAGACCTCAACCCGCCGTTCGTCCTCGGCAGAGCGCCGCCGTTCCACGAGGCCCAGGGACTCAAGCCGCTTGAGCAACGGGGATAGCGTGCCGGAGTCGAGGCCCAACTCCTCCCCCAGCTCGCGGACGCTGCGCGGTTCCTCTTCCCAGAGCACCAGCATGACGAGGTACTGCGGGTAGGTCAGACCGAGCTCGTCGAGTATCGGCCGGTACGCCGCGGTGGCAGCCCGGGAGGCCGAGTACATCGCGAAGCACAACTGCCGGTCCAGGCGGGGTGCGTTGAGGCGGGAAGAATCGGTCATCACTATACGATAATCCACAATTGAATTGTGCACAACTCATTCATGTTCCGACGCCTCCCCCGAGGTCACAGTTCGCGCCCATGAATCGCCCGACGATGGGCGCGTACTCTCACCTCGGCGGGAGCGGGACCGGTTGGCGGCAGGGACCTAGAGGTCGCGGAGGGTGCGCAGGGCTGCGGCGGTGAGGACCTTGATGCCCAGGCCCAGGGCGCGTTCGTCCAGGATGTAGTCCCCGCGGTGCAGGTCATACTCCTCGCCGCCGGGCGTCTTGGTGCCCAGGCGCATCATGGCGCCGGGGAGGTCCGCGAGGAACCACGCGAAGTCCTCGCCGCCCATGGACTGCGGCGTCAGCACCACTGCGCCTTCGCCGATCTCGGCGCGGGCCGCGGCTTCGATCAGGGCGGTCTCGTGTTCAGAGTTGACCACGGGGGGCACGCCGCGCGTATGTTCCAGGTGGACATCGACGCCGTACGGAGCGGCGATCTGCTGCACGACCTCGTCGAGGATGACCCCGGCACTGTGCCAGGCGTCGCGGTCCAGGCAGCGCATGGTGCCCGCCATGTAGCCGCTGGCCGGGATGGCGTTGGGCGCGGAGCCTGCGGAGATGTGGCCCCAGACCACGGAGACGCCGCTGCGGACATCGACGCGGCGGGAGAGCACGGCCGGAACGTTGATGGCGATCTGCGCCAGGGCGAAGACGAGCTCTTCGGTCAGGTGCGGCCGTGAGGTGTGGCCCCCGCGGCCGGTCAGTTCGATTTTGATCGTGTCCGAGGCGGAGGTAATGGCGCCGATCCGGGTGCCGATCTTGCCCACTTCGATCCGGGGGTCGCAGTGCAGGGCGAAGATCCGCGGAACACCTTCGAGGACGCCCTGCTCGATGCAGCTCTGGGCGCCGCCGGGCATGGTTTCCTCGGCCGGCTGGAAGATGATCCGCACGGTGCCGCGCAGCGGCGACTCCTCGTGCATCCGCTGCAGGACCAGGGCCGCGCCGAGCATGGTGGCGGTGTGCACGTCGTGGCCGCAGGCGTGCGTGACGCCATGGTTCTTCGACGCGAAGGGAAGACCTGTTTCCTCGATGATGGGCAGGGCGTCGATGTCGCCGCGCAGGGCGGTGGCGATCGGACCGTCCCCGATGTCCACCGTGAGGCCAGTGCCTTCGAGGCGCCGCGGCTTCAGGCCCGCTTCCTCGAGCCGCTTCGCGAGCTTGTCCGTGGTGCGGAACTCCTTGAACGACAGCTCCGGGTGCGCGTGCAGGTCCCGGCGGAAGGCGATCAGTTCCGGCAGCAGGGGCTCGAGCCACGGCCCCACCAATATGGTGGGGTCAGTTTCAGTGGAGTAGTTGCGCACGGGACAACTCTAGCGAGCGCACAAAAAATAGCGGCATCGCGTACGGCGCGTTACGGATCGGGAAACACTTCGGGCCCCGCCGGAGATCAGGGCAGGGGCCGAGAGCCCGCCCGGCTCCGCAGCGCAAAGCACGCCGGACACTGACTCCGGAAACGGACGCCGGACGGTGGCTCCGGAAACTACAGCACGTCCGTGTCGCCGCTGGCCTTGAGGGCATCGACGGCCTGCTTCACGCGCTGGGAGTGTTCCTTGTGCATGACCAGCAAGGCGTCAGGGGTATCGACGACGACGACGTCCTTGATGCCGATCAGCGCGATCACCCGTTTGGTATCGGAGACCACCACGCCGCTCGCGTCCTCGGTGAAGACGCGGGCGCCCTCGCCGATCACGGTGACGTCCTTGACTTCCTTGGCGCTGTTGAGCCGGCCCACCGAGGCGAAGTCCCCGACGTCGTCCCAGCGGAAGGTGCCGGGAACGACGGCGACGTCGCCGGCGGCCGCTGCCGGTTCGGCCACGGCGTAGTCAATCGCAATCTTGGGCAGAGTGGGCCAGACACGGGCCTTGACCTCGTCGCGCTGCGGGGTGTCCCAGGCCCGGGCGATTTCCTGCACGCCGGCGAAAAGCTCGGGCTGGTTGGCTTCGAGGTGCTTGAGCATCAGCGCGACGGGGGCCACGAACATGCCGGCGTTCCAGACGTAGTCGCCACTGTCGAGATACTCCTGGGCGACCTCTTCGCTGGGCTTCTCCACGAACTCGACGACGGCCTGGGCGCTGGGGGCCCCGTCAACGCCGAGGTTCTTCCCGGCCCGGATGTAGCCGAAGCCGGTGGAGGGGTGGGTGGGCTTGATGCCGATCGTGACGATCTTGCCGGCCGCGGCGGCGTGGATGGCTTCCCGGACGGCCGCGTGGAACAGTGCGTCCGGGCTGATGACCTGGTCCGCTGCGAAGGAGCCCATGATGGTGTCCGGATCGCGTTCGTGCAGGATCGCGGCGGCCAGGCCGATGGCGGCGCCGGAGTCCTTGGGCTCGCTTTCGAGCACCAGGTCCGCGTCGTCGATCTCGGGGAGCTGGCGGCAGACCGCGTCCCGGTGCGCCATCCCGGTGACCACGAGCATGTGTTTTCCGGCGAGCGGCTCAAGCCGGTCGTAGGTGGACCTCAGCAGGGTACTGCCCGAGCCCGTGAGGTCGTGGAGGAACTTGGGGGCTGCAGCACGCGACAGGGGCCAGAGGCGGGTCCCAACACCGCCTGCCGGAATCACCGCAATAAATCGGCTCAGGGCCGAGCCTTGAAGTGAGTCCTGGCTTGTCGCTTTGTCTGTATTCATCACGGCTACTTTAGCTGAACGGACCGAAACAGTCCCTGCTCCGGCGGCGGACACGACACATCACGGCCTTCCGGCGTCGCAGACCGGATGCGGACCGGAGGCAGTGCGGGCGCTCCCGGCGGACCAGGAAATGTGGCGTTCGTCTCAAAACTGGACGAAAACCGTGCCGGGCGCCGTCACCAACGGGTGGCTGAATTGAATAAGCTGTGGGCGAAGCCTAGATTTAGGCTTGAGCTTACGAGTGCTCTCGCAGCAGGCGTTCCCCCCGCGTGGATCCCATGCCAGCGCCGCTGTGTTGCAGGGAGGTTTATTCAGTGCCGACAAAACCAGCTGGCACCTTGTACCGCGGCCGTGAAGGCATGTGGTCCTGGGTTGGACACCGCATTACCGGTGTAGTGATCTTTTTCTTCTTGTTGGTCCATGTGCTGGACACCTCATTGGTGCGTGTGTCCCCCGAGGCCTACACCGCCGTGATTGGTGCCTACAAGAACCCCCTGATGGCCCTGGGTGAAACGGGCCTTGTCGCAGCGATCGTGTTCCACGCCTTTAACGGCCTGCGGATCATCGCCGTCGACTTCTGGAAGAAGGGCGCGAAGTACCAGCGCCAAATGCTGTGGACGGTGCTCGCTCTCTGGGTAGTCGTCATGGTGGGCTTCTCCATCCGCCACCTTTCCCTCGCCCTTGGAGGTCACTAGCCATGAGTGCAACGCAGATTCAGAGCCCACGAAGTGGCGGCGCTAAGGTCGGCAGCAACCGGATCGCTCCGCAGTACCGCCGTACCGGCGGTTCCAAGGGCAACTTCGAAATGCTTGCCTGGCTCTTCATGCGGCTTTCCGGCGTCGTCCTGGTCGTCCTGATCTTCGGACACCTGACCGTGAACCTGCTGGTCGGCGAAGGCATCCACGCGATCGACTTCGGCTTCGTGGCCGGCAAGTGGGCGGACCCGTTCTGGCAGGTGTGGGACCTGGCAATGCTGTGGCTCGCCATGCTGCACGGAACCAACGGTGTGCGCACCATCATCAATGACTACGCCGAAAAGGACGCCACGCGCCTGTGGCTGAAGATCGTGCTCTACGCGGCCACCACCGTCATCATCATCCTGGGCACCATGGTCATCTTCACCTTTGACCCGTGCCCCGTGGTTAACGGTGTCCAGCTGCCCGGCGGCTTCTGCCCCTCCCCATAGCGGCGCGGCCCCAGCGGCAACCGATCCGGTGCCTGCCCGGGGCAGGCACCGGATTTCCACGAGGTTTCACCGGGCTGGCTCCGCCGGCCGGTGTTGTTAGCGAATTTTGAGAGAAAGAGCGTCTGGTATGCAGGTCCATAAGTACGACGTCGTCATCGTCGGTGCCGGTGGCGCCGGGATGCGCGCGGCGATCGAGTCAGGTCAGCGCGCCAAAACAGCAGTACTGACCAAGCTGTACCCCACCCGCTCCCACACCGGCGCGGCGCAGGGCGGCATGTGTGCGGCACTGGCCAACGTCGAGGAAGACAACTGGGAGTGGCACACCTTCGACACCATCAAGGGCGGCGACTACCTGGTTGACCAGGACGCCGCCGAGGTCATGGCGAAGGAAGCGATCGACGCCGTCCTGGACCTGGAAAAGATGGGCCTGCCGTTCAACCGCACGCCCGAGGGCCGCATTGACCAGCGCCGTTTCGGTGGCCACACCCGCGACCACGGCAAGGCCCCGGTCCGCCGCGCCTGCTACGCCGCAGACCGCACCGGCCACATGATCCTGCAGACCCTGTACCAAAACTGCGTCAAGCACAACGTGGAGTTCTACAACGAGTACTACGTGCTGGACCTGCTGACCGTCGAAGAGGACGCTGTCCGCGAGGACGGCACCACGTACAAGCAGAAGCGCGTTGCCGGCGTCGTCTCCTACGACCTCGCCTCCGGCGAACTGCACGTCTTCCAGGCCAAGTCCGTGGTGTTCGCCACCGGCGGCGCGGGCAAGGTCTTCAAGACCACCTCCAACGCCCACACCCTGACCGGTGACGGCATGGGCATCGCGTTCCGCCGCGGCATCCCGCTGGAGGACATGGAGTTCTACCAGTTCCACCCGACAGGCCTCGCCGGCCTGGGCATCCTCCTCTCCGAGGCCGCCCGCGGCGAAGGCGCGATCCTGCGCAACTCCGAGGGTGAGCGCTTCATGGAGCGCTACGCCCCGACCATCAAGGACCTCGCCCCCCGCGACATCGTGGCCCGCTCCATGGCCAACGAAGTCCGTGAGGGACGCGGCTGCGGCCCGAACAAGGACTACGTCCTCCTGGACCTGACGCACCTTGAGCCCGCGCACATCGACGCCAAGCTGCCGGACATCACCGAGTTCGCCCGCACCTACCTCGGTGTCGAGCCGTACACGGAGCCGGTTCCGGTCTTCCCGACGGCGCACTATGCCATGGGCGGCATCCCCACCAACATCACCGCCCAGGTGCTCCAGGACAACGACACGGTGGTCCCGGGCCTCTACGCCGCCGGTGAGGTGGCCTGCGTCTCCGTGCACGGTTCCAACCGGCTGGGCACCAACTCGCTGCTGGATATCAACGTCTTCGGCAAGCGGGCCGGCATTGCCGCCGCGGAGTACGCCAAGACCGCAGAGTTCGTGGACCTCCCCGTTGACCCGGAGGCCTACACGCTGGACCTGCTGGACCACGTCCGCACCTCTGACGGCACCGAGAAGGTCGCTGCAATCCGCAAGGAACTGCAGGACACGATGGATGCCAACATGCAGGTGTTCCGCACCGCCGACACCCTGAACCAGGTCCTGACGGACATCGCGTCCTTCGAGGAGCGGTACCAGCGCATCAGCGTCCAGGACAAGGGCAAGCGCTTCAACCTGGACCTCTTGGAGGCCGTGGAGCTGGGCTTCCTGCTGGAGCTCGCCAAGGTCATGACTGTGGCGGCCCTGCACCGCGAGGAATCCCGCGGCGGGCACTTCCGCGAGGACTTCCCCGAGCGCGACGACGACAAATTCATGAAGCACTCCATGGCGTATAAGGATGAGCATGCTCCGGCGGATGGTTCCGCGGTGACCGCAGAAACAACAGCCGGCATCCGGCTTGCCACCAAACCGGTGGTCTTTACGCGTTACGAGCCGATGGTGAGGAAGTACTAAGATGACCGCTGAACTTGCTGAGCCAGCCTCCAAGATCGAACTGCCCGCGCACATCGGGGGCGGCGGGGACATCCCGTCCTTCGACGTCCACCTGCGGGTGCGCCGCTACAACCCGGAGGTCTCCGACGAGTCCACCTGGGATGACTTCCACGTGACCATGTACGGCACGGACCGCGTCCTGGACGCCCTGCACAAGATCAAGTGGGAGATCGACGGCAGCGTCTCCTTCCGCCGGTCCTGCGCCCACGGTGTCTGCGGCTCCGATGCCATGCGCATCAACGGCCGCAACCGCCTCGCCTGCAAGACCCTGCTGAAGGACCTGGACACGTCCAAGCCCATCACGGTCGAGCCGATCAAGGGCCTCCCGGTGGAGAAGGACCTGATCGTGGACATGGAGCCCTTCTTCCAGTCCTTCCGCGAGGTCATGCCTTTCCTGATCAACCGCGGCCACGAGCCCACCAAGGAACGCCTGCAGTCCGCCGAGGACCGGGAGCGTTTCGACGACACCACCAAGTGCATCCTGTGCGCCGCGTGCACCTCGTCCTGCCCGGTGTTCTGGACCGACGGCCAGTACTTCGGCCCGGCGGCGATCGTCAACGCGCACCGCTTCATCTTCGATTCCCGGGATGACGCCGGCGACATGCGCCTGGAGATCCTCAACGACAAGGAAGGCGTGTGGCGCTGCCGCACCACCTTCAACTGCACCGAGGCCTGCCCCCGCGGCATCCAGGTCACACAGGCCATCGCCGAGGTCAAGCAGGCCATCCTGTCCCGCAAGATCTAAGGAACCAAGTACCAAGAACGAACCAGGAACCACGACGACGGCGCCTCTCACCTTTCGGGTGGGGGCGCCGTCGTCGTCTTACCGCCGAACGAAAGGGTCCACGTGTCCCGCTCCGAAAAAGTCTCCTTCCAGGGTTCCACCGGCGAACTGCTTTCCGGCATCGTCGACGTCCCGGAGGGGCCGGTGAAGGGCTGGGGGGTGTTCTCGCACGGCTTCACGCTGGGCAAGGACAGCCCCTCGGCCTCAAGGATGTGCAAGGCTCTGGCGGACAACGGGGTGGGCATGCTCCGCTTCGACAACCTCGGCCTCGGCGAATCCGCCGGGCTCTGGTCGGAGGGCTCCTTCAGCCACAAGGTCGCGGACACCGTGAAGGCGGCCGAATTCATGCGCGCGTCGGGCCGGCCGGTCTCGCTGCTGGTGGGCCATTCCTTCGGCGGGGCCGCGGTGCTCTCGGCCGCGCGGCAGATCCCGGAGCTCGACGCCGTCGCCACCGTGGGGGCCCCGTTCTCGCCCAAGCATGTGGCCCACGTCTTTGACGCGGCCGTGGACCGGATCCTCAGCGAGGGCAGCGCCGAAGTGGACCTGGGCGGCAAACGGGTGGAGATCCGCCGCCACTTCGTGGAGGACCTGGAGAACGCCGACCTCACGGACTGCATCCGGCAGCTGGGAAAGCCGCTCCTGGTGCTCCACTCCCCCACCGACAACACCGTGGGCATCGAGAACGCCAGCACCATCTTCCGGACCGCACGGCATCCGCGCAGCTTCGTATCCCTCGAGGGCAGCGACCATCTGCTGACCGCCAAGGGCCAGGCCGCCCGTGCCGCGAAGATTATTTCGGCGTGGGCCGACCAGTACCTCGACGCCACCGCGTAGCAGCGGCCGGGGGACGGATCTCGCCGGCCTCCACCGGGGTCTTGCCCGGCTGGACCTGGCGGGCGCCCCAGCCGGTCTTCCTGCTGCCCGGCTCCCGGTTGAGGTCCTCCTCGCGGATCGCCACCCACGAGGCACAGACCAGGTACACCTGGCTGACCAGGTTGAACCAGATCAGCAGGCCGATGATGATGGCGAAGGGCGCCAGGATGGGGTTCCGTCCGGCACTGGCCAGCAGCTGGGTGCTGAAGATCTGCAGCACGGTGGTGCCCACCGCGGCAAGGAGGGTCCCTTCCAGGAGCGAGCGGCGGGCCAGCTTCAGCCCCGCGGCCACCCGGAACATGATCAGCGCGGTGCCCCAGCCGAGCAGCAGCGGCACCATGATCGTGGCCAAGGTCGTCAGCGGACCGGCCAGCAGCGGATCCAGGTTCAGCTTCTCAGTCACCCACCCCGCCGCCGTGCCGAACACCAGGGAGGCGGCCGCGCTGACCACCAGGGCCGCGCCGAGCAGCAGGAGCGTGCCGGCGTCGCGCAGGATCTGCAGGACCGGGTTCATCCCCCGCGGGCCCAGCCGCATCATGCCCCGCACGCCGTCGCGGATGCCGCTGATCCAGCCCAGGGCCGTGAAGACAGTCACCGCAGCGGCGATCACGGCAGCCCAGCCAAGGCTGGAAGGGTTCAGCAGCTGATAGGGATCAACCAGCCCCTCGCCGCCGTCGACCTGCAGGAGGCCGGGCGCGGCCTTGGCCACACTCCTGATGATTTGGTCCAGCAGGGCCGGCTGTCCGCTGAGGACAAGACCGGCCAGGGAAAGGCCGGTGGCCAGCAGACCTGTGATGGAGAAGAACATCCTGAACCCGATGCCGGCACTCATCAGGGGGCCGTGCTGGAGGTTGTAGTGCTGGAAGGCGCGGAGCGGACGGAGGGTGTTGGCCCGGGCCAGCAGCCACGGCACCATCGCCAACAGCGACGCCATCCGGCCGCCGCCGGAGCGCCGGACCTTTCCCCATTCAACCCGTTTCCGGATGACTTCCAGTTTCAGCCGGGCCAGCTCGGTGGGAAGCGGCGGCTCAGTGGGCGCCTGCTGCACCGTCCTGGCCCCCGTCGTCGTCAGGTTCGGTCCCAAAGTCAAGCTCTTCCCGTAGCTGCCAAATGCCGTTGTCGTCGTGCTCGTAAAGTCCCATGCTAGCCACCGGGAACGTGGCCCGGTAATCCTTGAGCACCGTTTCGGCCTCATCCAGGCTTTCCGGGGCGACGTCGTGTGCGACGGTGACGTGCGGATGGTAGGCAAACGGCAGTTCCCGCTCCAGCGGCCCGGTCTGGAGCTGCTGGTGCAGGCTGACACAGTCACCGAAGCCGTCCTCAACGTTGAGGAAGACCACCGGGGACACCGGCCGGAAGGATCCGGTGCCGGCGATGGTCACGTTGAAGGGCTCCTGCTTGCTCGCGATCTCACGCACGTGGTTGCGGGTCGCTTCCCAGTCCTGGGTCATGGTGGTCGTCACGAGCGTGATGTGCGCCGGGATGACGGCCGCCATCGGGTCGCCGAAGGAGGCCCGCCAGCGCTGGAGCTCCTCGGCGATCTCGTCCGGGAACCCCAGGATCACGCCGATGCTGACGCCGTCGGTGCGCTGTCCGTTGTCCGGAGGGGATTCCTTGCCGGCACTGCTGACAGCACGCGCGGCGGCGCGTTTTGGCTCGTTAGCGGTGACTTTGCTGACGGAGGACATTGGCCTAGCGGGCCCCGTGGGTTCCGGCGTAGGGCAGGAAACCCACCTTGGCGTAGACGTCCCGCAGGGTGACCGAGGCGATCTCGCGGGCCTTGTCCGCGCCGAGGGCCAGCAGCCGGTCAAGTTCCGCGGGGTCGTTCAGCAGCTCGTTGGCCCGGTCCCGGATGGGGGTGAGCCGCTCCGCCACGACCTCGGCGAGGTCGACCTTGAGGTGGCCGTACATTTTGCCCTGGTAGGCGGCGACGAGGGCCTCGACGCTCTGCCCGGTGATGGCCGAGTAGATGGTCAGCAGGTTGGAGACCCCCGGTTTGGCCTCGCGGTCGAAACGGATCTCCGTTTCCGCGTCCGTGACCGCGGATTTGATCCGCTTGGCGATGACCTTGGGATCGTCCAGGAGGTTGATCAGGCCGGCCGGTGATTCCGCCGACTTGGACATCTTGGCGGTGGGGTTCTGCAGGTCGTAAATCTTCGCCGATTCCTTCTGGATGAAGGGCGCCGGAACGTTGAAGGTCTCACCGAAGCGGCTGTTGAACCGCTGGGCCAGGTCGCGGCTGAGTTCCACGTGCTGGCGCTGGTCCTCGCCCACCGGCACCCCGTGGGGCTGGTAGAGGAGGATGTCCGCAGCCTGCAGCACCGGGTAGGTGAAGAGGCCGACGCTGGCCTGCTCCGAGCCGTGCCGGGAGGCCTTGTCCTTGAACTGGGTCATCCGGGAGGCCTCGCCGAAGCCGGTGATACAGTTCAGGACCCAGGCCAGCTGGGCGTGCTCGGGCACCTGGGACTGGACGAAGAGCGTGCACTTGTCCACGTCGACGCCGCCGGCGATGTACTGCGCGGCCGTGACCCTGGTGCGGTGGGCCAGTTCGGCCGGGTCCTGCGGAACGGTGATCGCGTGCAGGTCCGGGATAAAGAAGATCGCGTCGTACTCGTCCTGCATCCGGACCCAGTTCACCAGGGCGCCGAGGTAGTTGCCCAGATGCAGGGAATCCGCGGACGGCTGCATGCCGGAGAGCACGCGCTGGCGGACCCCCGGAGGGACAGCAGAACCGGGGACGGCAGGGGTAGCGGCGGTGACGGTTTCGGCGGCAGGAGATCCGGCGGCGGCGCCGGTCACGGGGGTCACAGTGGAAGAAGAGGTCATTCGTGGGGGCCTTAAAACTAGAGCCGGTAGTCCACTACCAGCGGGGCGTGGTCGGAGAAGCGTGTGTCCCAGGACGGCGCCCGGTCAACAACGGCTGACACTGCGGCTGCAGCGAGAGCGGGCGTGGCCATGTGGTAATCAATGCGCCAGCCGGTGTCGTTGTCGAAGGCCTGTCCCCGTTGCGACCACCAGGTGTAGGGGCCATCGACGTTACCCGCCAGGCCCCGGTGAACATCCTTCCAGCCGATGTCCTCGCCAAAGAAGCGGTCAAAGTACGCGCGCTCCTCGGGCAGGAAGCCGGCACGTTTGACGTTGCCCTTCCAGTTCCTGATGTCGAGTTCCGTGTGGCCGACGTTGAGGTCGCCCACCACGAGGGCATGGTCGCTGTGCTTGGTCAGCTCGGGAAGCCGGCTGGCCATTACATCGAGGAAACGGAACTTGTCGTCCTGCTTCGGGGTGCCTGCCTCGCCGGAGTGGACGTAGGCGCTCACGACGGTGAGCTGGGAGGCTTCACCCTCGGCGTTGCGGACGCTGTAGTCGGCTTCGACCCAGCGGCCGGCGGTGGCGAAGTAGTCGTCGCCGATGCCCACCCGGGTCTGCAGCGGTTCGGTGCGGGAGGCGATGGCGACGCCGGCGCGGCCCTTGGCCTCGGCTTCGGCGTGCAGGATGTACCAGCCCGCGCCGAGCAGCTCATGGACGATCGCGTCGGGCGCGCGGACTTCCTGCAGGCAGAGGATGTCCACTTCGCGCGGCTCAAGCCATTCCGCCATGCCCTTCTTGTAGGCGGCACGAAGGCCATTGACGTTGACTGATGCGATGCGAAGGTTGTCCTTCTTCAATGCCGAGCTCACCCGATCCACTCTAGTCGACAATGGTTCCGGAGACGGGCTCGTCGCCGCCGGCGGACTTGATCATGTCCCGTGCGTTGGTGGCGGTGATCTCGATGGTCTCAAGCGCCCTGCGGATCGTCTCCTGGTCCGACGCGGTGCCCTTCGCCCGCTCCTGTTCGACGACGCGGACCTGCACCTGCACGATCTTGAACGAGTGGTCAAGCTTCAGGTCCCGGACCTCGTCCGCTTCACGGCGGACCTCCATGAGACGGGTGCTGCCGTGGTCCACACTGCCCGACGCCGGCGCCCGGCCGGCCGCCGCATTGAAGGCGTTCTGCGCTTCGGTGAGCTTTGCACCGGCCTTCCTGGCCGCCTTCTGGATGCTGAAGACCACGAAGGAGGCCAGAGCCAGCCAGAAGCCCGCGATGATCGCCACGATCCAGCCCACGACGTCGTTCTGGTTCGCAGCAAAGATGACCGCGACGACGAAGGCGATGATGAACACCATCATCCCCGGTCCGCTGATGCGGAACATGGAGAACTTGCCCGTGGCGGCGTTATACGCGGACGGCTTGGAAGACGCGGAGTTGCCCAGAGATTGCATGAGCCTATTATCGCAAACCCTCGCGGCGCGCCCGCCCGCTTCCACCCCGGGCGAACGCTCCGGGGCGGGGACGGCCGCTTCCGGCCCTACTTGAGGAACAGCTTGCGGAGCCGGCCGGTGGTCAGCAGCATGCCGAGGGCGATCATCACAAGGTAGTAGCCGACGTGGATGGCGGTCGCCGGGCTGAAGGCTCCCACGCTGATCTGCCGGAGCAAGTCCACGCCGTGCCACAGCGGCATCGCCTGGATGAACCACTGGATGTACTGCGGATAGACGCTGAGCGGGTAGAAGGTCGCGCTGAACAGGAACATCGGCAGCATCACGAAGTTGATCCAGTCCATCTGCTGGAACGTCTTCATGAAGCTGGTGATGCCCATGCCAAAACTGGCAAAACCGAAGGCGATCAGCACCGCGGCCGGGATCATCAGGATGGCCCACGGCGTGGTGAGCAGCCCCATGAGGCCCATCACGGCGGTGAAGCCGGTGGCGTACATCAGGCCGCGCAGCAGGGCCAGGAAGATCTCCCCCATCGCGACATCCAGCGGCCCCAGCGAGGTGTAGAGCATGCCCTGGTACAGCTTGGAGAAGTTCATCTTGAAGAAGACGTTCCAGGTGGAGTCGTAGACGGCACCGTTCATCGCGGACACGGCCAGCAGGGCCGGCGCGATATAGGCGGCGTAGGAAATTTCCCCGCCGCCGGGCCCCTGCACCGTTCCGACGATGGCGCCCAGCCCGACGCCCATCGCGATGAGGTACAGCACGGGCTCGAAGAAGCCCGAGAGCATGACCATCCAGTTGCTGCTCTTGGTGGCCATCAGCCCGCGGGCGACGACGGCGCGGACGTTCCGGGAGTACAGCGGCCCGAACTTCCGGTTGCGCGCGGCGTCGGCGTCGCTGTGGCTGGTGGTGACGGCGCTCATCCGGCCATCCTTTTGATGAACTGGCGTTTGGTCAGGACCCAGCCGAGCACCGCGAGGGCCAGCAGGAACACGACGTGCGCGACGGTCAGCAGCGGGGCCTCCTGGTAGCCGTAGCTGAAGACCCGGCCCAGCTCGGTGCCGTGCCAGATCGGGGAGATCCAGCCGATCCAGCGCACCGTCAGCGGCAGGGTGTCCAGCGGGAAGAAAGTGCCGGAAAACAGGAACAGCGGCATCACGATGAAGCGCATGACCATGGCGAACTGGCCTTTGTCCTGCGTGATCGAGGCGGCATAGGCCATCAGCGGCAGCCCGAAGGACAGCCCGGCGAGGGTGGCGACCAGGATCGACACCCAGCCCCAGGGGCTCGGCGATGCCCCGAACAGCGCCACCACACCGAAGTAGATCGCGGACTGCAGCAGGAAGCGCACTGTGACGGCGATGACCTGTCCCAGCGCGATCTGCTGGGGCGTCAGCGGCGAGGCGTGCGGCCCGTAGTAGACCCGGCGCCACTTGAACCCGTCCATGATCGGGAAGGTGAACTCGTTCGCCGCGGACATCACCGCGGCCGAGATCAGCAGCGCCGGCGCGATGAAGGTCAGGTAGCTGACCCCGCCGAAGAGGGCCCCGCTGGCGGTGTCGACCAGCGTCGCCAGGCCCACCCCCATGGCGAAGAGATAGGCGACCGGCTGCCCGACGCCGTACATCACGATGGTCCAGCCGTAGCTCTTCATCACCCGGAGCACGTGTTCGGCGAAGTAGAGCGACCCCCAGCGCCTGGCCCGGACCGCCGAGACCTCCGGGGAATGGGCGCGCAGGGCGGGAGCCGCCGTCGGGCCTAGCGCCTCGGACACCGCCCCGGGTGCCCCCACCGCCCCGTTTACCGACGCCTTCCCGGCTGCTGCCGGTTTCCTAGTCAACGAGGCTCCTGCCGGTCAGGCGCAGGAAGACGTCCTCGAGCGAGGACCGGCGCACCAGCGAGGTCACCGGGCGCAGCCCGCGGACGGAGACCTCCTCGAGGGCGGCCTCGCCGTCGTGCGCGTAGATCAGGACGCGGTCGGGCAGGGTTTCCACCCGTTCGCCGATGCCCTCCAGTTCGGCGCCGATGGAGGCGTTGCGTTCCGAGCCGAAGCGCAGCTCGAGGACTTCGCGGGTGGAGTACTCGCGGATCAGGCTCGCCGGGGATCCCTCGGCCATGATCCTGCCCTTGTCCACCACGATCAGGCGGTCGCAGAGCTGCTCGGCCTCGTCCATGTAGTGGGTGGTGAGGATCAGGGTGACGCCCTGTTCCTTGAGCCGGAACAGCCGGTCCCAGAGAATGTGCCTCGCCTGCGGGTCCAGGCCGGTGGTGGGTTCGTCCAGGAGCAGGATCCGGGGTTCGTTGATGAGGGAGCGCGCGATCGTGAGGCGGCGCTTCATGCCGCCGGAGAGCGCGTCCACCTTGGATTTCGCCTTGTCGGTGAGCTGCGCGAACTCCAGCAGCTCGTCGGCCTTGGGCCTAAGGTAGCTCATCGGCAGGCCGAAGTAGCGGCCGTAGACCAGCAGGTTGTCCCGGACCTTGAGTTCCTCGTCCAGGTTGTCCTGCTGCGGGACCACGCCCAGGTGCGCCCGGACTTCCGGTCCGTTCAGGTCGGGGTCCAGGCCCATGATGCTGAGGCTTCCGGACGTGCGCTGGGACACCGCGCCGATCATTTTCATGGTGGTGGATTTGCCGGCGCCGTTGGGTCCGAGCAGGCCGAATGCCTCGCCGGCGGGGACGGAGAAGGAGATTCCGTCGACCGCGGCCACGTCGCCGTAGCGCTTCGTCAGGTTCTCGGCAGTGATCACATACTGCGGCGGGCCGGTTTCAGCGGGGCTGCTCACGTGAGCTTCCTTGAGGGAGGATTCTTTCGAGTCGAGTTCAGGCACCCGAATTACGGTAGTGGAAACCGGCGAACTATGAAAGAGTCTTTTCGTAAAAAATCCGGGCGTTTGCCGTTCTGTGCTGTCCGGGAATTAAAGCGTCCCGGGGCTTAAAACCGCAAGGGCGCCACCCCCCTGAGGGAGAAGCGCCCTTTCGTGCACAGACTCAGCCGGCGCCGGAGGTGCCCGCCTCGGCCAAGTGGCGTTCCGCGGTTTCCACCACGTTGGCCAGCAGCATGGCGCGGGTCATCGGGCCGACTCCCCCGGGGTTCGGGGACAGCCAGGCGGCGACGCCGGCCGCTGCGGGGTCCACGTCCCCGGTGACGACGGCCTTGCCGGAGCCGTCATCGACGCGGCTGACGCCGACGTCGAGGACAATGGCGCCCGGCTTGAGGTCCCCCGCCTTGATCATGTGCGGCTGGCCGGCCGCGGCGATCACGACGTCGGCCTGCCGGAGTTCGGCGGGCAGGTCCACGGTGCCGGTGTGCGCCAGGATGACCGTGGCGTTGACGTCCTTGCGGGTCAGCAGCAGTCCCACCGGGCGGCCGATGGTGACGCCGCGGCCCACCACCAGCACGCGTTTGCCGTTGAGGCTGATGCCGTGCCGGGTGAGGAGTTCCACGCAGCCCTTGGGGGTGCACGGCAGCGGGGACTTCATCGGGCCGCTGACGTTGGCCACGAGCCGGCCGAGGTTCATCGGGTGCAGGCCGTCGGCATCCTTGTCAGGGTCCATGGCCTCCAGGATGACGTCCTGGTCGATGTGCTTGGGCAGCGGGAGCTGGACGATGTAGCCGGTGCATTCCGGGTTCTCGTTCAGCTCCCGGACCACGGCCAGGAGCTCCTCCTGTGTGGTGTCCTCCGGCAGGTCGCGGCGGATTGAGGTGATGCCCACCTCGGCGCAGTCCTTGTGCTTGCCACCGACGTACCAGGTGCTGCCCGGGTCGGAGCCGACCAGGATGGTGCCGAGGCCCGGGACGATGCCCTTGGACTTGAGGACGGCGACGCGTTCGGTCAGTTCGGCCTTGATCGCCGCGGCGGTGGCCCTGCCGTCGAGGATCTGTGCGGTGGCGGCCGTTTGTGCAGTCTCAGCGGAAGTCATGGCCTACCACTGCTCGTGCTGCGGGTACAGCGGGAAATCCGCGGCGAGCTTGTCCACACGGGACTGGAGCGCCTCGATGTCGGTCGCGGACCCTGCCTTGAGTGCGGTCGCGATGATCTCGGCGACCTCGGTGAACTCCTCGGCGCCGAAGCCGCGGGTGGCCAGGGCCGGGGTGCCGATGCGAAGGCCGGAGGTGACCATCGGCGGGCGCGGGTCGAACGGCACGGCGTTCCGGTTCACGGTGATGCCGACCGAATGCAGGAGGTCTTCGGCCTGCTGGCCGTCGAGCTGGGAGTTGCGCAGGTCCACCAGGACCAGGTGCACGTCGGTGCCGCCGGTGAGGACAGAGACGCCGGCGTCGGACACGTCGGCCTGGTTCAGGCGGTCGGCGATGATCCGGGCGCCTTCCAGGACGCGCTCCTGGCGCTCCTTGAATTCCTCCGTGCCGGCGATCTTGAACGCGACGGCTTTGGCGGCGATGACGTGCATCAGCGGTCCGCCCTGCTGGCCCGGGAAGACGTTGGAGTTGATCTTCTTGGCCCATTCCTTCTTGGCCAGGATCACACCGGAGCGGGGGCCGGCGAGGGTCTTGTGCACGGTGGAGGTGACGACGTCGGAGTGCGGGACCGGGCTGGGGTGCAGTCCGGCGGCCACGAGGCCGGCGAAGTGCGCCATGTCCGTCCAGAGGAGCGCGCCGACCTCGTCGGCGATCGAGCGGAAGGCTGCGAAGTCCAGGTGGCGCGGGTAGGCGGACCAGCCGGCGATGATGACCTGGGGCTTCTCGGCAATGGCCTGGGCGCGCAGCTTGTCCATATCGATGCGGAAGTTGTCTTCCTCGACCTGGTACGCGGCGACCTGGTAGAGCTTGCCGGAGAAATTGAGCTTCATGCCGTGCGTCAGGTGGCCGCCATGGGCCAGGGACAGTCCGAGGATCTTGTCGCCCGGGGTGATCATCGCGGAGAGCGCCGCGGCGTTGGCCTGGGCGCCGGAGTGCGGCTGGACGTTGGCGTACTCGGCTCCGAAGAGCTCCTTGACCCGGTCGATGGCGAGCTGCTCGGCGATATCGACGTATTCGCAGCCGCCGTAGTATCGGCGGCCGGGGTAGCCCTCGGCGTACTTGTTGGTCAGGACCGAGCCCTGGGCTTCCATGACGGCGCGGGGGGCGAAGTTTTCGGAGGCGATCATTTCCAGGGTGCCGCGCTGGCGGCCCAGCTCCTGGGCCAGGACGGCGGCGATTTCGGGGTCAAGTTCGGCCAGCGGCTGGTTGCTCACGGCGGCGGAAGAAAGGCTAAGGGAGGTGGTCACGGGGAACTCCTGGCTAGGCAACGGGCACTGCTTAAGGTCAGGTTACCGGCTGGCCCGCGGCGGCGCCCCTAGATTACGGCCCACGGAAACCCGGGACGCGACAAGGGGACCGGCACCCGGGATGGGGTGCCGACGCGGGCCGGCAGCGGGCGCTGCCAACCGGACAAACATGACCCTCGGCCCAGGCGTACGATCCGTGGTCTTCGTGAGTGCCGCTCCCTGGTGGTTAGCCACCCAACGCCAGTTGCGACCCTTCCAGACTACCCCAGGCCGGCGGCCCGGCCCCAGCCGGCGCGTACCCGCGGGTAGGCTGTCTTCGTGACTGACGACCAGCTGACTGCTTCCTACATCCTGACCTTTTCCTGCCCGGACCGCCCCGGCATCGTGCACGCCGTCGCGGGCGCCCTGCTCGTTGCCGGCTGCAATATTACGGACTCGCAGCAATACGGCAGCCAGAGCACCGGGACGTTCTTTATGCGCGTCGAGGCCACGACGGCGGCCTCCCCCATCGAACTTCAGGCCGCCCTCGAGCCCGTGGCCCAGGCCTTCGGCATGCAGTGGAGCCTCAACCCGGCCGGCCGGAAGGTGCGCACCCTGTTGATGGCCAGCACCTCCGCGCACTGCCTCAATGACCTGCTGTTCCTGCAGCGCTCCGGCACCCTGCCGATCGAGATCCCGGCCATCGTGTCCAACCACCGGGACCTGGCGGGCCTCGCCGAGTTCTACGGCATTCCGTTCCACTACATCCCGGTCACCCCGGACACCAAGGTCCGGGCCGAGGACGAACTGCGGGCGCTGATGGCCGAGCACGACGTCGAACTGACGGTCCTGGCCCGCTACATGCAGATCATTTCCAACGAGCTGTGCCAGGAGCTGACCGGCAAGGCCATCAACATCCACCACTCCTTCCTGCCGTCCTTCAAGGGCGCCAAGCCCTACCACCAGGCTCACGCCCGCGGCGTGAAGCTCATCGGCGCCACCGCGCACTATGTAACGGCGGCCCTGGACGAGGGCCCGATCATCGAACAGGAAGTCATCCGGGTGGACCACCGGCGCACGGCCGAACAGTTCGTCCAGATGGGCCGCGACGTGGAGGGCCGCACCCTGGCCCAGGCGGTGCAGTGGCACGCCGAGCACCGGGTCCTGCTGGACGGCAACCGGACGGTTGTTTTCAACTGAGCCCGGTTGTCTTCAGCTGAGCACCCCTGTTTTCAACTGAGCCCGGTTGTTTTCAGCTGACGGCGGTCATTGAATAGGGGTATGGCACTTTCCCAGGAAGACCCGCTGACCGAGTTCGTCGCCCTGCTCAAAGCGGAGGGCCGCAGGGGCGTGCTGGGCCTGGACTGCGGCCAGGGTACGGACGGGCTGCGCTTCGTGCAGTCCGGCATCCACTTCACCGGCGTCGACCCGTCCGAGGAGAACATCCATGCAGCGCGGGCCCGGGGCCTGGAAGCCTCGGTCGCGGCGGCCCCCGCCCTGCCCTTCGCCGATTCGGTGTTCCCTTCGGTGTGGGCTGTGGACGCCCTCGCGGGACTGCCCCCGGAGGACTGGGACGGCGTCGTCCAGGAGCTGGGGCGGGTGGCCGCGCCCGGGGCGCCGATCGCCGTCGTGCTCCCCGAAGCCCGCCAGCCCGAACAGGGCGCAGGCTTCACGGTGCTCCGCTCCCCCGCGTGACCTCCATCCCTCCACCCCCCTCCCACCGCCTCCCCCCTCCCACCCCCCGTTGCCCTATCACTTGTGGTTGCCATCAGCGCTGATGGCAACCACAAGTGATAGGGCAACGGGGGTGCGGGGTGTCCTAGGCTGGGGGGATGGCTCCCATTTACGCTTTCGCCGGCGATACCCCGGCTGTCCACGAATCCGCCTTCATCGCACCGAGCGCCTCGGTGATCGGAAAGGCCACACTCGCCGAGAACTCCAGCGCCTTCTACGGCGTCTCCGTCCGGGCCGATACCGCCGCGATCACCGTCGGCGCCGGCAGCAACCTGCAGGACAACGTGGTGCTGCATGCGGACCCGGGCTTTCCCTGCACCGTCGGCGCCCGGGTCAGCGTCGGCCACAGCGCCGTCGTGCACGGCTGCACGGTCGAGGATGACTGCCTGATCGGCATGAGCGCCACCATCCTCAACGGAGCGGTGATCGGCGCCGGCTCCCTCGTCGCTGCCGGCGCCGTCGTACTGGAGGGAACGGTGGTCCCGCCGCGCTCACTGGTCGCCGGGGTGCCCGCCAAGGTCCGGCGCGAACTGAGCGACGAGGAGTTCGCCGGCGTCCAGCAGAACGCGGCGCACTACCAGGACCTGGCCCGGGCCCACCGCGAACTGCACGCCTGAGCCCACGCCTGGGCACCTAGTCCAGCGGGATCGGGCCCAGCTCGCCCAGCACGTCGCCCGGGCCCGGGTTGCCGGCTGCCGATGACCCGCCCAGGTGGTTGACGACTCCCCAGACCGCGTTCAGCCCCGTGGTCACGGCGCCGTCCGCCCACCCCGCGGTGAAGGACACGTCATCGCCGGCCAGGAAGATGCCGCGCTGGGCGTCCGGAAGCTTGTCCTGCTTGAAGTGGGTGAAGAGCCGCTGCTGGTAGCGGTAGTGTCCGGGCAGGTTGGCCTTGAAGGCGCCCATGAAGTTGGGGTCCGCCTCCCACGAGACGGTGATCGGCTGGCCGACGATGTGGCTGGCGATGTCCACGTCCGGGTAGATCTGCGCGAGCGAGTGCAGCATCAGCTCAACCCGCTGGTCCGCGTCCAGGGCCAGCCATTTCAGCGCGTCGTCGTTCCAGGTGTAGGAGAGCAGGATCACCGCGGGCCGGTCCGGTCCGTTGTCCAGGAGGTAGGTGGCACGGTTCAGCCGGTCCGTCAGCGTCATGGACATGACCTCGCGGCCTGTCGCCGGATCGATGTCCTTCCAGAACGGCCGGTCGACCATCACGAAGGTCTTTGACGACTGCATGTAGTGCGAGCGTTCGATCGCGGTCCACAGTTCCGCCGGGAAGAGGGTCTCTTCGGTGTGGATCCGGGTCGACAGGAGCCACGACTGGCACGTGGTCACGACGGCGGGATAGGCGGCCTCGCGGCCCCACCGCTCCCGGATGCGGAAGTCGCCGCTGCCGTCCCGGGCGATCCGGTCCACGGCGCCCCGCGGTGCGCCGGCGTGCAGTGAGGCCAGTGAGGTGCCCTCGGGCCAGTGGGCCATGCCCGACGGCGCGTGCTGCCAGAGCGCCTCCGGGAGCCGCTGCGCCCCGCCGGCAATGAACCGGTGCGCGTCGTCGGCGTCGGTGTAGACGACGCGCAGGATTTCGAGGATGGAGTTGGGGAAGTCTGTGTCCCAGCCGCCCGTGCCGAAGCCCACCTGCCCGAAGGCCTCGCGGTGGGCGAACCCGGCCTGCTTGAACGCGTCGCTGCCGGCGATGAAACCGTAGAAGGTCTGTTCATCGAGCAGGGGAAGCAGCGCGTTCCAGAGCTCCTTGATCCTGGCGGTGTCCCGGGCGCGGATGGCTTCCTGCATCTCGGCGAACCTGGCCCCGTCGTTGACAGCGGCCTTCCACGCCTCGGCGACCTCCCGGAAGAACGGCGGGAGGTCCGCCGGCGTGCGGGCGTAGTACTTCTCGCCGGCGAGCTCAATGACTGTGCTGGACGTGGCGGCCGCCAGCGGATTGGGGAACTCCTCGGTCGCCAGGCCGAGCAGCTCCACATAGTGGTAGAAAGCCCTGCCGGAGACGGGGAAGCGCATCCCGCCGAGGTCGGCGACGACGCCGGCGGCGGAGGGGAAGCTCGCGGTCCGCAACCGGCCGCCGATCTGGTCCGCCTCGTAGATCACCGGACGCAGGCCCAGCTTCATCAGCTCGTAGGCCGTTACGAGCCCGGAAAGCCCGGCGCCGACTACGGCCACTTCGGTCCCGTACAGCCCGGCAGGGATGGCGCCCAGGCCGTCCGGGTGGGCCAGGTAATGGTCGTAGCTGAACGGGAAGTCCGGATTCAGCATGGTGATGGGCGCCTCGGCGCCGGTGCCCGGCGTCGCCGGCCCGGGAGCCGGGAGTTCTGTTGCGGTCGTCATGAGTGGTGTGCCTTCATCGGTTCGGGAGCGGACGCGGTGTCGGAGGGGGCTGCGCCGGATAGTTCACGGTATTCCTCGTTGCTGAGCGCCGCTACCCGGGAGTTCCTGCGGCCGTAGCCGAAGTAGACGGCCAGGCCCACCAGCATCCACAGTCCAAAGACCACCCAGGTCTGGGCGCCCAGGTTGAGCATGAGATAGCCGCACATGACGGCGCCGAGGATGGGCGTCAGCGGAAACAGCGGAACGCGGAAGCTCCGCGTGAGTTCCGGCCGGTTGCGCCTCAAGTAGATGACCGCGATGTTGACCAGCGCGAAGGCGAAGAGCGTGCCGATGCTGGTGGCGTCGGCCAGCGCGCCGAGCGGGACAAGGCCGGCCGTGAGGGCGACTGCGGTGCCCACGATCAGGGTGCCGGCCACCGGGGTGCCGGTGCGGGGTGAGACGCGGCCGAAGATTTTGGGGACCATGCCGTCCCGGGCCATCGAGAGCAGGATGCGGGTCTGCCCGTAGAGGACGGTCAGCACGATGCTGGCGATGGCCAGCACAGCCCCGACGGCGAACACCAGCGCAATCCAGGGCTGTCCGGTCGTCTCCTCCAGGATTTTCACGAGGGCCGCTTCGGTGCCGTCGAACCAGCCCCAGGGCCGGGCCCCGATCGCTGCGACCGCGACGAGCACATAGATGGTGGTCACGATCAGCATCGAGAGCAGGATGGCCCGGGGCAGGTCGCGCTTGGGATTGCGGGCTTCCTCGCCGGCCGTGGAGGCCGCGTCGAAGCCGATGTAGGAGAAGAACACCCGGGAGGCGGCGGCCGAGACGCCGGCGGCGCCCATCGGCATCAGCGGCTCGAAGTGTGCGCCGTTGAAGGCGGTGAAGGCCACCGCGCAGAAGAACACCAGGATGCCGACCTTGACCAGCACAATGGCTGTGTTGATCCAGGCGCTTTCCCTGGCGCCGCGGACCAGCAGGGCCATGGCAAGGACCACGATCACGATCGCCGGCGCGTTGAGCACGCCTCCGTCGCCGGGTGGCTGCGAGATGGCGTCCGGGAGTTCCAGCCCGAAGACGGCAAGCGCCTCGTTCACGTACTGGCCGGCACCGACGGCGACGGCGGCCACGGAGACGGCGTATTCCAGCACGAGGCACCAGCCGCAGATCCAGGCCATGCCCTCACCCATGGTCGCGTAGGTGTAGGAGTAGCTCGATCCTGCCGCGGGCACCAGTCCGGCCATTTCGGCGTACGAGATGGCGGAGAGCAGCGCGGCGAGTCCGGCGATCGCGAAGGAGATCCAGATGGCCGGGCCGGCAAGCGGGACGGATTCGCTCAGGATCACCAGGATGCCGGTTCCCAGGGTGGCCCCGACGCTGATCATCGTAAGGTGCAACACCCCGAAGCTGCGGACCAGCTTGGTGCCGCCGTGGCCGGTTTCGGCTTCGCTGACGAGCTGTCCGATTGGTTTGCGGCGAAGCAGTTGCGCGGTCAGTCCGGGGCGGCCCGTGGTGGCCGGCGGCCGTTCTCCAATAAGCGTTGGCGCAGTCATCGTTGACGTCCGTTCTTCAGTAGTGGTCTTTTCCCCGCGTCCAGCCTAGGCGTGTGAGCCAGCTCTCACGATTGTGCAAAATGACCTATAGTCTTCAGTCATGAGACGTAATGCACTGAAGCCCGCTGTTCCGGACACCGGTGGCATCCGTGGCTGCTGACGACGGCGAGAGGCTGGGTTTCGTCACCCTGGCCCAGTTCCTGCGCCAACTGCCGCCGGAACTTTCCGTGCTGCACGACGGCGGCAACGGGGCGGAGCGGCTTCGCTGGGTGGAGCCGAGTGAACTGGAGGATCCCACCCCCTACCTGCTCGACGGCGAGTTCCTGCTCACCGCAGGCCTCCCGTTCCTGGGTGCGGGCGGCCGCGGGGAGTTCGTGGATGCCTATGTGCAGCGGCTGGTTGCGGCGCGGGTCTCGGCCCTGGGCTTCGGCCTGGAACCCTATTTCGATGAGGTGCCGGAGGCCGTGGTCCTGGCCTGCCGGCGGCACAACCTCACGCTCGTGGCAGTCCCGAAGACCGTGCCCTTCGCCGCCGTCGGCCTGGCGTTCTCGCAACTGCTGGAATCGGACAACGCCACGACGTTCCGGCAGCTCGCGGACACCAACCGGCAGCTCATGCGCGCCGTGCTGTCGGCGCGGCCGGAACACGAACTCCTGGCCGCCCTCGTGCAGCGGGTTCCGGTATGGGCGGTGCTCGTCGGTGCCGACGGGCGGCTGCGGGCCCGCGGAACTGCCACCGCCCCGGCTGCCCCAGGCGCCGCAAGTGCCGCAAGTGCCGGCGCCCCGGGGGAACGCGCCACGCCCGGCGTGGAGCTGGCCGTCCTGCAGCCCCTGCTGGCGAGGCTGCTGTCCGGCAGCGGCCCCCGCGTGGAGATGGACTCGTTCGGCACGGCCGGGTCGGCGCTGGTCTTCGGGTATCCGCTGCGCAGCACCCGGGACGCCAACCTGGGTGCCCTGATCCTCGGCACCGACACGCCGCTGACCCCCGCGCAGAACAGCGTCGTCTCCACCGCCGTCGGACTGCTGGAGCTGCTGGTGCGCCAGCGCACCAGCGGTTCACTGGCCCCCAGCCAGCTCGCCACCGCGCTGTTGCTTCATCCGGACAGCCTGGCGACGGGAGGCACCCGGCACCTTAACGGACTCAAGGACCTGCTGGCCCAGAGTGTCTCCACCACCCGGTCCGGGCCGCTGCGTGTGCTGCTGGGCCTCCGCCCGGAGCCTGCCGGGCGCCCGGACGGCCCGGCAGGCACTCCCGCCACCGGCCACACTGCCCGCTCGGGCGAAAGTCCCGTCCGGGAGCTGCTGGAGTGGCGCCGGATGTTTGATACCAAACTGGTGGAGATCACCGACTACGGCTTTGCCGCGATTACCAGGCTGAAGGTCGACGACGCCCTGCTGGCCGGCGTCGAACGGCTCGGCTGGCGCCTCGTGATCGGGAGCGCCACGGAACTCTCCGGGCTGGCGGAGGCCTACCGGCTCGCCTCGTCGCTCCGCAGCCGCGTGGGCACCACGGGTCACAGCGTCCGGGTGGATGACGTGACGTGGTCCGTGGCCGGGCTGCTCGGCCAGGAGGCCGGCGCCATGCTGGCCGCCCGGCTGCTGGCCCCGGTGCTGGCCATGGAACCGGAAAGGCGGGATGCCCTGCTCGGCATCCTCCGGGCCTGGCTCGGCGAGAACGGCAGCTGGGACGCCACGGCGAAGGCCACCGGCCTGCACCGCAACAGCGTCCGCCGGCAGATCGGCATGCTCGCGGAGCTGCTCGAGCTGGATCTCAACCAGGCCCAGGCCCGGGCGGAGCTCTGGATTGCGCTGCAGTACACGGGCGGGCTGGCCGGTCAGCTGCCCCAGGAGCGGTAGACTTCCGGCCGGCGATCGTCCAGGTACGCCACCTCGGGGCCGGAGGTGTCCCGCGCGGGCAGCTCCGCGAACAGGAGTTCGGCCCCGGCGCCGGCGGCGGCCAGGAGCGAGCCATCCGGCGCAGCAACGACGCTGCCGCCGAGGAAATCGCAGCCGTCCTCGGTTCCGGAGTGGTTGGCGTAGGCGAGTGTGAGGTGGTTCTCCAGCGCCCGCGCCCTGACCAGCAACTGCGGGACGGTATCGAAGCCCTCGGCGAGGGCGGTCGGGACGAGGAGCAGTTCGGCGCCGCGCACTGCGGCGGCCCGGACGGCCTCGGGAAATTCCACGTCGTAGCAGATCACCATGGAAGTCCTGATTCCATGGAAGTCCACGACTCTGGGGCCCTCCCCCGCCGGGACAAACGCCTGGCGCTCCTCCGGGCCGAAGAGATGAACCTTGGCATAGCTGAGCAGCTCGGCCCCGGCCTCATCGACGAGGGTGGCGGTGATCTGCCACTCCCCCGGCGGGGTGACGGCGGGCAGGCTGTAGACCAGCGCAATGCTGTTCCGGCGGGCGATCTCCGCCAGGGCCTGCCGGATGGAGGGCAGCGCCGTGGGGTCGAACTCCGCCCGCAGCCGCAGGGGCGCGTACCCCACCGGAAAGAGCTCGGGGGTCAGGAGCAGCCGGGCGCCGGCGGCCGCAGCCTTGCGCGCGGCGGCCTCCACGGCAGCACAATTGGCGCCAACGTCCAGCACCGCGGCGTTCGCCTGCATCAGGGCCAGTAGCACCATTACCACCTCAGCATCCAGCGGACCGCCCTTGGCGGCGGGTCCTCGCCCTCCAGCGTAGCCACGAGGCGGCGTCCCCGTGCCGGTGCATTTCCGCCCGGCCCCCGCGCCAGCGGGGCGGATCGCCCCGCAAACACCCGCCCGGCCCCCGCCCCAGCGGGGCGGATCGTCTCCAAATTCCCTGTGCGGCGCTGGCCGTAGCGGTCCGGAACGCCCCGGCATTCCCCGCCAGTGCGCCCACTGGCCTGCCGGCGGGCGCACCACCGGCCCTTCGGGACGACTTCCTCACCTACCTTGCGTTAACTTCTTGACTACAAGACGCGAATGCGGCACTCTTCATAGCATGCCCTCCCCAACGCGCTCAACGAGGAGCCGAACGAAAAACCCCGGATCCCAGTCCGCGCTCCGGCATCTGAACCAGCAGCGGATCATTGAATGCCTGCTCGCCGGGCCCTCCACCCAGGCGGAACTCGCCCGGCAGACCGGCCTCTCCACGGCCACCGTTTCCAACATCGTCAAGATCATGCAGGACGCCGGGCTCGCCTCCACCGAACCGATCACCAGCTCCGGTCGGCGGGCCCTGAACGTCCGGCTCAACAGCAACGGCGCCGTCGCCGTGGGCATAGACTTCGGCCGCCGGCACCTGCGCGTCGTCCTGGCCTCACTGAGCTACCACGTGATCGCCGAGGAATCGGTCCTGCTCCCCCTGGGCCACCACGCCGAGGAGGGCATCAGCGCCGCCGTCGCACTGCTGGACCGGCTCCTGGCCGGCAGCGGTGTGGAACGCAGCGCCGTCGTCGGGGCCGGCGTCGGCATCCCGGGCCCCATCGACCGCCGCACGGGGACGGTGGCGCAGGGCGCCATCCTGCCCGAATGGGTGGGCATCAATATCCTGCAACGCCTCGAGGAAGCACTGGATCTACCGGTTTTCGTGGACAACGACGCCAACCTGGGCGCCCTGTCGGAAGTCACGTGGGGGCCGCACACCGGGATCAGCAACCTGATGTTCCTCAAGATCGGATCCGGCATCGGCGCGGGGCTGATCCTGAACGGGATGCCCTACTACGGCAACGTCGGAATCACCGGCGAAATCGGCCACGCGACCATCCATGAACACGGGCTGGTCTGCCGCTGCGGGAACCGCGGCTGCCTGGAAACCATCGCCTCGACCACCACCATGATCGAACTCCTGGGCCGCGGCGAGGACAAGCCGCTGACCCCGGAGGACATCGTCCGCAAGGCCCTCGCCCGGGACTCCGCCACCCTGCGCGTGGTGGACGACGCCGGACTCGCCGTCGGCCGCGCGCTGGGCAATGTGGCCAACCTGATCAACCCCGAGGTGATCGTGGTCGGCGGGCCGCTGGCCGGACTCGGGGAGCTGCTGCTGGACCCGATCCGGCGGGGACTGGTCCGGCACGCGGTGCCCGTGATCGGCGAGACGACTACGCTCACGATGTCCTCGCTCGGCGACAGGGCCGAGGCCCTCGGGGCCACGGCCCTGGTGTTCCAGCACGCCGGAATCCGGCGGAACTGAAGTTTTCGTTATCGGGCCGTTGCGTTAAAGACTTGACGACAAGGCCTGTGATCCAGTTTACTTTTCCATCAGACGGCCCTGCGGTTTGCAGGGGCGGACAACGAAGTCATGCATTGGAGGCGTAAGGGCAGATGACGTCCCTCAACACGCACAGCGATCCGATTATTCTCGAGATGCGCTCCATCACCAAAGAGTTTCCCGGCGTTAAAGCATTGGCCGAGGTGAACCTGCGGGTGAAGGCCGGTGAGATCCACGCCATTTGCGGCGAAAACGGCGCCGGCAAGTCCACCCTCATGAAGGTGCTCTCCGGGGTTTACCCGTACGGCACCTACACCGGGGACATCGTCTACCAGAGCGAAGTCCAGCAGTTCAAGGACATCCGGGCCAGCGAGCACGCCGGCATCGTGATCATCCACCAGGAACTCGCGCTGATCCCCGAGCTGTCCATCATGGAGAACATCTTCCTCGGCAACGAGCCGACCAAGCGCGGGGTGATCGACTGGGCCGAGGCCCGTGTCCGTTCCACCGAACTGCTGGCACGGGTGGGGCTGCGGGAGGATCCGGAGACCCCGATCAAGGAAATCGGCGTCGGCAAGCAGCAGCTCGTCGAAATCGCCAAGGCCCTGAACAAGTCGGTGAAGCTGCTTATCCTCGACGAGCCCACGGCGGCCCTGAACGAATCGGATTCCCAGCACCTGCTGGACCTGATGCTCGGCCTGAAGGGCCGCGGCATCACCTCCATCATCATTTCCCACAAGCTGAACGAGATCGAGCAGATCGCGGACTCCATCACCATCATCCGTGACGGCAAGTCGATCGAGACGCTCGACGTCAAGGCCGACGGCGTTGACGAGGACCGCATCATCAAGGGCATGGTGGGCCGGACGCTGGAATCCCGCTTCCCGGACCACGAGCCGACGATCGGGGAGGTCTTCTTCGAGGTCAAGAACTGGAATGTGGGCCACCCGCAGATCCAGGACCGCATGGTCTGCAAGAACTCCAACTTCTTCGTCCGGCGCGGTGAGATCGTCGGCTTCGCCGGCCTGATGGGTGCCGGACGCACCGAGCTGGCCCGTTCTGTCTTCGGCCGCTCCTACGGCCGTTTCCTTTCCGGGCAGATCTACATGAACGGCAAGGAGATCGAGCTCAAGAACGTCAAGCAGGCCATCGATGCCGGGCTGGGCTACGTCACCGAGGACCGCAAGTCCCTGGGGCTGAACCTGCTCGATGACATCAAGGCCACCACGGTCTCTGCCAACCTCAAGAAGGTCAGCAAGCACAACGTGATTGACGCCAACAAGGTCTTCACCGTCGCTGAGCAGTACCGCAAATCGCTGCGGACCAAGGCTCCGTCGGTGGAGGAGGGCGTCGCCAAACTTTCCGGCGGCAACCAGCAGAAGGTGGTGCTGGCGAAGTGGATGTTCACCGACCCGGAACTGCTGATCCTGGATGAACCCACCCGCGGAATCGACGTCGGGGCCAAGTATGAGATCTACGGCATCATCCAGCAGCTCGCCAACCAGGGCAAGGGCGTCATCGTGATCTCCTCGGAGCTGCCCGAGCTGCTGGGCCTCTCGGACCGCATCTACACCATCTTCGAGGGGGCCATCACCGGCGTGCTCAACAAGGACGAAGCAAGCCAGGAAAACCTCATGAAGCTCATGACCTCCGCACGCAAGAGCGCCTGACCCGCCGGGGCCAGCTGCACCGAAGACTCCGAACACTCCGGAAACAAGGACTGAAACAATGAACGCGCTCAAGAAGCTCCTTGGCGGCAACACCCGCCAATTCGGCATGATCTTCGCCCTGGTGGCATTGATCATCTTCTTCCAGGTCGCCACCGGCGGAAACACCCTCACGCCCGGTAACGTCATCAACCTCTTCAACGGCAACTCCTACATCCTGATCCTTGCCATCGGCATGGTCCTGGTGATCATCGCCGGACACATCGACCTCTCCGTCGGCTCGGTCGCGGCATTCGTGGGCGTCAGCGTGGCCCTCATGATGCGCGACTGGGATATCCCCTGGTATCTGGGCATCCTCCTGGGGCTGCTGCTGGGTGTCCTGATCGGCGCGTGGCAGGGGTTCTGGACCGCGTATGTCGGTATCCCGGCGTTCATCGTCACGCTTGCCGGCATGCTGATCTTCCGCGGCGCCAACCAGTACGTGGGCAAGTCCAACACCATCCCGGTGCCCGCCGACTTCCAGAAGATCGGCTCCGGTTACCTGCCCGAAATCGGGCCGACCACCGGGTACAACAACCTCACCGTGCTGCTGGGTCTGCTCGGAGTGGCCTTCGTGATCTTCAGCGAGATCCGCTCCCGCCGGAACGCCAAGGCCCTGGGCGCCGAGGTGCCCGAAGCCTGGGTCAGCATCACCAAGCTGGTCCTGGTCTGCGGCGCCATCCTCTACGCGACCTATCTCTTCGCCACCGGACGGCCGGGCACGTCCTTTCCGATCCCGGGCCTCATCCTGGCGGCACTCGTGATCATCTACGGCTTCATCTCCTCCAAGACCGTCATCGGCCGCCACATCTACGCCGTCGGCGGCAACCGGCACGCCGCCGAGCTCTCCGGCGTCCAGTCCAAGAAGGTCAACTTCCTGGTGATGATGAACATGTCCGTCCTGGCCGGACTCGCCGGCATGATCTTCGTGGGCCGTTCCACCGCGTCGGGCCCGTTCGACGGCGTTGGCTGGGAACTGGATGCCATCGCGGCCGTGTTCATCGGCGGCGCCGCGGTGACCGGCGGTGTCGGCACCGTGATCGGCTCGATCGTCGGCGGCCTGGTGATGGCCGTGCTGAACAACGGCCTGCAGCTCCTCGGCGTCGGCGCCGACCTCACCCAGATCATCAAGGGCCTCGTGCTCCTGATCGCCGTCGCGTTCGACGTCTACAACAAGACGCAGGGCAAGAAGTCCATCATCGGCCTGATGTTCAAGAACTTCGGCCGGAGCAGCGAGATGAAGGCCGATGAGACCACGTCCACCAAAGAGGTCATCTCCAAGGGCGCCTAGTTCGCCCCCTGATCCGTTCCATCGCGATTCTCCGCACACCACCTAAAGAAAGTGAACCAAGCAATGCGAATGATTGGTAAAGCAGGAAAGGCAGCAGCAATCGCTGCTATTGCGGCACTGGCGCTGACAGCCTGCGGCCGTTCCGACACCGGAACCACCAGCGGCTCGTCCTCCGGGGGCGAAGCATTCCCGAAGAACTCCACCATCGGCGTCGCGCTCCCGCAGAAGACGTCCGAAAACTGGGTCCAGGCGGAGACACTCTTCAACGACGGCCTCAAAAATGCCGGCTTCACGCCGGATGTGCAGTTCGCCAACGGCGGCGTTTCGGAACAGCAGAACCAGATCAGCGCCATGATCACCAAGGGCGCCAAGGTCATCATCGTCGGCGCCATCGACGGCGCGCAGCTGGGCACCCAGCTCCAGCAGGCCAAAGACGCCGGCGCCACGATCATCGCGTATGACCGGCTGCTCCTGAACACCCCCAACGTGGACTACTACGTGGCCTACGACAACTTCAAGGTCGGTGAACTCCAAGGCCAGGCGCTGCTGGAAGGCATGAAGGCCAAGAAGCCGTCCGGGCCGTACAACATCGAACTGTTCGCCGGTTCCCCGGATGACGCCAACGCGAAGGTCTTCTTCAACGGTGCCATGAGCGTGCTGAAGCCGAAGATCGACGACGGCACCCTCAAGGTGCTCTCCGGCCAGACGACGTTCGAGCAGGCGGTGACCCAGGGCTGGAAGGCAGAAAACGCCCAGAAGCGCATGGACACCCTGCTCGCCGGGACTTACGGCAGCGCAACGCTCGACGGCGTGCTGTCCCCCAATGACACGCTGGCCCGCGCGATCATCACCTCGGTGAAGGCTGCCGGCAAACCGATTCCCGTCGTCACCGGCCAGGACTCCGAAGTTGAGTCCGTGAAGTCCATCATGGCCGGTGAGCAGTACTCCACCATCAACAAGGACACCAGCAAGCTCGTGGAGCACGCAATCACCATGGTCAAGGACATCCAGGCCGGCAAGAAGCCTGAGATCAACGATGACAAGTCCTACAACAACACGGTCAAGGTTGTTCCCGCATACCTGCTGGAGCCCGTCATCGTGACGAAGGAAAACGTCAAGACGGCCTACGTCAACGATCCGGTACTCGGGCCGCTGACGAAGTAATTCCTGTCTGGAAGTAGTTCCTGTCTGAACAGCACCCCGAAAAGCCCCGGTTCCGCCTCCTGGCGGGCCGGGGCTTTTTGCAGCCCGGGTGCCCCGGTGCGCATCTTCACAGCGGATCCATAGCTTCGGATGGCGGTCCGCACAGCAGCCCGTACCAGTCTGGTGTCAGCCGCCGGCCTTTCCGGCCGGCCTGAGATCCCTAGGAGTCACGTGAGCGTCCTTGCCCGAAGTATAGGCAACGCCTTCAGAAACAAGGTCCGAACAGCGGCCGTCGTGGCCGTATTGGCGGTTGCCATCGGCCTCGCCCTGGCCATGCTGGTGGCCAACCAAGCCGTCGCGGGGAAGGTCGCGGAACTGAATGCCTCGGTGGGCACAGTCCTGACCGTGAACCCGGCAGGCGGCCAGGGCTTCGAGGGCGGCGGCGAGCCGCTGACCGCGGAACAGGCAGCGACGGCGGCCGCCGTGCCCAATGTGAGCACCGTCGTCGGCACCAAGGCCCTCCGGCTGCGCAACGCCGCGGAAGTCGCGGCCCAGACCGGCACCCAGGCCGGCGCGGGAGGCCCTGGCGGGCAGGGCGGCGCAGCAGGTCCAGGCAGCCAGTCCGCGACCGCCGTGACCACAAGCCTCACGGCCGCCGTCGACGCCGGCACGCTCGGCAACCGCAACCAGGCCGCCACCGGAAGCACGGGAACATCCGGGAGCAGCACCGCACCGGCGTTCTCCGTGCCCGTCACGGCCACCGGGATCGGCGCCGAGGTGGACACCACCGGCAAGGCGCTGGCGCTGACGCAGGGCACGGGCCTGGGTGACTACACGGCTGCCTCCACCGGCGCCCTGCTGGGCACCACCCTGGCCGAGAAGAACGGCCTGTCCGTTGGCTCAACCTTCACCATCAAGGACCAGAGCTTCACCGTGGCGGGCCTGTTCGACGCCGGAACCGCCTTCGGCAACAACGCCCTCTACCTCACGCTCCCCACCGCCCAGACCCTCGCGGACCTCCCGGGCGAACTGTCCACGATGGTCGTGACGGTCAATTCCATGGAGAACGTCGACGCCGCCAAGACGGCGCTGCAGGCCGCGCTCGGCACCGACAAGGCCGATGTCAGCCAGGGCCAGCGGAACCTCCAGACCGCGGTCAGCTCGCTCGGGAGTGTCAAGAACATCTCCTTCATCGCCTTCGTGGCCGCCCTGGCCACCGCGGGCCTGATCATCCTGCTGATCATGGTCATGCTGGTCCGTGAGCGCCGCCGGGAGATCGGTGTCCTGAAGGCGATCGGCGCGCCGAACCGCACCATCGGCCTGCAGTTCGTGCTGGAGGCCCTGGTCCTGGTGGCCATGGGCAGTGTGGTGGGTGCCGCCGTCGCGTCCTTCGCCAGCGGCGGGATCGCCTCCGCCCTGATCAGTTCCAACACCGCGACGGCGGCGGCGACTACCGGCCGGCGCGGCCAGGGTTTTCCCGGCGGAGTACCCGGCGGCGCCGGATTCCCCGGCGGGAACCCGCTTGGCGGGGCCAACCAGCTGCTGACCTCCGTGACTGCGAGCGCCTCCCCCGGCGTCATCGCAGGCGGGATCGCGGCAGTATTTGGTGTCGCCATCATCGGGGCGCTGGTTCCGGCCCTGCTGACCGCCCGCATCCGTCCCATCGAAGTCCTCCGAGGAGAGTAGCCATGATCGAAGTCAAGAACCTGGTCCGCACGTTCAAGTCCGGCGACCGCACCATCACCCCGGTCAACGATGTGAGCTTCGAGCTCGAGCAGGGCACCCTGGCCTCGATCGTGGGCAAGAGCGGCAGCGGCAAAAGCACGCTCCTGTCCCTGCTCGGCGCCCTCGACAAGCCCACGAGCGGGGATGTACTCGTCAACGGAGTGAGCCTGGCCGGCATGCCGGACGGCCAGCTCACCGAATACCGCCGGCGGGACATCGGCTTCGTGTTCCAGCAGTTCAACCTGATCCCGAACCTCTCCGCGCTGGACAACGTCATGCTGCCGATGGAGTTTGCCGGGATCCGGAAGGCGGCCCGCCAGGAGCGGGCCCGGCATCTGCTGGAGCAGGTACAGCTTGATCCGGACAAGCATGTCCGCCGCATCAACCGGCTCTCCGGCGGCGAACAGCAGCGGGTGGCGATCGCCCGCGCGCTGGCCAACGCCCCGAAGCTGATCCTCGCGGACGAGCCCACGGGGAACCTGGACGAACAGACCGGCGAGCACATTATCGAGCTCCTCAGTTCGCTCAGCCGGAACCACAACACCACCATCCTGGTGGTCACGCATGACCGCTCGCTCGCCAACAAGACCGATCGGCGGTTCCGGCTCCAGCAGGGCCAACTGACGGAGGAGGCGGCACGCAGCCGGATCGCCGCAGCGTCACCCGCCTAACCCACGGCCCGGGAGCGTCGCATTACACACCGCTCCCGGCTTTCGGCGTGCGCATCCTGGGCACGCCCCGCCCGGGTGAGAGGATGACTCCATGAGCGCACACATCGCCACGCCCTGGTTGTCCAGCCAGCAGGACCCCGATCCCCGGACGGCCACCGGCGCCAGGCTGCGCTGGGGCGTGGTCGCCACGGGAGGCATCGCGGCGGCCGTGACCCGGGACCTGGAACTCCTTGCCGACGCCGAGCTTTACGCGGTCAGTTCCCGCACCCAGGCGGCGGCGGATGCCTTCGCCGCCGATTACGGCTTCGCCCGCGCCTACGGGGACCTGAACGGCCGGTCCGGCTACGACCGGCTGCTCGCCAACGACGCGGTCGACGTCGTCTACGTCGCCACCCCGCACGCCCACCACCACGAAATCGCCATGGCGGCCCTCAACGCGGGCAAGCACGTGCTCTGCGAAAAGGCACTCACTGTAAATGCGAGGGAGGCTTCCGAGCTGGTGTCGCTGGCGCGCGCCAAGGGCCTGTTCCTGATGGAGGCGATGTGGAGCCGGTTCCTGCCGGGCATGCAGCGGGCCTTCGAGATCGCCGGCTCCGGCGAGATCGGGGAGGTCAAGTGGGTGGGAGCGGACCTGGGCTTCCCGGCGCCGTATTCGCCCTCCTCGCGCCTCTGGGCCCCGAAGGATGGCGGCGGCGCGCTGCTGGATCTCACCGTCTACCCCCTGCTGTGGGCACTGGGCACCTTGGGCTTCCCGCAGACCGTCAGTGCCACCGGTTGGTTGAACGACGACGGCGTGGACGCCCAGAACGCGCTGACGCTCGGCTACCACCACGGCGCCCAGGCCCAGCTGACCTCATCCCTGCTGGCGCACGGCCCCCGGACCGCCACCGTGGCGGGCGGCGGGGGGTTCCTGCAGTCCATCGGCTCGATCAACAACCCCAAGGAGCTCGTGGTCCGCGTTGGCTTCGACGAGCCCCGGAGCGAGTCCTTCGACGTCGTGGGGCGGGGCTACAGCTACGAGCTGCGCGAGGTGACCCGCTGCATCCAGCAGGGACTGACCGAGAGCCCCGTGATGCCGCTCGAAGACTCACTGAACACCATGCGGCTATTCGACGGGGTGCGCGCCCAACTGGGCGTCAGCTACCCGAACGACGCCCGGTGACCGCGGTTTCCGGCGCCTGAATCGGCTCTGGTTTACGGCACGCTCTGGACTCACGCCCACGCGCGGACTTACCCTATAGGCAACCATCGAGCTTTCGGGGAAATGGGGTGTGCACGTGGACCCAGCATCAGTCCCGTTGCGCGCACGCCGTCAGCTCCGGCGGGTACTCCTGGGAGGCATCGCCGGCATCGCGTGGCTGACGCTCTCCGCCACGGTCGCCTGCGCGGACGACACCGCCACTCCCCCTCCGACAACCGACGGCGCGGTGGTCCAGGTCGCCGTGCCCGCCCCCGCACCAACGGCGCTCCCGACAACCGTGCCCGCCCCCGCACCCACGGCGCTCCCGACAACCGTGCCCGCCCCCGCACCCACGGCGCTCCCGACAACCG
>NZ_JARUXE010000197.1 GCF_030433895.1 Arthrobacter sp. PsM3 | reverse complement strand
CGCCGCCGGCGAGCAGCTCCTGGGCCAGCTTCCGCTGCTCCGCCTGCGACGACAGGGCCCGGGCGAAGACTGATTCGGCGATGCCCGACGTCGGGGAGCCCAGCTCGAGCGCGGAGATGACCGTCCAGCGGCCGGTGCCCTTCTGCCCGGCCGCGTCCACCACGACGTCAACGAACGGCTTGCCGGTCTTCGCGTCCACGT
>NZ_JARUXE010000196.1 GCF_030433895.1 Arthrobacter sp. PsM3 | reverse complement strand
CGGGCCTCGGCCAGCGGCTTGCCCATTTCCAGGGTCATCAGCAGCGCGAAGTCCTTAGCGCGGGCCGTGACCAGCTCGAAGGCCCGGCGCAGGATCTCCCCGCGCTCCCGTGCAGGGACCTTGGCCCAGGACTCCTGCGCAGCGGCCGCGGCGTCCAGGGCAGCGGCCCCGTCCTCGGGTCCGGCGTCGGCGATGCTCAGCAGGA
>NZ_JARUXE010000195.1 GCF_030433895.1 Arthrobacter sp. PsM3 | reverse complement strand
GATAACTATCGTTCGGCAGTCCTTGGTCGGTGTGTGGCCCAATAATCCTAACCTGCCCGTTGGATTTATATTCATAGATGGTGCCGTTAGCGATGAAGTACAGGGCGTCGCCGCGCGTCGTCATTTGCCCCATGCCTATTGGTTCGGGACTTGGGAAAGGAGATAGGCGGGCATCTAAGGCTATTTGCTGCTTGAATGTCGCACCAGGAA
>NZ_JARUXE010000194.1 GCF_030433895.1 Arthrobacter sp. PsM3 | reverse complement strand
ATCCACCCGCACCCCACGCTGGGCGAGAGCATCGGTATGGCGGCCGAGGTGGCCCACGGCACCTGCACCGACTTGCCGCCTCCGCGTCGCTGAACGGCACCCCGCGCTCACCGAACCAAGAAGAAACGCCCGCAACCGCGGGCGTTTCGTTTTGGGGGCAGACGCAGCCGGTGTTCAACGCGCTGCCGGCGCGACCGCGGGGGGCGCGGCCAC
>NZ_JARUXE010000193.1 GCF_030433895.1 Arthrobacter sp. PsM3 | reverse complement strand
GGTGATGTGTATAAGAGTCAGCCGCGATGCCGCCGGGGGCCTTCCCCTGCGTGGACGAGACCGAGGTCTACTCGTTCCTGCTGGCGCATTCGGGGAGCTGATACGGGCGCGCACAGCGGGTGAGGCCGGCCAGTCCGGCCGGACGGACTGCGCGGGCCGGCGTACTGGGCGGGCGGGCCCCAAAGGGAAGCGCTCCAAGGTATCCGGACTATAT
>NZ_JARUXE010000192.1 GCF_030433895.1 Arthrobacter sp. PsM3 | reverse complement strand
GAGCATTCGGCAGGTGCATCGTTTGCTCCCAATCCTATCTATTTTGATGCAGAAAATATTGTAAAATTAGCCCTTGAAGGAGGTTGCAATGCTGTTGCATCTACATATGGCGTTTTGGCTGCAGTGGCCAGAAAATATGCCCACAAAATTCCATTTATAGTTAAAATCAATCATAATGAATTTTTAACTTATCCTAACAAGTACGATCAGATAC
>NZ_JARUXE010000191.1 GCF_030433895.1 Arthrobacter sp. PsM3 | reverse complement strand
AAACAAGATGGAGCCGCGGCTTGCCCCGCTGCACCGGGCGAAGGACATCATGGGGGAGCCGAACAAGGCGTTCCCGATCATCCATGTAACCGGTACCAACGGCAAGACCTCCACTGCCCGCATGATCGAGGCGGGGCTGCGCGCACACGGGCTAAGCACCGGGCGGTACACCAGCCCGCACCTGGCCAAGGTGACCGAACGGATCAGCATCGACG
>NZ_JARUXE010000190.1 GCF_030433895.1 Arthrobacter sp. PsM3 | reverse complement strand
ACCCCGCCGGCTGACCGCTGCGGATCCGGGCTGGCGCCGCCGACCCCGCCGGCTGGCCGCTGCGGATCCGGGCTGGCGACGCGCAAAACACCGGGCGCGCCGGAACGCCCGTAGCGCGGAGCCGCCGTCCGCGTCGCGGGACATTTTGCGCAGCGGATCAGGGCTGGTCATCGCCGACCCCGCCGGCTGACCGCTGCGGATCCGGGCTGGTCATC
>NZ_JARUXE010000018.1 GCF_030433895.1 Arthrobacter sp. PsM3 | reverse complement strand
GTAGGCGGCCGACGGCGGCGTGGTGCCGTCGCGGGGGGGGGGGGCGCCGGCGATGCGGGCCAGCGAGCGGAAAGTCTTGGAGGTGCCAGCCACGTGGTTCGCTTTGCCAAGCTTCGCGAAGTCGCGCACCACCGGTTTGAGCGTGGCCCTGATGTAGCGGCGAAGTTCCTTGACGCTCTTGGCCGAGGGCGGGTCCTCCTGCAGCCAGTCCCGGGTGAGACGGCTCGCTCCGAGCGGGACCGACGTCGCGAGCTCGGGGAGTTCGTCCTCCCCGTAGGCCATCTCGAAGGAACCGCCACCGATATCCAGGTTCAGCATCGGTCCGGCGCCCCAGCCGTACCAGCGACGGACGGCGAAGAACGTCATCGAGGCTTCCTCGCTGCCGGACAGCTCCCGGAGCGTCACGGTGGTTTCATGCTTCACGCGGGCCAGCACAGCAGCGCCGTTGGTTGCCTCGCGGATTGCGGAGGTACAGAACGCCAGCAGGTCTTCGGCCTTGTGCTTGGCCGCGAATTCCCACGCTTCGAGGACGAACTCGATCAGCTCATGCTGCCCGGCGTCGTTGATGCTGCCGTCGCTCTCGAGGAACTGCACGAGGGACAGTGGGCGTTTGTGTGAGGCGAAGGGCACAGGGCGCGCACCCGGGTGGGCATCCACGAGCAGGAGATGGACAGTATTTGATCCAATATCAAGGACACCTAGGCGCATAGTGCAATTATTCCCCTGGGGGCGCGGGCCGCCTAACCGACGGCCGCACCCCGGCCGTCGGCCTAGGGCTGGCCGGCCTCGCTGGAGACCTCCCCCGAATTAGGGCTGGCCGTCCTCGCCGGCGGTCTCATCGTCCTCGTCGGCAGGCTTGAAGTCGCGGCGGATGTTGGCGACGCCTTCCGGATCTATCTCGAACCCGAAGGCTGCGCCGGGGTTGATGACCATGCCGAGGTCATCGCCAAGGTTGCCGAGGATCGCGGCGCCCTGGGTGCCGAGCACGTTGGGCGCAGCGGCAAGGTACTGCTCGGTGACGCGGCTGGGGTGGGAAAACACGGCCAGGACAGGTTTCCCGGCGGAGTTGGCCAGCACCAGAGGTTCGACCTGGGAATCGGCTCCTTCGAGCGCATCGGAGCTGACGATGTAGACCTCGTTGTTGAGGAAGGCGAGGATGACGTCAACGGGGTTGGCGTCCGGCTCCTCCCCCCGGGCAAGCTTCTCTTCGAGGTCGTTCAGCGGCTGGAGGTCCAGGTGATCGGGCTGTTCAGTCATACGTCTACTCGATCACGTTGCGCCCGGGTCCGCAAACGCGAAGTCGCCGGAAGCGCGCGGGATCGCCGGAAGCCCCCTGTGTGTCAGGCTCTTGTATGACAGGTTTGCTGTCGTCCGCGGCCGGGCGTGCGGCGCGCCAGGGGCTACTTCTTGGCGGTCGCCTTGCGGGCGGGTGCCTTGCGGGCCGTCGCCGTGCGCTTGACCGGGCCCTTGGCGCGCTTCTCCGCGAGGAGTTCAACGGCCTGTTCCCGGGTGAGCTCCTCCAGCGCGGTGGAGCGCGGCACCGTGATGTTGGTGATGCCGTCGGTGATGTACGGTCCGAAGCGGCCTTCCTTCACCACAATGTTCTTCTCCGAGACCGGGTCCGGGCCGAACTCTGCCAGCGGCGCGACGGCGGCGCGGGCGCCGCGCTGCTTCGGCTGGGAGTAGATCTCCAGCGCCTGCTCCAGGGTGATCGTGAAGATCTCCTCTTCCGAACCGATGGAGCGCGAGTCAGTGCCCTTCTTCAGGTACGGGCCGAACCGGCCGTTCTGCACCGTGATCGGGTTGCCTTCGGCGTCCTGGCCGAGCACCCGGGGCAGGCTCATGAGCTGCAGGGCCTCGTCCAGGGTGATGGTGTCCACGCTCATGGAGGCGAACAGCGACCCGGTGCGGGGCTTGGCCTTCACTGGCTTCTTCGGCGGCTTGGGCTTGCCGTTCTTGTAGTACTCCACCGGCTGGTTGGCGAGCTGTTCCTCGGTCATTTCAGGGATGACCTCGGTGACGTAGGCGCCGTAGCGGCCGTTCTTGGCCACGACGGTGTGCCCCGTGTGCGGGTCCGCGCCGAGCACCCGCTCCTCGGGGGCTGCGGTTTCCATCAGCTCAACCGCCTTGGCCGCGGTGAGCTCGTCCGGGGCCAAGTCCTCGGGGACGTTGGCGCGGGCGGCCTCAACCACCTCGCCGGTCTTCGGGTCGACCGTAGGGATGGAGCTTTCCAGGTACGGCCCGAACTTCCCGACCCGCAGCGTGATGCCCTCGGTGATCGGAATGGAGTTGATTTCGCGCGCGTCGATCTCGCCGAGGTTGTTGACGATGCTCAGCAGGCCGGGCTCGGAATCCTCGCCGAAGTAGAAGTGCTTGAGCCAGGCGGGTCCCTCGGCCTGGCCGTTGGCGATCTTGTCGAGGTCCGCTTCCATGTCGGCCGTGAACTCGTAGTCCACGTAGTCGTGGAAGTGCTGTTCCAGTAGCCGGATCACCGAGAACGCAATCCAGCTCGGGACCAGCGCGGAGCCCTGCTTCCGGACGTAGCCGCGGTCCTGGATCGTGGAGATGGTGGAGGCGTAGGTCGACGGGCGGCCGATGCCCTTCTTTTCCAGCTCGGCGGTCAGCGACGCTTCGGTGAAGCGCGGCGGCGGGGAGGTTTCGTGTCCGACGGCGACGATCTCCGAGGCGGTGAGCGCGTCGTCCTTGGCCACGTTGGGCAGCCGGCGGGCCTCGTCGGACTCGTCGTCGCGGCTTTCATCCTTGCCCTCTTCATAGGCGGCCAGGAAGCCGGGGAAGGTGATGACGGTGCCGGAGGCCGAGAACTCGGCGTCGCGGCTTTCGCCCGGGGCACCTACGGTCACGGCGCCGAGGCGGATCGTGGCGGTGGAGCCCTTGGCGTCGGCCATCTGCGAGGCGACGGTGCGCTTCCAGATCAGTTCATAAAGGCGGAACTCGTCACCGGAAAGCTGCTTGGCCACCTGGGCCGGGGTGCGGAAGGAGTCACCGGCGGGACGGATGGCCTCGTGGGCCTCCTGCGCGTTGGCTGCCTTGCCGGTGTAGACGCGCGGGGACGCGGGGACATATTCCGGGCCGTACAGCTCGGAGGCCTGGCGGCGCGCAGCCGTGACAGCCTCGTTACTCAGCGCGGAGGAGTCCGTACGCATATAGGTGATGTAGCCGTTTTCGTACAGCCGCTGGGCCACCTGCATGGTGCTCTTGGAGGAGAAGCGCAGCTTGCGGCCCGCCTCCTGCTGCAGCGTGGAGGTGGTGAACGGTGCGGCCGGGCGGCGCGTGTAGGGCTTGGTGTCGACGGAGCGGACGCGGAAGTCGGCGTCCTGCAGTCCGGCGGCGAGGGAGGTGGCGAGCTCCTCATTGAGGTGCACCGCATTGCGGGAGGTGAGCTCACCGCTGTCGTTGAAGTCGCGGCCGCTGGCAACCTTGGCGCCGTCGACCATGGCCAGTTTAGCCTTGAAGGAGCCGGACCCGGCGCCGAACTGGCCGGTCAGGTCCCAGTAGGAGGCCGATTTGAAGGCCATCCGCTCCCGCTCGCGGTCCACGACCATGCGGGTCACGACGGACTGCACGCGGCCTGCGGAGAGGCCGCGTGCAACCTTGCGCCACAGCACCGGGGATATCTCGTAGCCGTACAGGCGGTCCAGCACCCGGCGGGTTTCCTGCGCGTCCACCAGGTCCTGGTCGACGTCGCGCAGGTTGTCCATGGCGCGGTGGATGGCTTCCTTGGTGATTTCGCCGAAGGTCATCCGGTAGACCGGCACCTTGGGCTTGAGCACTTCCAGCAGGTGCCACGCGATGGCCTCGCCCTCGCGGTCCCCATCGGTTGCGAGGTAGAGGGCGTCAGCGTCTTTGAGCTGGGCCTTGAGTTCGGCGACCTTTTTCTTCTTGTCCGGGGACACCACGTAGTACGGCTTGAAGTTGTTATCAATGTCGACGGCGAACTTGCCCACCGAGGTCTTCTTCAGTTCCGCCGGCAGTTCCGAGGGCTGCGGGAGGTCGCGGATGTGACCGATGGAGGCCTCAACGATGAAGCCCTCGCCGAGGTACTTGGCGATGGTCTTGCTCTTGGCGGGAGACTCCACAATCACGAGTTTCTTACCGGTTTTGGCCTTGCTTGGCACGGTGCTCCTACAGAAAAAGGTTGCTCGGGCAGATGCGCCCATACCCGCCTAGTTCACCATATTTTGCGGATTCCCGCGCATTCAGCCTGAAATGACGGGCTCCCATACACGACTCCCGGACGTCATGAACCCACGCGCCGCGGGCTTCCGTCCGGCGCGGACAGGGCGGCCCCGGAGGGTGTCAGGCTGGCCCTGCGGCGGGGTTCGCCGGAGCCTTTCCGCGGTCGTCCGGGATCATCGACCACATGGTTGCCATCCGCTCAGCGCCGTCGGGGACCTGGTCCGGGTCCTCCAGTTCGTAGTCCCGGAGCAGTTCGAAGATGCGGTTGTTCAGCTCCTCACGCTGGTCCGGCGTGAGGTAGAGCAGATTGCTGGCCAGCACCACGGAGGAGGGTCCCTCCGCGGCTTCGCCGCGCTCGCGCCGCTCGTCGCGGGTTTTGGCGTAGGCGCTGACGCGGCGCCGGTAGGCGTCCAGTTCGAGATCAAGCACGGCGAACTCGGGGCTCGCCACGCCGCCGCCCGAGTTGATGGTGAAGTCGGTGCCGGCGGCTTTCCAGCGGCGTTCCCTGGCATCGCCGGCGGTGGCGGCCGGCACCACAATGCCCCATTTCTGCAGGGCGCGCAGGTGGTAGCTCATGGCGCTCGGCGTGAGGCCTGTCTGCGCGGCGAGTTCGGTCGCCGTCCGGCTGACCTGGGTTGCATACAGTTCGGAAATGACTTCCAGCCGGGCAGCGTGGGCGAGCGCCCGGATCGCCTTCGGGTCAGTGATTTCCACTTTCTTCTCCGGACGCTGCCGGCGTTTGGGGCCCGGAGATGCCGGCGGCTCCGCCATTGGGATTTCTGTGCTCACCCCATAAGTCTACCGACGGCCGCCAAACTATGAAAGAAATGCTTGACACTGAATTGTACCGGAGAGTAGCTTGCTACGTATGGAAAAGGCACTTCAGGCGGCGCCGGGTGTGGCACAGCCCGCGCCGCCGCTCTGGCGAAACCGCGATTTCGTCCTCGCCGGCAGCGCCCGCTTCATCGCCACGGCCGGCATGGGCGCGGTCATCATCAGCGTCATGCTACACCTGCAGAACCTGGCCGCCGCGGGCCAGACGCCGGTTGCCGGGCCCTGGCTCGTGGCGGCGTACCTGCTCTGCTCAGCGCTCCCGCTGGTGCTGCTCGCACCGTGGGCCGGACGGCTGGCGGACACCCGGGATTCACGGACGCTGGCGACAGCGTCTGCCGTGGTCAGTGCCGCGGCCGTCGCCGGCATGGGCCTGGGGATGCAGAATCTGGACAACTACCTGCCGGTGCTGTTCGCCATGACCTTCCTCCTCGACGCCGCCCAGGCCGTCGCCGGACCGACTTGGCAGGCCCTGCTGCCCCGGATTGTGGGCGAGGAACGGACCCCGCGGGCGCTGGGCACCATGCAGGCAACCATCATGATTGCCGGCATGGTTGGGCCGGCGGCCGGCGGCCTGCTTAGCGGTTTGGGCGGATCCGGTCTCGTGTTTTCCGTCGCCAGCGGCTGCTACCTCGCCATGGCCGCGGGCGCGATGCTGATCCGGACCCGCCGGGGCACGGCCGCCGAACGCGTCGGCAAGGACGGGCCTGCGCTCCTGGACGGCCTTCGCCTGATCCGGCGCGACGGCCTGGTCTGGGCGCTGGTCCTCGGCGCACTGTTTTTCATCACCGTCGGCGAAGCGACCAACGTCCTGGAAGTGTTCCTGGCCCGCGACGAGCTCGGCGCCACCGAAATGCAATACGGCCTGCTGGCCGCGTCGTTCAGTCTTGGCATGGCATCAGGCGCGGCGCTGGCCGGGCGGATCAGGACCCCACCCGCCCGCCTGCGCGCACTGCTGGCTGCGATGGCCCTGACCTCGGCATTCCTCGGGATCATGGCCCTGGTGCCGAGCATGGAACTGTTGTTCGTGGCCTACACCGCAATGGGGGCCGCCTGCGGGGTCCTGAACGCTTGCTTCGGGACGATCGCGATCCTGCGGATCCCGGAAAGCGGCCGCGGCCAGGCGATGGCGATCATCGGCGGCCTGACACGGGCCGTCTCGATCGGTGCGCTCGCGCTGGGCGGGCTGCTCGGCGCCCTGCTCCCGATTCGGATGAGCTTCCTGCTCGCCGGAGCAACCGGGGTCCTGGCGGCCCTGGCTGTCGCCGCGTATGTCCTGCCGCGTTACGGCAACGAGGGCGCTGCCCCGCCGGAAACCACCGGTTCCGGCGCCGCGCCGGCAACGTCCGCCGGCCCCTCAGCGTATGCCGCACCCGCCACAGCCACCGGAAATTCAGCCGGGGCGTCAGGCGGGCAGCAGGAACCCGTCGCGCACCAGGTTCCCCACCTCGGTGATGAGCCCGCTGCGGAAGGTCTCGCTGTCCCAGCCCTCGCCGCCGCCCAGCAGCGCCTCGAGGGCGCCCATGATCTGCCCGACGGAGAGGTCGCCGTCGCACGCTGAGACAAAGCCGGCCAGCTCGGTGCTCAGCAGGTTGGTGCGGCGGAGTCCGGCACCCTGGCGCAACAGGATAACGCCGGGATGTTCAGCTCCCGGGCGCTGGTGCCGTTCCTCGGTGACGTCCTCGGCCACGAGCAGGTGCGCGGCCGCCAGATCGTGGGCTGCCAGCCAGTCGGCGTGTTCCACGGCGGCGCCGAGGTGCGGGCCCACGGGCTGCTCGATCGGATAGGTGATCTCCTCGAAGCGCCGCAGCACCGGTGCGGCCCCGTCGGCGGGCCGCCGCAGCCAGATCATCCCGAAGCCGATGGCGTCGACATTGCGGGAGGCGAAATCCTCGAGGTAGGCGGCGTACGAGTCCTGATAGAGCCGCCGGTCGCGGGACTCGGAGGCGTCCTGCAGCCAGGTTTCGGCGTACTGTTCCGGGCAGACCTGCTCGCGCTGGATGAACCAGACGTCCGTGTCCGGACCGGCCCAACCTTGCGGACGTCCGTCCCAGGCGGCGCCCGCCGGGATCTCCCAGTTGCCCAGCAGCTGGGCTGTTCCGGCAGGGCTGAGCACCGAGGGAAGGGCCCGGACCAGCGCGGCGACGATGTCATCGCCCGGCAGGCCGCCGTCACGGTAGGTGAACTGGTCCGCTGCGGCCTCGCCCGGGCTGCGCGGCGTGATCACGAATGGCGGGTTGGAGACGACCAGTTCGAACTCCTCGCCCGCCACCGGATCAAGCAGGGAGCCCTGGCGCAGGCTCACCCGGGCCTCCAGATCGGAGGGGTCCAGGTGCAGCTGGTCGGCGTTGAGCAGCAGGTTGAATCGGGTGAACGCCAGGGCACGGCCCGAAATGTCGGTGGCGGTCACGTGCTCGGCGTGGTGCAGCAGGTGGAAGGTCTGGATGCCGCAGCCGGTGCCGAGGTCCAAGGCGCGGGCCACATGGCGGCGCGCGGTGACCTGCACCAGGGTGGTGGACGCCTGCCCGATCCCGAGCACGTGGTCGTGGCGCAGCACACCGGGCCGCTGGTGGGCGGCGAGATCGCTGGCCACCCAGAGCTCCGCGCCGCCGCTGCCGACGGTGTTTTCCCCATGGGTGCCGTCCCCGGGGGTGTCTTCCCGAGAGGTGCCGTCCCCGGGGGTGCCGTCCCATCCGTATGGCCGCAGATCCACCTTCGCCTGAACCAGGCCGTCAGCGGACGGCTCCACGAGGCCCAGTTCCAGCAGGCCCGCCGTGCCGATGCCGGGCAGGGCGGCGTCGAGGGTCGCCGCGGGCTGCGGTTCGGCCAGCAGCCAGAAGCGCACGACGGCGGCGAGCGCCGCCGTCGTCGGCTCCCCGTCGCGGGCTGCCTCCGTGACGATCAGCGCCGGGACGAGCTGGTCACGGGCCAGGGCGCTGTGCGCGGCCGCGCCGAGCAGTTCGGCGACGCCGTCCACGGTATAACCGATCCCGCGCAGGTCCGCCGCCAGGGATTCGAGCAGGCCAGGGAGGTCGCTGCGCGGGGCGTCGGGGGTGTTGCCGGCAGTGAAGTGCGTTGAGGGAGTCACCGGACAAGTTTAGTCCCGGCCCCGGCGGACCCGGGCCGGGACTAAAGGTGCCTCCCCGCGTAAATCCGCAGGGCGTCGCGGACGAACGCCGCGCCGGTTTCGCCACCGTAGTTCGCGGCGAAGCGCGGATCGGTAACATACATCTCCCCGAGCCCGATGACGTACCCCTTCACGTCGCGGTCACCGCCGGCTGCTGACCCCGAGGCGGGTGTGCCCGGGATTCCAGTGAGCCATTCGACCTGCCGCCGGGCCAGCTCCTGGGCCTCGGCGCTGTCCGCCGCGACGCCCGACTCCGCTGCGGCGATCCAGTCGCTGCCAAGCTGCCGGGAGCGTTCCCGCCAGGCGTCCTTCTCCGCCGGTCCCATCCCGCGCCACCAGGAATCACCTTCCGCGTAAGCGTCCTTGCCCCAGCGCTGCCCCACTTCGTCCTTGTACCGCGTGTGGTCGAAGCCGTCGAACATTTTTTCCGCCATGATCGGTTCTCCTTCTTTCAGTCCTTCAAGCGTCTGCCGGACCGAGGCGATCTGCCGCGTCAGCCGGTCCTGTTCCTGCCGCAGCCACTCCAGGTGGCGGGCCAGCGCCCGGGCGGCATCCGGCTCGTGGTCGAGGACTTCGGCGATCGCCGGGAGCCCCAGCCCGAGGTCCCGCAGCAGCAGGATGCGCTGCAGCCGGACGAGGGACGCCTGGTTGTAGAACCGGTAGCCGTTGCCCCCGGTGCGGCTGGGTTTGAGCAGCCCGATGTCGTCATAGTGGCGCAGCGTCCGGCTCGTGGTTCCAGCGATTCTGGCGATCTGCTGCACGGACCAATCCACGTGGCTGCCCCCCTGTCCGCGTCAGTTTCCGGCCGCCTAGGGCCGCTTTCCGGCAGCTTCCGGCCGGTAACCCGATGCTAGGCCTTGACGCTACGTCAAGGTCAAGGCCCTTCCGGGCTAGATCCGCGTCGCTGGGCCGGTCTCGCTCTGGGACTGGGGCTGGACCGTGCCCTGATGCTGCGCAAGGGCATCCGGGACATCCGGCTCCTGCGCTCGGAGAACCCCGACGTTCAGGCCCAGCTACTGGATCTGGACCACTACCGGCCGGTGTCAGTCATGCCGGAGGTCCGGCACGATCTGTCCCTAGTTCTCGGGTCCGGGGCGGAGGCCGACGTCGAACTGCTCGGCGACCGGGCGCGGACGGCCCTCGGAGCGGACGCCGAGGTGCTGGCCGCGCTGGAGATCAGGGCCGTCACCCCGGCGTCGGAGCTGCCGCCCGCCGCCGTCGAACGGCTCCGGTGGCCCGGCAGTGTGCCGGGCGGGGGTCCGGGCAGGGTGGCGGGCGGGTGGCCGGCAGGCCAGGAGTCAGCGGCCACCGGCAACGGCGGTAAGTTGGAGGCATGCCCTTCCTTATCCCCGGCCCCCTGCGCGGCCGGACCAACCTCCAGCGCGCCCGGCCTGTCGGACGCGCTGCCCGGCCGATCTGGCGAACTGCCCGCGGCATGGCGGCGGGCGCCGCCGTCGTCCTGGCCGCGGCAGCATGCTCACCTGCCGGTTCCATAGAGTCCGCAGATGTGCCGGCGTGGAAGGCCACAGCGCTCCCGTCTGCCGGCGGGGTCGTGCTCGAGGACGCGGGCAGAATCCTCAACCGGGATCCGATCACCAAAACCGCGGCCGGGATCGGCGCAGGCACCTACGTGCTGACCATCAGCTGCGACGGCGGCGGCAAGGCCTTCTTCCAGGTTTCCCTTGACGGCGCCCGGCTGAGCGAGGCCGGGGCGGCCTGCAACAGCAGCCGCGAAACGGCGCGGATCAAGGTCCCCGCCGCCGGCACGCTGGAGATCAGCACCTCAAGCGTTGATGCCCCGCTCATTTACGCCTACCAGCTGGTGCCCGCAGAGTAACGCCCCTGCCGCCGAGACGTCGGGGGCGCCGGAACTTGCCTTCAGGGCCGCCGCCGCGAGGCTCGGTGCATGTCTGCTACTGGGCGTATGCAGCCTGCCTCGGGGCACCCGGGGCGCATTGGCCCGTCACTCAAAGTTCCGGCAAGGCGGCACACGCCTTGAGCTCAGCCTCGACTGAGGCAGCCTGGCGGAGGCTCGCGTCGGCTTGGAACCCGGGACAGTGCCGGCTTACCTCGTCCGCTATGGCGGCGGCGTCCCCGGGCCCGGAACCGGCGCCGTCGCAGGCATCCGGGTTGCCCTCAACGAGTCCCAGTGAGTCTGGGAAGCAGCTTGGTTCGGCCGCCATTGGACTCTGTTGCGCGGAGGCGGGCGGGGTTAATGTCGGAATATGCCTACTGTTCCGGTGTCCAGCGTGGCCCGGACCCGCACGGTATCCGCCGTGGGACTGTCCTTGACGCTGGCCATGAGCATGGCGCTGGCCGGCTGCGCCTACGAATACGAATACGACGATGCGTCTGCCTTCGGGACGGCGTCCGCGTCCGCCCCGGCGTTCAGCGATGCGGCCGTGCCGCGGGATCCTTCGACGAGATGGCCTGTCTCCGGGGCCGAGCTGGATGCGTGGCTGGCGCAGGTACTCCCCGCCACCGAGGCCCAGGTGTTCCACACCGGCTACGGCACCCTTGCGGCGGATGAGGAACGGGAGGAGACCACCTCGAACCTGCCCGCCGGCAGCTACGCCATTACCTTGGCCTGCCGGAGTCCGCGACGGGTGCTGTTCAGCGTGAGCCATGGCGACACTGAACTGGTGGACCTTCACCTGTATTGCGGAGCATCACGGGTAAACGTGGTTTATCTGCCCGCAGACGCTTTGCTCACTATCAGGGTGGAGGCCAACGCTGGAGCCAACTTTGCCTATCGCGTGGGCCGCGTCTGAGGTCCGACGCCGGTCCGCGAACTCAGGCGGCGGGACGTCAGACGGCGGGGTTTCAGACGGCGGGACGTCAGACGGCGGGGTTTCAGACGGCGGTATTTCAGACGGCGGTATTTGAGGCAGCGCAGCCGTCCGGGCAACGGAGCGTCTCCGGGCTGGCGGCGCAGTCCGCGCAGTAGAGGGTGAGCGTGCGGCAGGACTGGTTGGAACAGTTCTCGAACTTGCTCGTGGGCGCCGAGCAGCGGACGCATTCGCCGATGGTCTTCGCGTCCCCGCTGAATTCCAGGTGCATGCGCTTGTCGAACACGTAAAGGGAGCCTTCCCAGAGGCCCTGGTCCTTGAAGGTTTCGCCGTAACGGACGATCCCGCCGTCGAGCTGGTAGACCTCCTTGAAGCCGCGGTTCACCATGAGGCTGGACAGCACCTCGCAGCGGATCCCGCCGGTGCAGTAGGTGACGACCGGTTTGTCCTTGAGCGCGTCGTACTTGCCGGAATCGAGTTCCATGATGAAGTCGTGGGTGGTGGCCACGTCCGGGACCACCGCGTCCTTGAATTTGCCGATCTGGGCCTCGAAGCCGTTGCGTCCATCGAAGAAGACGACCTCTTCGCCGGAGTTCTTGCGCGCTTCCACTAGCTGGTGGAGTTCCTCGGGTTTGAGGTGCGTGCCGCCGCCGACGACGCCGTCGGCATCGACCTTTAGTTCTCCCGGTGCACCGAACGACACGATCTCGTCCCGGACCTTGACGCTCAGCCGGGGGAAATCGGCGGCGCCGCCCTCGGACCACTTCACATCGATACCGTGGAAGCCCTTGTATTCGCGGGTGGTCTTCACGTACTGCTTGACCGCGTTCAGCTCGCCGCCGACGGTCGCGTTGATGCCGTCCTTGGAGATGATGATCCGGCCGGTCAGTCCGAGTTTCTCGCAGAGGGCGCGCTGCCAGAGCCGGATGGCATCCGGGTCCGCGAGGGGGGTAAAGCCGTAAAAAAGCACAATTCTGTTCAAAGCCACGTTTTAAGGGTACTGGGTGGACCGACAGCGAGGGGCCGGGTGGCCGCGCCAAGCGTCGCGCTGGCAGAGCGAGACGGGGTGAGCGCGGGGGCGGCGAGCGCTGTGCTGGTCCCGCCGCGGTCCGGACCCGGCGGCACCGGTTCCGGCGGGGCGGTCCGGTCACAATTGAGTAAGCAAGGCCTGTTCCCCGACCCGGCCCCTGTTGCTTGTGGCGGGGCTGGAATACGCTCATCACATGAGTCTTGAGGCCATGGTTGCAGACACCACGCATCTGCTGGAAATCTGGGTCGCCGGCTGGGCCGGGTGCCGGGGATATGAGACACGCCGGGAGGGCCGGTTTCCCGCGGCTTTGCGGGCGGACACCACCCACGAATGGGAATACTTCGCCCACGACCCCTCCGATGCCGAGTTTGCGACGCTGGCCGCTGTCACCGCCGAGGTACCAGCCCGGATCCTCACAATCCTCACGAATGACGTGCAGCGGTACCATTTCCTCGCCCAGCAGCACGGGCTGAACGTCACATCAGCCTCGCAGACCATGATGATCGTGGACATGGAGACCCAGGACGCCGAGGATCCTTGGCTTCCAGATGATGACCTCCGGTGGGTGCCCTCCCGCACCGACGGCGTCCACCACGCCGTGGTCTACGCCGGGGACGAAGTCGCCGCGAGCGGACGCGTATTCGTGGTGGACCACACCGCAATCTTCGACAAGATCGTCACGGAACCCGGATATAAGCGCCGGGGACTTGGCAGCTTCATCATGCGGGCCCTGGCCGCCCAGGCTTTCGAGCACGACGTCGAAAACGGGCTGTTGCTCGCGTCCCTCGACGGGCAAAAGCTGTACTCGCACCTCGGCTGGACCACGGTCAGCCATGTGCTGATGCTCTCCGCCTCGGACGAGGGCTCCGACCTCTCCGTGGGCTGAGGCCCTGGCAGGTCCAGGCTGGCAGTCATGTGCCGTCGGGTTCCGTTCCGGCGGCCGAGTGCAGGCGGCCGAGTGCTGGCGGGGTCTGTGCCGGCGGGTTCTGTGCCCCGGGCGATTTGAGGCCGGGTGAAAGAATGTACGAGTGAACCCACATGATTCCCTGATTTCGTTGCTGGGCCGCGGCCCGGACCCGGAACAGCTCCGTCATGTGCGCACCATCCCCGCCCGCCAGGCCGTCCACGCGCCCTGGCCCGAGTGGGCCCACCCCGATGTGGTGAACGCCTACGGTTCGCTCGGCATCCACGAGCCGTACCGCCACCAGATCCAGGCCGCCGAACTCGCCCACGCCGGCGGGCACGTCGTGATCGCCACCGGCACCGCCTCGGGAAAGTCGCTGGCCTACCAGCTGCCGGCGCTGGACGCGATCCACCGCTCCGAGCTGCGGGTACTTGCCGAACCGGGCAAGATCCACGACGACGGCGCCGTCACCCTCTATCTCTCGCCCACCAAGGCCCTGGCGGCCGACCAGCTGGCTGCCATCCGGGCCCTGAAGCTCCCGACCGTCCGGGCCGAGACCTATGACGGCGACACTGACCCCGCGTCCCGCCGCTGGATCCGGGACCACGCGAACTTCATCCTGGCCAACCCGGACATGCTGCATTTCGGGATTCTCCCCAACCACGCGTGGTGGGCTCGGTTCTTCCGCCGGCTGCGCTACGTGATCGTCGACGAGGCCCACAGTTACCGCGGCGTCTTCGGGTCGCACGTTGCCAATCTGATGCGGCGGCTGCGCCGCATCTGCGCCTACTACAGCCCCGACGGGTCCGGGCCGGTGTTCATCGCGGCCTCGGCCACGGCTTCCGAGCCCGGGACCTCCTTCGGCCGGCTCATCGGCGCTCCCGTCCGTGCCGTGTCCGAGGACTCCTCGCCGCACGGCTCCACCACCGTCGCGTTCTGGGAGCCTGCCCTGAGCGAGGTCCGGGGCGAGAACGGCGCCAAGGAGCGGCGCACAGCCGTGGCGGAAACCGCGGACCTGCTGGCCAACCTGGTCTCCTCGCGGGTGCGGACCATTGCGTTCATTAAGTCCCGGCGCGGCGCCGAGACCATTGCCTCCATCACCAAGCGCCTCCTCGACGAGGTCGATCCCAGCCTTCCGCAACGGGTCGCCGCCTATCGTTCGGGCTACCTGCCGGAGGAGCGCCGCGCCCTGGAGAAATCTCTGCGCTCAGGGGAACTGCTGGGCGTCTCCAGCACCTCCGCCCTGGAGCTGGGGATCGACATCTCCGGCCTCGACGCTGTGCTCGTCGCGGGCTGGCCAGGGACCCGGGCGTCGTTGTTCCAGCAGATCGGCCGGGCCGGCCGGGCGGGGCAGGATGCCATCGCAGCTTTCGTTGCGAGCGACGACCCGCTGGACACGTACCTCGTGAACCACCCCGAGGCGATCTTCGACGTCTCGGTGGAGGCCACGGTCTTCGATCCCTCCAATCCCTATGTGCTGGGTCCTCATTTGTGTGCCGCTGCAGCAGAGCTGCCGCTCGGGCACGCCGAACTGGGCCTTTTCGGTGCGACGTCCGAGAAATTGCTGGACCAGCTGGTGGCCCAGGGGTATCTGCGCCGGCGCCCGGCGGGGTGGTTCTGGACCCACCCGCAAAGCGCCGCGGCTATGGTGAACCTGAGGGCCGACGGCGGCGGGCCGGTGAGCATCGTGGACGCCGACACCGGCTCCCTGCTCGGGACCATGGATTCCCCGCAGACGCATTATCAGGCCCACACGGGTGCCATCTACGTCCACCAGGGCGAGAGCTACGTGGTGGAGGACCTGAACGAGGACGACCACTGCGTGATGGTGCGCCGGGCGAACCCCGACTACTACACCACCGCACGGGACGTGACCCAGATCGAGGTGCTCGAAACGCAGCGCACCACCCAGTGGGGCGATGTGGCCGTGCATTTCGGCGACGTGAAGGTGACAACGCAGGTGGTCTCCTTCCAGCGCAAGGCGCTGATCTCGAATGAGATCCTCGGCGAGGAACCGCTGCAGCTGGGGGCCCGGGACCTGTTCACCAAAGCGGTGTGGTTTGTCATGGACAACCGATCGCTGACCGGCGCGGGGCTGATCGAGGCCCAGTTCCCGGGTGCCCTGCACGCCGCGGAGCACGCGGCGATCGGTCTCCTTCCGCTGGTTGCCTCCAGCGACCGCTGGGACATCGGCGGCGTCTCCACCGCCATCCACGCCGACACCGGCGTGCCGACCATTTTTGTCTACGACGGCCACCCCGGCGGCGCGGGCTTCGCCGAGCGCGGCTACGACAAGGCCCGGGTCTGGCTCGCCGCCACCCGTGACGCGATCAAGGCCTGCGAATGCGAGTCCGGCTGCCCGTCCTGCGTGCAGTCGCCCAAGTGCGGCAACAAGAACAACCCCCTCGACAAGGACGCTGCCGTAACCCTCATCGACGTGCTGCTCAAGGACGCGACGGACCGGATGCGCACCGGGCAGCCGGACCAGGCCGCGACACCGCTGCAGGCGTAGTCCCCGCTGCGGCCACCGGCTTACGGGGGCGGCCCCGCCCTGGCCAGCCCGGTGGCCCGGCCCACGGGGCTGCGGACCTCAAGCTCCGTGCGGACCTGGACCGTGCTGCCGGCGCCCTCGGAGCAGCTGAGAACCCTGGCCTTGTTCCGGCGTGCGACGTCGGCCGCGACGTCGCAGGGGTCTCCCGGGATAATTCCCCGGGCAGCATCCGCGGCAGCAAGGGCCGCCAGATCAGCGGCTGCCGCCGCGCGGGTTGCCATTGCTGCCGACTGGGCCAGCAACGCGATCAGGACCGCTGCCAGGACGACCAGCAGCCCCAGCCCGAGCGCAAGGACGGTCCCGGCGCCGCGCTCCGGGTGCTCCGGGTGGTTCAGCCGCTCAAAGTGCGGCGGGGACTCCGTGTGTTCGAGGTGCTGCGGCTGCTCGCACTGCGCCGAACACCCCGGCCATTCCGGCTGGGCGCACGCGGCGTGCACCCACGAAGGCTGCCCGCTCACGCGGCGAGACTCTGCAGCTGGCAGCGCCACGTCCGGATTACCCCGGCCGCGGCTGACGGGCCGGACGTTTCGCCCCGGGTCCAGGCGCGGGCCGAGAGTGTCCAGGGAAGAAGCGAACCGACGGCGCCGGGAACCCTGCCGGAGACCGTTACGCTGAGCCATTCGCCCTCGGACGCCACGGCAGATGCCGCCGAGTCACCCGCGAGCCGCCGGACGATGGCGCCCACTGCGCCGGCGTCCTCGCCCCGGGCCAGGGCGCGGGCGCCGGCCCGCGCGGCCTCCTCCAGCCGCAGCTGGGTGACCCCCGCCGCTGAGCCGGCCAGCAGCAGCGCCAGCAGGAGCATAACGGCGGGCAGCGCCACCGCGAACTCAGCCGTGACGGCCCCGCGGCCCGTATCGGAGCGACCGACCTGCCACCGCCGCGCAGGCGCGCCCGCCCGAGGGGACGCGCCTGCCCGGTTCACGCCTCCGGCCGGCCATCCGCGGTTCATGGCAAGGCGAGCGCCGTGCGGATGAGGTTCAGCAGAAAACCCCGGACCTCGTCACTGCGCATGATAAAGACGAGGATGCCGGCAAACCCCACCGCGGCGAGCGTGGCAATGGCGTACTCGGCCGTCGCCATCCCCCGCTCGGAGCCGAACAGCTTTCTGCGACGTCGCGCCCGGAACGGCTCGGCAGCGGCCGCCCCCGGATAGATCTCCCGGATCTCTGCGCCGTCCGTCTGGGAGCGGAGGTTTTGGATGTGCTGGGCGTGCTGGGCGTGCTGGGCCCTCCGGGTGCCGACGGGCACGTTGTGTTGGACTGACATGGACTTCCCTTTCCCTGGGTGCCGGCAGGACCGCCGGCTGTCCCTAGACTCTTCCGGCCGGCGCGGCGCCAGGTAAGGCGGTTTCCCGGCCAAGTGGAAAACTGCCCCCAATGGGGACTGTGGAGGAAGGCTCCCCCAGCACCGCCGTCCACCCACGGCGTCAGCCCGGCAGCATGGCCAGCAGCACCGGAACGACTCCCAGGCAGATGAAGGCAGGCAGCGAACACAGGCCCAGCGGCACAACGAGCTTCACGCCCAGGGCCGCGGCCTGTTTCTCCGCGGACCGGAATCGCTCGCGGCGCATGCGGGCCGCCTGGGCGAAGAGGATCGCCGAGGACGGGGCGCCGGTGAGCGCTGCGAATCCCAGCGCCTGGCGGAGGGCGAGAAGTTCCGGCGACCGGACGTCGGAACCGCGCCAGGCCGTTTCCCAATCCGCGCCTATGGCGAGCGCCGCGACGACCGGCCGCAGCGGGCCACGGACGTCCGGCCCGGCGAGTTCGGCCACCAGAGCCAGTGCACGGCCAAGCCCGGCTCCCGCGTCCAGCATCGCGCCGATAAGTTCCAGCATCATTGCCGCGTCGCCGATGCCGGGACCGCCGGCTTCCCCGGCCGGCGTGCGGCCGGAACTTGAGCGGTCTGAGTTTCCGGCGCCCAGGACAGGGGGCAGCTGGCGTCGGAGTCTCCGCCGGGACAGCCCACGCTCTGACAGCGCCGTCACAGCAGCGACCGCCAGAATCGCAAGCACCGACAGGCCAGCCGCATCGGCTGTCATGAGTGAAGCCCGGCAGCCGCGCGGACGAGCCGCGCTGACCAGATCCGGCCTGCCGCGGTCAGCGCAAGACCCGCCGCGAGCGCCGCCACGCCGAGAGGGGTCCCCAGCAGGACCTCGACAGGATCCACGCCCAGCAGCGTGCCCAGACCCAGGCCCAGAAACGGCAGCCAGGTCAGCAGCCGTACGGTCGCGCGGGGCCCGGCCAACGCCGTCTGTCTGGCCGCCTCGGCGTCGTCCTCGGCCTCGAGCTGGGCTGCGAAGCGGGTCAACACCTCTGCCAGCGGGCAGCCGCTGGCCTCGGCAACGTCGAAGCACGCCGCGAGCTGACACCAGACGCGATGTTCGCGCAGACCCTGCCCTGCGCCACTGTCCCTGGTCAGCCGGGCGCCCGGTCCGCCGGACAGGGCCGTGCCCCCGGAACGGATCGCCGCCGCGACCGGGGACCCGCGCATCGCTGCCGCGCGGGCTGCAGCGAGCATCCGCACGGATCCCGGTGCCAGCCCCGGGCTCCGGCCGGAGGGGCCGCCCGCGTGCAGGGAGCCGGACGGGCCGCCCCCGTGCAGGAGCCACAGCTCATCCCACAACCGCGCCGGAGCGCGGCCACCCTTCAGCAATGCCGCCATCTGCTGCACGAGCAGGGTCATCGAAACTGTGGGCGCGTTCCGGCTCCGCCATCCGGGCAGCCTGCCGGATTCCGCCCGGGTGCCCTCGGCTGGCACAACTTGTGCTGCGGCGAACGCCGCGCGAATCCGGCGGCGCGGGGTCCGTGGCGGCGAGAGCGCCAAAACCACGGCGAGCGCCAGGACGCCAATGAGCAGGGCTGTCATGCAGTGCCCGCTCCGGCCGGGTCCAATCCGAGACGGCCCGCCAACCCGGGCCAGGCCGGCCCGCAACGGACGGCACCGCCGCAAATGTCCAGTGCGCAGCTGACGACCAGGCCCGCGGGGCCGCCTTCCAGCACACCGATGCAGGCCACGGTGCGACTACCGTTCATCCTTTCCACGTGGACCACTGCGTCGAGCGCGCTGGCTGCCTGCAGGCGGACCGCGTCCTGACCCAGTCCGGCAAGCGCACCCAGCGCCGTTAACCGTGCGGGCACGTCGGCCGCGGTGTTGGCGTGAATGGTTCCGCCGCCTCCGCTGTGGCCGGTATTCATGGCGGCCAGCAGCTCGCGCACTTCAGCACCCCGGCACTCCCCCACGACCAGCCGGTCCGGCCGCATCCTCAGGGACTGCCGCACGAGCTCGCCCAAATCCACCACCCCGCCGCCTTCAAGGTTTCCGTGCCGCGCCTCTAGCGACACGACGTGCGGGTGAACCGGGTTGAGCTCCGCGGCGTCCTCAATCAGGACCAGCCGCTCGCCCGGCGAACACAGGCCCAGCAGCGTGGCCAGCAGCGTGGTCTTCCCGGACCCGGTGGCTCCGCTGATCAGGAAACTCAAACGGTGTTCCACCATCCGTTCCAGCACGGACTGCACCAGTGACCCGAACATCCCGTTCTGCCTGAGCTCTTCCATCGAGAAGACCCGTTCACGCCGGATCCTGACACTCAGGAGTGTCCCCGCCGTGGAGATCGGCGGCAGCACAGCATGGACCCGGAAGCCGCCGTCGAGCCTGACATCGACGCAGGGCGAGGCATCGTCCAGGCGCCTCCCGCCGGCCGACACCAGCCGCGCCGCCAGCGCCCGGACCTGCGTTTCGCCGGAGAACACCACCGGCGCCCTCTCCAGTCCGCCGCCGCGGTCCAGCCAGACAGAGCCCGGGCCGTTGACAAAGATGTCCGTCACGGCCGGGTCCCGGACCAGGACCTGCAGGGGTCCGAGTCCGCTCAGTTCCGCGCTGATCCCCTCGACCGCGGCCAGGGCGCCCGCCGTCCCCAGCAGGCGTCCACTCGCTTGCACGGCGGCTGCCACGCGGGACGGGGTCACCGGCCCGGCGTCGGACATCACGGATTCGCGGACGGATTCCAGCAACCGCGCGTCCACGGAGGCGCGGTCAGGGGGCCGGTACCGCGCGGCGCCCGGGCTTCCGCCGCAATCCGGGGGCCCCGGCGCCGAATGGGCGCTCAACCGGTGGCTCCTGCCCCGAAGTCCAGCACCATTCCGGCAAACCGCCGCACCTTGCGCTGCCGCCCGGTATCCAGCAGGCGCCCGAGCTCGGTGGCGGCCGCGGCGCGCCTGACGTCGGGCATGGTGCCGGCCAGCGGCAACCCGACGGACGCGGCAATCAGCTCAGCGTCCAGCGCGGCCCCGGGTTTGCCCCGCACCACGAGCACGGTCTCCACCGCAGGAAGGTCCTGCAGGAGCCGGGCCGTCGCCACAGCCGCCCGCAGCAGCGCGGGCGCCACGACAACGATGCGGTCGCAGTCCCAGGCGAAAGCCCGCAGGGCTTCCCGGGCCCGGCCGATGTCCACCAGGACGAGCTCGTAGCCGCGCCGGGCGGCGTCCAGCACACCGGCCACGACTGCCTGGTCCACTGCGCTGTGGCACTCCTTGGTCCCGGGCCAGGAAAGGAACGGGAACCCGCCGGCCACGGGCAGGGAATCGGCGAGCTGGCGGGGATCGATCGTGCCGCTGGCGTCGGCCAGATCCTGCCAGCGGAGGCCGGGCATGTCCTCGGCCGCGAGCGCCAGCTCCAGGCCCCCGCCCCACGGGTCACCGTCCACCAGCAGCACCCGCAGTCCCTCCCGGGCGGCGGCCTGGGCGAGCCAGACCGCGGCCGTGCTGGCCCCCGCGCCGCCGCACCCCCCGACAATCCCGAGGACTGTCCCGCCGGACTCGGGAGCGCGGGAGCGGCTGAGGTACTCGGCGAGCCAGGACGCGGCGTCGGGCAACACCGCGACCCGTTCAGCACCTATGGCGGCCGCCAGGTGCCAGAGTCCGTCGCCGTCGCCGTTGAGGCCGACCAGGACGGCCGGCGAACGTCCCCGCGGCGGCAAGTCGGCGAGGTCGCTGCCGATCAGCACCACCGGCGCCCGGTCCCAAAACGGCGCCGCCTCCCTGAGGTTCAGTACAGTGCGCAGCTGGCCGCCGGACGCCGCCACGACGCGTTCCACTTCGCCGCGCAGCAGCTCGGACCCCGTCACCAGCAGGTCCTCCGACGACTGCGCCGGCAGCCACGGCGCGGCGGCCGGGCCAGGGGCCGGTGGCAGAAAGCCGGACCTGGGGCCAGGGCCGGAACCCGATAGCTGGTGCCTGCTCATGCGGCCAGTCTTCCCCTCCCCGGAACCCGCCATAACCCACTCCGGCCGCTATGTGGAGAAGCACGTGGCAAGGACACTGCAGGCCATGGGCCCCGGGAACGCCGCCCGCAGGGCAGAATTGACCGTATGTACCTGCTGCTCGCCGCCCACGCTGACGGCGCAGCCCTTCAGGAACTCACTGCGGACGGTACCCCGCACCCCGCCACACCGGTACCGCGGATCGTCGGCGCCGCCGAGCTGGCCGGCGTCGTGCGTGCGCTCGAACTGCGGCGGCCGCGCTGGATCTGGCACCGCACGCAGGACTGGTACCCCGCGCTGCTCGCTGCCGGCGTCGAACTGGAGCGCTGCTACGACCTCACCCTGTGCGGCGCGATCCTGGCGCATTCGGAGTTCACCGCCCACACGGCGTACGCGCAGAACGCGGAAAAACTGACCCAGGACGATGAGCTGCAGCCGCCGCGGGCGCTGCAGCCTCCTCCCCCGCCGGCTGACCAGGGCGCACTGTTTGATGATCCCGGCATGCGCGGCACGCCCCGCCACAGCCCCGAAGACCTCCGCACGGAATACGCCGCGCAGCAGGAGGCCCTCAGCCAGGCGGGCGGCCCCGGCGTCGAACGCCACGGCGACAACCGCAAGCAGCGCCTCCAGCTGCTGCTCGCGGCCGAATCCGCCGGTGCCATGATCGCAGCGGAAATGCAGCACACCGGCGTGCCGTGGCGCGAGGAACTGCATGAGCGGATCCTGGTGGATTACCTCGGCCCCCGGCCGCCCCTGGGCCACCGTCCGGCCAAGCTGGAGGCGCTTACCGCCGAGCTGCGGCAGCTGCTGAATTCCCCCTCGCTGAACCCGGATTCACCGCAGGAGCTCATGCGCGCCCTGCACCGGAACGGCATCGAGGTGAAGACCACCCGGCAGTGGGAACTGAAGGAATCCAGCCACCCGGCGATCGAGCCGCTGCTGGCGTTCAAGAAGCTGTCCCGCCTGCACGCCGCCAACGGGTGGGTGTGGCTGGATGCGTGGGTGAAGAACGGCCGGTTCCAGCCGGAGTATGTGGTGGGCGGGGTGGTCTCCGGCCGCTGGGCTTCCCGCGGCGGCGGGGCGCTCCAGATTCCGCGCCAGATCCGCGGCGCCGTGCATGCCGATCCGGGTCACAAGCTGATCGTCGCCGACGCCTCGCAACTTGAGCCCCGGGTGCTCGTGGCACTGGCGCAGGATTCCAAGATGGCCGAAGCCGCGCGCGACAAGGACCTGTATGCCGGCATCGCGGCGCAGGGCTTCGGCGGCGACCGCGCCAAAGCGAAGGTGGCGCTGCTCGGCGCGATCTACGGGGCAACGACCGGCGAGTCGGGCCGGCTGATGCCGCAGCTGACCCGCACGTATCCGCGTGCGGTCGGCTTCGTTGAACAGGCCGCCCGCGACGGCGAGGCCGGCAGGACCGTCACGTCACGGCTGGGCCGCAGCAGCCCGCCGCCGTCCGACCGCTGGCTGCAAAGCCAGCAGTCGACCAGCGCCGAGGAACAGCGCCGAGCCGACTCGATCGCCCGCTCGCGCGGCCGCTTCACTCGCAACTTCGTGGTTCAGGGATCCGCGGCGGACTGGGCGGCCTGCTGGCTGGCAGAACTGCGACGCCGGCTGCGCGCCCTGCGTGCGGACGGCACCCCCGCCGGGGATCTGGTTTTCTTCCTGCACGACGAAGTCATGGTCCACTGCCCCGAGGACCGGGTGGCCGACTGCGTCCGGGTCATCGAGGAAGCAGCGAACGCCGCCAAGGAGCTGCTGTTCGGCAGGATCCCGGTGGAATTCCCGGTGAGTGTCGCCGTCGTGGACTCCTACGACAACGCCAAATAGCCCTCCGGGCCGCCTGCCGTAACGTACCCGCCGGTAGCGTTGTGCGCCGCGCGTGTCGGCAGTTACCCTCGAAAAGGCCGGTCAGTGATCCGACAATCCGCCGGCCATGCAATGACGCATAGTTTTCTGGGAAGGCAGCATATTGGCTGGCATTTTTGAGATCGCCGAGGCCGGCGGGAAGAAGTACTTCTTCAAGCTCACGGCACCCGACGGCACGGTGGTCGCCGTTTCACCACTGTTCAACACGATCAAGGGCGCAGCCGCGGGCATCACCGCCGTGCGGGAGAACGCGGCGACCGGGCTGATCGTCGACAAGTCCCGGAGGGTTCCGGATTTCCCGCCTCAGCCGTCGAGCCGGCTCCAGGCATCGACGTCCAGCAGGCTCGTGCGGTCCCACGGGACCGCCCACCCCAGCTGATCGAAGAGCTGGTTGAGGATCATCCCGGTAAAGCCCCAGACCACGACGTCATTGACGGTAAAGGCAGGGCTCTGGAACGTCTGCCCCGCCCGGGTCACGGTGGCCATCACGCGGTTGTCCGGGTCCAGCAGATCCCGGACCGGGACGCGGAAAACCTGGGCGGACTCGCCGTAGTCCACCACCCGCACGGGGGACTGGGACGCCCACCAGCCCAGAACCGGCGTCACCAGGAAGTTCCCGCGGGGAAGGGCCAGTTCCGGCATCACCCCGAGGACCTCGACGCCGGCCGGGTCCAGTCCCGTTTCCTCTTCCGCTTCGCGCAGGGCGGCGTCGATGACGGATTCGCCCGGGTCGATGCCGCCGCCGGGGAACGCGACCTGGCCGGGATGGTCATCCAGGGTCTGGGCGCGCTGCAGCAGCAGGACGTCCAGATCCGCCGGCGCCAGAAGTTTGACCGACGTCGCCGGGACGTCATCGAGGGAGCCGAAAAGCATCAGCACGGCCGCCCGGCGGATCCGCTCGCCGGGTCCGACGACGAGTTCGCGCCAGCGCGGGTCCGGGGACGGTGCCGTTCCGGCCTCCACCGCGGCCGCCAGATCAATGAGGTCCTGGCGGGCCGTCACAACGGCTTCCTCTGGGATGCCATCCGGATTTCCGCGGCCCGGTGTGTCTCCGCGAGGAGCTGCGACAGCAACTCCTCCTGCCCCGGGGCCAGTTCGTACTTCAGCAGTTTCTTCGCCTTCTGCGGGTCCGTCTCACCCATCCCGTAGCTCGGGCACCAGTTCGCCACGGCACAGGCGCCGCAGGCCGGCTTGCGCGAATGGCACACTCGCCGGCCGTGGAACACCACCCGGTGCGAGAGCATGGTCCAGTCCCGGGGTTCGAACAGTTCCGCGACGTCGGACTCGATCCGGACCGGGTCATCGGACTCCGTCCAGCCAAAGCGGCGGGCGAGCCGGCCGAAATGGGTGTCCACCGTGATCCCGGGGACACCGAACGCGTTCCCGAGCACCACGTTCGCGGTCTTCCGCCCGACGCCGGGAAGCGTCACCAGATCGGCCAGCCGGCCGGGCACCTCGCCGTCGTACTCATCCACGAGCCGGTTGCACAGCGCCATCAGGTTCCGGGTCTTGGCCCGGAAGAACCCGGTGGGCTTGATAATGGCCTCCACCTCCGCCGGGTCCGCCTCCGCCATGCTCCGCGCGTCCGGGTAGCGGGCGAACAGCAGGGGCGTGATCTGGTTGACGGTCACGTCCGTGGTCTGCGCGGACAGCACCGTGGCGACCATGAGCTCGAACGGACTGCGGAAATCGAGTTCCGCGTGCGCATATGGGTACTGTTCCGCAAGCGCCTTGTTGATCCGGCGGGCACGGCGTTTCAGGCCCAGCAGCGACTCCCCCGCCGCCCGCGGGCCGGCACTTTTCGGGCCGGCATTCTTGGGACGCAGGTCTGCGGGACCCGCGTTTGTGAGGCCGGGCGCGGCGTTGCCGGGGGCCGGGTTGCTGGACTCGGTGGACACCGGGGCTGGCTAACCGCGTTCGATGTTGCTGAGGTCGCGGAGCAGCCCCACGCGGCCGTCAGTGTGCTGGACCAGGAACTCGTGTCCCCGGTCCTCCAGGGCGAGCACCCAGCCGCCTGGCTCAATCACGAAGGCCGGTGCGCCGCTGTGCTCGTCTACGGCGGTGCGGGGCTGGGCGACGGCGAACCAGAATGCCTCATGGACGACGTGGACCTCATGTTCCTCCGGGCGGCTCGCAGGGTCGACGGTGGCGCCGATCGGCTCGTGCTTGCGCACCTGCGGGTTCACGGTGGTGGGGGCCATGTTGCCCGAGGCCGCGGGAACTTCCGCGGCGCGGGTTTCCTCGGCCGCCGCGGCGGCCCGGACCTGCGCCTCCGGGACCTGCCCGGCGGCGGCGGATTTCCCGGCAGAGGCTGCTTCGGCAGATGCTTTTTCGGCGGGGGCAGTCACGGCAGTGGGCGCGGCGGCCGCCGCCTGGGTCTGCTCAGCGGCGGACGGTGCCGCCGGCCCGGACGCGGCGGGCACGATGCCCGTGATCCGGGTTTCCGGGGAACTGACGACCGGGGTCGGCGCGGCGGTGCGGTCCTGCGCTTCGGGGGCCGCGGCCGGCGTCGAAACCGCAGGGCCAGCGGCGGAGGCAGCGGCAGAAGCGGCGCCCACGGCCCCGGCGGCGCCGTGGGCCGGAGCGGAGCCTGCTGCCGGAGCGGTGCCTGCTGCTGCAGGCACCGCTCCGGGGGCGCCCGCTGGGCCTGCGCCGGCGGCGCCGGCGTGCCCGCCCGAGGTCATCCGTTTCGCCCAGCCGGCGACAGCACTGGTGCCAGCGGCCTTCGGCGCGTGCTCGTCCTTGGCCTCCTTCGGTGCCTTGGGGGCGCGGGGCTTGCGGACGGGGACTGCCGACTCGCGGGCCACGATGTGGGCCGGGACCTCTGCGCGGTCCAGGAAATCACCCGCGAAAAAGGGGACCAGGCGGCCCAGCACGGTGGCCGAGAGCAGCCCGAGGGCGCCGACGAGGGCCAGCAACATGCTGGGGATGTAGGCTCCTGCCACGGCCAGGAAGAAGAACGCGACAGAGAAGGACGCCACGACGGAGGCGAACTGGTCCACCGACAGGGAGCCGATCCGGAGCTTCGTTGCGGGGCTGAGCCGGCGCGCCACGAACAGGGCGGTGACGACCACGGGCAGCAGGATCCCGAGGCCCAGGAAGAACAGGCTGCCCAGGTTCCACAGGTTGTACCGGACGGCAAACATCGGGATCAGCGAGGCAACAAAGAGGATCAGCGTCGAGCCGAACACCGTGAGGTCGCGGATGGTGAAGGGTCCGAGGACCGCCTCGTTCTTGGTGCCGGCCTTCTTGCGCCCTGCCTTGTCCACCGTGAAACGGGGTGCTTCCCCGTAGCCGGCAGGCCGGTCGGCCGTACCGTTGCCCTGGCTTTGGGCGGGCAGCTTCAGCTGCCCGTTTGCTTGCTCGTTCATTCGGTTCTCCTTAGCATGGCGGCACTCTGGACAGCACCGTCTAACAGCAGGCCGAGCAGGGACCGCGGGCGGTCCCGTCGCCTCCATCGGATGTCACAACTTCATCTCAGCCTAGTCAAGTGGCTGGCCGATCACTAGCTGACAAGCCGGGCACGGGGGCACGGAATCGGCCCGCGCCGGCGCCCTCGCAGGCCGTCCCGCCGCCATTCGGCGCTTAACAAACACCGCTCACGGTTCACTGTGTGACGCGGCACACGTCAGACCCGGCACAGGCGTTAGTGTGTATTTCGGAACAGCTCTTTGCGGTACGCCCGTGACCAGCCGACGCCCGAGGACGCGCAAGCGGCCCGGTGCTGCGGCGGAACGGACGCTCCGCGCAGCACGGATCGATCAATGATGAGGTTCACCATGTCCCAGCAGACACCCGGCTCCACGACGACGCAGGCTCCCCAGCGCGATGCCTTCGAAAACCTGTCGCAGGAGAACCGCAAGTTCGCCCCTTCCCCCGAGTTCGCCGCCAACGCGGTGGTCACCGCCGCAGAGTACGCCGAGGCCGACGCCGACCGGCCCGCCTTCTGGGCGAAACAGGCCCGCGAAATGCTGAGCTGGAGCAAGGACTTCACGCAGGCCCTGGACTGGTCCAACCCTCCGTTTGCGAAGTGGTTTGTCGGGGGCGAGGTCAACGCGGCGTACAACGCGCTGGACCGCCACGTCGAGGCCGGCCACGGGGACCGCGTCGCCATCTACTTCGAAGGCGAACCCGGCGATACCCGCACCTACACCTACGCCCAGCTCACCGACGAGGTCAAGCGGGCCGCCAACGCCTTCGAGTCCCTCGGCGTCGCCAAGGGTGACCGCGTGGCCGTGTACCTGCCGATGATTCCCGAGGCCGTCATTACGCTGCTGGCCTGCGCCCGGATCGGCGCCATCCACTCAGTGGTCTTCGGCGGCTTCTCAGCCGAGGCGCTCCGCTCCCGGATCGACGACGCCGAGGCCAAGCTGGTCGTCACCGCGGACGGCACCTACCGCCGCGGCAAGCCCAGCGCGCTCAAGCCCGCCGTCGACGAGGCCCTGGCCCACGACGGGCACACCGTGCAGAACGTCGTCGTCGTCAAGCGCAACGGCCAGGACGTCGACTGGCACGAGGGCCGGGACCACTGGTGGGCCGACACGGTCGAGACCGCCTCCGCCGAGCACACCGCCGTCGGGCATGACTCCGAGCACCCGCTCTTCATCCTTTACACCTCCGGCACCACCGGCAAGCCCAAGGGCATCCTGCACACCACCGGCGGCTACCTCACCCAGACCGCCTACACGCACAAGGCCGTCTTCGACCTCAAACCGGAAACGGACGTCTACTGGTGCACGGCCGACGTCGGCTGGATCACCGGGCACTCCTACGTCGCCTACGCCCCGCTCCTCAACGGCGCCACCCAGGTGATGTACGAAGGCACCCCGGATTCCCCGCACCAGGGCCGCTGGTGGGAGATCGTGGAGAAGTACAAGGTCTCCATCCTCTATACCGCCCCCACCGCCATCCGGACGTTCATGAAGTGGGGCAAGGAAATCCCCGCGAAGTCGGACCTCTCCTCGATCCGCGTCCTGGGCTCCGTCGGCGAACCCATCAACCCCGAAGCGTGGATGTGGTACCGCGAGGTCATCGGCGGCAACGCCGGCAAGAACGGGGAGCGGAAGGAAAACCCCGCCCCGATCGTGGACACCTGGTGGCAGACCGAAACCGGCGCGCAGATGATCGCCCCGCTGCCCGGGGTGACGGCCACCAAGCCCGGCTCCGCACAGGTCCCGCTGCCCGGCATCGCCGTGGACGTCGTGGACGAGGCCGGCGAGTCGGTGCCCAACGGCTCCGGCGGCTACCTCGTGATCCGCGAGCCGTGGCCGGCCATGCTGCGCGGCATCTGGAACGACCCGGAGCGCTTCAAGGAAACCTACTGGTCCCGCTTCGAGACCATGTACTTCGCCGGGGACGGCGCCAAGAAGGACGAGGACGGCGACATCTGGCTGCTCGGCCGGGTCGATGACGTGATGAACATTTCCGGCCACCGCCTCTCCACCGCCGAAATCGAATCCGCGCTCGTCTCGCACCCCGCCGTCGCCGAGGCCGCCGTCGTGGGCGCCGCGGACGAGACCACGGGCCAGTCGGTCGTCGCCTTCGTGATCCTGCGCGGCGACGCCGTGGACACCGGGGACGCGATCGTGCAGGAACTCCGGAACCACGTCAGCAAGGAGATCGGGCCGATCGCCAAGCCCAAGACCATCCTCGTGGTGCCCGAGCTGCCCAAGACCCGCTCCGGCAAGATCATGCGCCGCCTGCTCAAGGACGTCGCGGAAGGACGCGAAGTGGGCGACGCCACCACCCTGGCCGACAACACCGTCATGGCCCAGATCGCGAACTCACTGAGAAAGTGAGCACGCACCCGGTCCGGGCCGTCCAGGACGGAACGTTGCGGCGGTGACGGACGCCTGCGACGTCCTCGTCATTGGCGCCGGCCTGGCCGGGTTGCAGTGTGCCCGGGAGCTGCAGGCCGCCGGGCGCGAGGTGCTGGTGTGGGAAGCCTCCGACGATGTTGGAGGCAGGATTCGGACCGACCGGATCGACGGCTTCCTCGTGGACCGCGGCTTTCAGGTGCTTAATCCCGCGTACCCGGCGGTCCGCCGCTGGGTCGACGTCGACGCCCTGGCGCTGCAGCCGTTCGGCGCCGGCCTCCGGGTCCGCCGGCAGGACTCCGTCGCGGTCCTCGCCCACCCCGTGCGCGAGCCCGGACTGATCCTGCAGACCCTGCGCAGCGGACTGCTCGATCCCCGCGCTGTCACGGGGCTGCTGCGGTGGGCCGCCCCGGCGTTCGCCCGGCGCCTGCGGCATCCCGGCGCCGACGTCCCGCTGCGGGAGGCCCTGGACCGGGCCGGATGCTCCGGCGCACTGCGCAGGGCAGTGGACCAGTTCCTCGCCGGAGTCCTGCTGGAGGATGAGGGCAGCACCTCCAACGAATTCGCGCTGCAGCTTGTACGGGTCTTCGCGACCGGGGTGCCGGGATTGCCGCGCGACGGCATGCAGGCCCTCCCCCGGCAACTGGCGCAGACCCTCACCACCCCGGTCCGTACCTCGACCCGGGTGGAATCGATCACTCCGGACAACGACGCGACCCTGGTCGCCGCCCGGGATGCCAGGATCCGGGCCCGCCACGTCGTCCTCGCCGCCGATCCGGTCGGCGCGGCCAGGCTGGCCCGCGGCGACGTCCCGGCCATGAAGGGCGTGCTGACGCACTGGTTCGCGTCCGACTCGGCGCCCAGCGGGGTGGACATGCTCCACGTCGACGGCCGCGCGCACCCGGGCGGGCCGCTGGTCAACGCCGCAGTCATTTCCAACGCGGCACCGAGCTACGCCCCCGCCGGGCGGCATCTGATCCAGACCTCCGCACTATTGGGCCGGGGCCGGCCGGTCCCCACTGACGGCGACGTCCGCCGCCACGCCGCGGACCTTTTCCGCTCCTCCACGGCCGGCTGGGAGCTGGTGGCGAGGCACGAGATCCCGCACGCCCTGCCCCTGCAACCGCCGCCGCTGCGGCCCCGGCAGCCGCTGGAGGGCCCGTCCGGAATGATCATCTGCGGCGATCACCGGGAAACGGCGTCCATCAACGGTGCGCTCGTCAGCGGCCACCGGGCCGCGCTGGCCGTCCTCGGACTGCCCAGATGACCTTCTCCGTGTCGCGCCGGATCGCCGCGCCCGCGGAGGACGCCTGGGCCCTGCTCACCGATACCGGAAAGTGGCCGTCCTGGGGGCCCTCGATCACCGGCGTGGAGCCGGCCGCGGCCGCAAGCCCGGCAGGACCCACCACCGGAGCAGAACCCGCTACCGGGACCGGGCCAGTCGTCCGACCCGCAGCTGGACCCGCACCCGCCACCGGGACCGCACCCAGCGTTTTTGGGCTCGGCAGCCAGGGCAAGGTCCGCACGGTCCTGGGTGCGTCGCTGCCCTACACAGTGACCGCGTTTGAGCCCGGACGCTACTGGTCCTGGTCCGTGGCGGGGGTCCCGGCCACCGGCCACCGGGTGGTTCCGCAGCCCGGCGGCTGCCTCGTCACCTTCACCGTCCCGTGGTGGGCACCGGCCTACCTACCGGTGTGCGCCCTGGCGCTGCGGCGGATAGAGCGGCTCGCGGCACGTTAGGGACCCGTGCCGCCTGCCCCGTGGCCGGCGGGGTCCGCCGGGTACGGTTGCACCCGGCCTCAGCTGCCGGGCGCAACCGTACAACAGGGTGCGTTCGGGCCTCAGCCGCCGTTGCAGGCCCTGACGAGGACCACCTCGAAACTGGTCGCTGCGGGGGTTGAGAATTTCGCGTTGACCAGGGCCAGAGTGTTGCCGAACAGTGCCGCCGTCGTCGGGACGTCGAAGTTCCCGCTGGTGATGACTTCCTGCACCTCGCCGCTGCGCAGCGAGCCGTTCAGTTCGATCCGGCTGACCTGGTTGGTGAAGTTCTGCACCGCCCACAGGGTGTTGTCACGAAGGATGATGCCGTCGACATTCGCCAGGGTGACCGGGGCCCCGGAGGAGTCGGTGACGCCGATCAGCCTGTTCGACCCGTCGTCCGGGTCCACGCTGTACAGGGCGCCATTGCCCGTGTGGGCGACGATCAGCCGGTGGCCATCCTTGGCGGCGGCGATGCCGTTGAGGTTGAACCCCTCGCCCACGGTGCCGGCGGGTGCCTCGAGCGCCAGGGTCCGGGCCGCGCCGGGTTTCCCGTCGCGGCCGATCGGGATCCGGTAGAGCTCACCGGCGCGGGAGTTGGTGAACCACGCGCCGTCATGGGTCACGGTGACGTCGTTGATGAAGCTGGCACCGGCCGGCGCCAGATCGTAAACTGTCACGGTTTTCTTCGTCTCCAGGTCATAAACGTAGGCCTGGCCGGTGGCACCGCCGGCGACGAAGAGCAGGCCGTTTTCGCGGTCCACCTTCATGCCGGCGGCTGCCCGGCCTTCCGGCGCCGTGATGAACAGTTTGGCCTTGCCTTTGTCGATGTCGCCCCGGAAGATATTCCCGTTGAGCAGGTCGCCGGCGAAAAACGTGCTGCCGTCCCCGGCGGCGATGCCTTCAGCGCCGGTGGCACCGGGGAGCCTGATCACCGGGGGCCGGTCATCCCGGCCCGCCGGGTCCGCCCGGGCGGCGGTGGCCAGTGGCGCCGGCACGAGGAAGGCCGCAACGGCGAGCATGCCCACGGCCACGCGGCGGATTGATTTTCCTGCATGAATGTTGCGCATGATGTGCTCCGAGATCGGGCTTTCCGCGCGGGCTGACCGGTACGGGAGCTCCGCACGATGGTCCTTTCAGTCTAGGCAGGCGGGCCGGTGCGGGCCAGAGCCGGCTGGCCGCTGCCCGGGCCGTCATCTGCGCGCCCTTTCCGCCGGCCGGGCGGCAGCCCGCAACGCAACGCGATACATTGTCAGGCATGAGCGAAGCCACCCCCGCCGGCGCCGGCCGCGGCACCATCCTGGTCCTCAACGGACCCAACCTGAACCTGCTCGGCACCCGCGAACCCGAGAAATACGGCACCGCCACCCTGGCCGACGTCGAACAGCTCGCCACGGACACCGGCGCGGCGCACGGTCTCGACGTCGAGTGCTTCCAGTCGAACCACGAGGGTGCCCTCGTGGACGCCATCCATGCCGCCCGCGGCAGGGCCCTCGGCATCGTCATCAACGCCGGGGCGTACACCCACACCTCGGTCGCCATCCGGGACGCCATCTCCGCGGTGCAGCTGCCCGCCGTCGAGGTCCACATCACGAATGTCCATGCCCGCGAGGAGTTCCGGCACCATTCGTACCTCTCGGACGTCAGCAAGGCAGTGATTGCCGGCGCAGGGATCCTGGGCTACCGGTTCGCCGTCGAGTACCTCGCCGGGCTGCAGGCCAGCGGCGACTGAGCATGTCCTCCGCTGGCCCCGGCTCCGGGACACCGTCTGCAGGGACACCGTCCACCGGGGAACCGGGCGTTATGGAAACAGACGGGGCGGAATCAGGCGGTGCGGAGTCCGCCACTGCCCGGTGGTACCGGCACTTCGGCACCGTCGACGCGCCGGGCAATTCCGAGTGTTACGCGGAGTGGTCGGTGGGCATCGCGGATGACCCGGGGCTGGTCCGGCGGATCGACGAGTGGCCGTACAACAAACGCCAGCCCCTGCTGCTGCTCGCGGCCGCACGGTTCCTCGGCGCGCGGATCAGCCCCTACCCGGACTTCCGGGCGTTCCTGGACGCACGCTGGGACGACGTCTCGCGGACCGTGCTCACCCGGGCCACCCAGACCAATGAGGCCGGGCGCTGCGCCGCCCTGCTGCCGTCCCTGGCGCGGATCGCCGCCGCCGGCGGGCGACCGCTGGCGCTGCTTGAGGTCGGGGCGTCCGCCGGGCTCGCGCTCTTCCCGGACCGCTACGGCTACGCGTACGACGCCGGCGCCGGGGTCACCCGGCTGGCCCCGGCCGGCGCTGCTCCCGGCAGTTACCCGGTCCTGGACTGCGCCTTCACCGGCCCGGTGCCGCTCCCGGCCGAACTCCCGCGGGTGGTGTGGCGTGCGGGGATCGACCTCAACCCGCTCGATGTCCGCGACCCCGACGACGTCGCCTGGCTGGAAGCGCTGATCTGGCCGGAGCAGGACTTCCGCCGCGAACGGCTGCGCCGGGCGATCGCGATCGCCCGGGCGGATCCGCCGCTCCTGGTGGCCGGGGACCTCAACGACCGGCTCCCGGCCCTGGCCGCGCAGGCGCCGGCCGACGCCACGCTGGTGGTCTTCCACAGCGCGGTGATGGCCTACCTCGATGCGGAGGCCCGGGAGCGGTTCCGCAGCACCATGTCCCGGCTCGCCGTTGAACGCGGCTGCCAGTGGCTCTCCAACGAGGGGCACACCGTGATCATCCAGGCGGATGGCTCCAGCGTGGTCCCCGAAATGGACGATTCCCGGCTCCGCGGCCGATTCCTGCTGCTGCACAACGGGAAGCCCACGGCGATCACCGGCCCGCACGGCCAGAGCCTGGAATGGCTTTAGCCGGCTGCCCAGATGTGCCGGGCCGGTTCCGCGATCTCCGCTATTCGATCTCTGCTATTTCTGGATGCACTGGCCCGGGGAGACAGCATCGCCGAGGCCCGCGGCCCGGGCGGCCACCGGTCCCAGATCCGTCATGGTGATGGCGTAACCGAGCGAGGATTCCCCCGTGGACTTGGCGAAGACCACTCCCGCGACCTGGCCGTCGGTGGTCAGCAGCGGGCCACCCGAGTTGCCCGGCTGGACATCCCCGGCGATCCGGTACACGTCCTCCGCCGCGGCGTTGTTGCCATAGATGTCCGGGACCAGCACCGTCGAGATGTCCTGGACCGTGGCGGGCTTGGACTGGAACGGGCCGCCGTGGGGGTAGCCGGCAAACGCGGCCGGGCTGCCGGCGGGCAGGTCGGAACCCAGGGGCAGCGGGGCGGAGCGGAGACCGTCCACGGCCACGACAGCGAGGTCATGCTGGCTGTCGAAGTACACCACGCGCCCGGGCAGGGCGCCGCCGCCGGGGATCTCCACGACCGGTTCTGACACCCCGGCGACCACGTGGGCGTTTGTTACGACCCGGCCGGGCGACACCACGAAGCCCGTTCCGGTCTGGTTCTGCCCGCACTGGTAGGCGGTGCCGGCGATCTTCAGGACCGAGGCCGCGGCACTGTTCAGGGCCGGGGTGTCGGTGCTGGCATCCGGGACGGCCACCGGCTGGCCCTGGCCGATCCCCTCGAACAGGGTCGGGATGCCCTCGCCGATCACGGCGGACCGCAGCTGGGCCATCGACGTTTTCAGCGGTACGGGGGTCACGCCGTCGATGAAGCGGATCACCTTGGACTCGGCGAGCGGCTGCGAGACGAACGGAACGCCGAGGGCACCGATGCTGAAGGCCAGCATCGACATGACCAGGGCGGAGACCACCACGTTGACACCTCCGCCGGCCAGGCGGTCCATGGACCGGAGCGGTCTGATCCTGACGACGCTGCGGATCCTGCGGCCGATCGCGGTGCCCAGCCCGTGCCCCAGGACCATCAGCAGCACGGCGGTGGCAATGATGGCCGTGAGCCGCCACCCGCTGTCCGCCACCAGACCGCTGACGACGGGCACGGACACAAACGCGGCCACAGCGCCTGCCGCGAACCCGGCGATGCCGCCGGCGGTGACCAGGAAGCCATTGCGCAGGCCGTGGAACAGGTAGGACAGCAGCGTCAGAATCAACACGAGGTCCAAGATGGTCAAGCCGAACACCAGTGCTCCTTTTAGGCGGGTAAGCCCCAATTCTACCGGCGCCGGCTGACAGTTTCCCGAGCGCGTCCGGCGGCCGGAGGCGCCGCTCCTGCACCCGCCGCCACGACGTTTGGCGCGTTTGACTGCCAAGTACGTCACAGAAGCGCCAAAATTCTGAAACAATGGCTGAAGCGCCCCAGCCGACACAGTTTTAGTCAGGAGATTTCATGGATATCGAGGTATTGCGCCGCGCACCCCTTTTCGCCACGCTCGACGACGAGGCGTTCCGTCTGCTGACGGACGAACTCACCGAGGTGGACCTCTCACGCGGAGCCTCGGTATTCCGGGAAGGTGACCAGGGCGACCAGCTCTACTTCATCGTTTCCGGCAAGGTCAAGCTTGGACGCACGTCCCCGGACGGCCGGGAGTCACTGCTCGCCATCCTCGGCCCGGGCGAGCTCTTCGGCGAAATGGCACTCTTCGATCCGAGCCCGCGCACCGCCACGGCAACGGCCGTTTCGGAGACGCGCCTGGCCGGGCTGAAGAACGAGAGCCTGAACGCCCTGCTGCGCACCCGCCCGGAGGTCTCCGCGCAGCTGCTGCAGGCCCTGGCCCGCCGCCTGCGCCGCACCAACGACTCCCTCTCGGACCTGGTCTTCTCCGACGTTCCGGGCCGGGTGGCCAAGGCGCTGCTGGACCTGGCGGACCGCTTCGGCCGTCCCGCGACCGACGGCGTCCTCGTGGCCCACGAACTGACCCAGGAAGAGCTGGCCCAGCTGGTCGGGGCATCCCGCGAAACTGTCAACAAGGCCCTCGCCGAGTTCGTGCAGCGCGGCTGGCTGCGCCTGGAGGCCCGCGCCGTCGTCATCCTCGACATGCAGCGCCTCCGCCAGCGCTCCCGCTAGACCTGTTTGGCAGCACCAAGAAGGCCGGCCCGTGAAAACGGTGCCGGCCTTCGGTGTTTAAGCTTCCACGCTTAAGCTCCCGGACTCCCCCGCGGGACATGCCCAGTCCTGGCGGCAACGAGTGGACATAGTGGCACTATGTCCACTGGCCCGGGCCAACGCTGGGCATGTCCCGCGGCGTGGCGGCGCGGGGTGGGGTGGCGTGGCGTGGGGCTCGGACACCCCGGGCCACCCGGCGCGTCAGCGTTCGCGCTGGGGTTCCCCGGCCACGGTCTTGGCCGCCTCGACCTCGAGCATGAGCTGGCCGTCTTCCTCGACGAGCTTCGGCTGGTAGACGTGGGCCTTGCGCTTGTAGCTCAGGTAGGCGATGCAACCGTTGGCGGCGGCCATTTTCTCAAGCATGATCTCGGAGCCGGGCACCAGGAGCTGGCCGAGGGTTCGCCCGACCGTGTTCTCCTGGCCCACCTCATCGCCGAGCGCGGCGGTGTTCCGTTCTTCGATGGCCTTGCGGACGCACACCCAGCGGCCCCAGATCCCCTTGCTGGCCAGCAAGGACGGCTGCTGGTTCATCGGCACGGTCGCCGCGAAATAGCGGGTGTTGAAGCGGCGGTGCGCGAAGTCCGGGCTGAGCCAGTTGACCAGGGGCTTGAGCAGATCGGTCCGCACCGAGAGGCCGCGCTTGGCGAGCACCTCGGTGAAGGTCTTCTCCTGGTCCGCCACCGCCACCCGGGCCCGCATCCACTCGGCCTTGGAGGTCGCTTCCACCGTGGTGGACAGGTCCGTTCCGGCCAGGAGGATGCCGGTTTCCTCGAACAGTTCCCGGATGGCACCGACCACATGGCGGCGGGCCAGGCCGACGTCGGCGGTGCCCATGCGCTCGGCCCAGTACTGCGGCGGGGGGCCCAGCCAGCCGACGGCGTCGTCGTCGGACGCCTCCAGTGAGCCGCCCGGAAAGGCGAGGATGCCCAGCGGTGATGAGCCGGGCCGGTAGCCCAGCCAGGTCTCCAGGCCGGTGGGTGAGTCGCGCAGGAGCACCACCGAGGAGGCGAAGCGGGGCGCGCGGGGGGTCCGCTCGCCGTGTTCTATCCAGCTGCGGGCCGCCCCCTCAAGATCCGGGGGAAGGGGAAACAGGCGTCGGGCTAACTGAGGCAAAAGAAACTAACCTGCCCTCTAGGCGAATTCGGCGATCAGTTCGACTTCAACCGGGGAGTCCAGGGGAAGTACAGCAACGCCGACGGCGGACCGTGCGTGCTGGCCGGCGTCGCCGAGAACCTTGCCGAGCAGTTCGGACGCGCCGTTGATGACACCGGGCTGGCCGGTGAAGGACGGGTCGGAGGAGACGAAGCCGACAACCTTGACGATCCGGGTGATGCGGTCCAGGTCCCCGATGACGCTCTTCACTGCGGCGAGGGCGTTGACGGCGCAGATCGCGGCGTACTGCCGGGCAGCCTCCGGGGAGACCGTGGCCTCGTCCGAGAAGCCTTCGGTGCCGGAGGACACCTTGCCGGTCGCCTCAAGCCTGCCGTTGACGAACGGCAGCTGGCCCGAGGTGTAGACGTGGTTGCCGGAGATCACGGCGGGGACGTAGGCGGCCACCGGGGCGGCAACCTGGGGCAGGCTCAGCCCGAGCTCGGCGAGGCGCTGCTCGACGGCGGACGACGCGCCCGTCCCGTCGGTGCTGTGGGCCGGTGTTCCGGGCGCGGCAGAGGCGCCCGGAGCGGCGGATGCGGGGGTGCTCATGGCTACTGCTTCTCCCGCTTCAGGTAGGCAACCAGGCCGTTTCCTTCGGGGCCCGGAACAACCTGGACAAGCTCCCAGCCGTCGTCACCCCACTGGTCCAAAATCTGCTTTGTGGCGTGGATAATGAGCGGAATCGTGGCGTACTCCCATTTGGTCATGACCTAAAGCCTAGTCCTTGCCGGTAAAGTGGAAAACATGGCGACTGGTAAGAACCCTTTATTTGACACGGCCACCACCCTCGGAAAGCTCCTTCTTTTCCTGGGCGTGAGCGCCATTTGTGGCGTCCTGGTGGCGGGACTGCTGGTCCCCGCAGCCGCCGTCACGGGCAGCTCGGCCAGCGGATCGATCAAGTTCTTCGACACGCTGCCAGCCGAACTGAAAGTGGACCCGCCGAGCCAGTCGACGACTATCCTGGCCGCCGACGGCAGCGTGATCGCGAGCCTGTATGCGGAGAACCGCACCAAGGTATCCCTTGACCAGATGTCGCCGTACATCAAGGACGCGGTCATCGCCATTGAGGACAACCGCTTCTATGAGCACGGCGGTGTGGACACCACCGGGATCATGCGCGCGCTCGTCAGCACGGCCCGCGGCAACAAGCAGGGCGCGTCAACCATCACGCAGCAATACGTTAACAACGTCATCAACTCCTCCCTGGAGGCCGAGGGCAAGGGCGACCAGGTCCTCCTGAACGGCGTGAACAAGGGCATCGGCGACAAACTGCGGGAAATGAAGCTCTCCATCGCCCTGGAGAAGAAGTTCACCAAGGAGCAGATCCTCGAGGGTTACCTCAACATTGTGTTCTTCAACCGTGACGCCTACGGGATCGAAGCCGCGTCCAAGTTCTTCTTCAGCACCACCGCCAAGGACCTGACCCTGCCGCAGGCCGCACTGCTGGCCGGCCTCGTCAACAGCCCGTCCTTCTACGACCCGATCAACAACCCGGAGAACGCCAAGATCCGCCGCGACCTGGTGCTCCAGGCCATGCTGAGCCAGGGCAAGATCAAGCAGGCCGACTATGACGCCGCCGTGGCCTCCCCGGTGGAAACGAAGGTCACGCCGGCACGCCAGGGCTGTGCCTACTCGACGACGGCCCCGTACTTCTGCGACTACGTGCTGCACCTGCTGCTCAACAACCCCGCTTACGGCGCCGACGCCGACGCCCGGGTCCGGACGGTCTTCCGCGGCGGCCTGACCATCAAGACCACGCTGGACCCGAACGCCCAGGCCGTGGCGCAGACCCAGGTTGACGGCTCCGCCGGGGCGAACCCGGACAAGTGGGGCGCCTCGCTGGTGTCCGTGCAGCCGGGCTCGGGCAAGATCATCTCGATGGCCCAGAACACCCAGTTCCTGGAGGCCGAAGGGAAATTCAACAACGTCATCAACTTCAACGTGGACATGAGGGACGCCCAGGGCAACGACCTCGGCGGCCTGGGCGGATTCCAGCCCGGTTCCACGATGAAGCCGTTCACCTTCGCCGAGTGGCTCAACGAAGGCAAGTCGATGAACACCGTCCTCAACGGCGCTGTGCGCAGGTACCCGCTGAACTACCGGTGGAAGAACACCTGCCCCACCCCGGTGGACGGCGCATACAACACTGCGGAAAAGGGACTCGGCGCCGCCGACGACCTGCAGAACGCCGAAGATGGTTACTACAAGAACATGACCGTCGTGGACGGCCTGGCGAACTCGATCAACACCATGACGTTCGCCACCGCGGCGCAGGTGGACCTCTGCGGCATCCAGAAGATCGTCGATGCCGTCGGAATCCACGCCGGCCAGACCAACGACCCCGTTCCCATGACGCGCCTGTCCAACCTGATCGGCGCGACCCAGACCTCGCCGCTGACCATGGCCAGCGCGTTCGCCACCTTCTCGAACGACGGCAAATACTGCGAGCCGATCGCCATCGAGTCGGTGACCGACGCGACCGGCGCCCAGCTGCCGGCCCAGGCCACAAGCTGCCGGGATGCGATTAAACCGGAGGTTGCCCGCGGCGTGACCGCCGCCCTGCAGGAAGTCCTCAACCGCGGCTCCGGTTCCCTGATCCAGCCCAGGATCTCAACCCGGACCAGTTTCCCGATCGCCGCCAAGACCGGTACCAACGACCCCAACAACTCGACCTGGGTGGTGGGTTTCACGAGCGGCCTGGCCACGGCGTCCTGGTTCGGCGATGCCCTGGGCGGCCAGGACCGGCCCGGACGCAACCTGACCTTCAACGGCAAGTTCTACAAGGCGATCGACGGCTACATGATCGCGGGCCCGCAGTTCTCGAACTACATGTCCCAGGTCGCGCCGGCCTACGGCACCAACCCGTTCCCGGCCCCGCCGTCGAACCTGGTGAACGGTCAGACCCCCGCGCCGGTGCCGGTGCCCAAGACGTCAGCTCAGCCGACGACGGCGCCCTCCAGCCCGGCGCCCGCTGATCCGGTACCGGCGCCTACGGCCAAGCCCGGCAACGGCGCAACCGGCAAGCCCTGACCCATGACCGCTAACAACAGGGTGTTGGCAGGCCGCGTCCGGAGCATCGGGCGCGGCTTTGCCGTGACTGCCGCCGCCGGTGCCCTCACGGGTGCCGCGGCCGCCGGATACGGGCTGTGGGAGAAGAACCAGTTCGTCCTGCGTGAGGAAACCCTGCCGATTCTTCCGGCGGGGTTCGGCCCGATCCGGGTGCTGCACCTCAGCGACATCCACTTCGTGCCCGGCCAGGACCGGAAGGCCGCATGGCTGTCCTCGCTCGCGGATCTCGAACCGGACCTGGTGGTCAACACCGGCGACAACCTCAGCCACGTCAAGGCGGTGGAACCCCTGCTGGAGTCGCTGCGCCCGCTGATGAAGTTCCCCGGCGTCTTCGTCCCCGGCTCGAACGACTACTTCGCCCCGCGGCTGAAGAACCCGGCGTCGTACTTCCTGGGTCCGTCCAAGAAGCCCAGGGACCCCGCCAAGCTGGACTGGCCGCGGCTCCGCACGGGCTTCGGCATGGGCGGCTGGGTGGACCTGACCAACCGCTGCCAGTCGCTGGTCATCAGGGGCCTGCGCGTTGACTTCTCCGGCGTCGACGATCCGCATCTGGGCCTTGAGCGCTACGCCGGCTGGCCCCGGGGAACCACGGGCCAGGACAGCAGGCCGCACCTCCGGGTCGCCGTCATCCATGCCCCGTACCAGCGCGTCCTGGACCACTTCACCGAGGACGCGGCCGACCTGCTGCTCGCCGGGCACACCCACGGCGGGCAGATCTGCGTCCCGGGCTTCGGTGCCCTTGTGGCCAACTGCGACCTGCCGACCTGGCGTGCCAAGGGCCTGCACGACTGGGAAAGCAAGGGACGCACGACGCCGGTAAACGTCTCCGGCGGCATCGGCACCTCACGCTTCGCCCCGGTCCGGATCGCCTGCAAGCCCGAGGCCGTGCTGCTCACGCTCACCCCCCGCCCCTGACCCCGCCCCACCGCGGGACATGCCCTCCCCTGGGCGCCGCGGATGGGCATAGTGGCACTATGTCCACTGGCCGCGCGCAAGGCTGGGCATGTCCAGCGGGGGCACCGTGCCTATGTCCACTCGCTGCGCCCGGGACTGGGCATGTCCGGGCCAGGGCGAGCGGGGGAACCATTGCGGAATGTAATTACTGGGCGAGATCCTGAAGCTGTGGATTTTCACGTGAACCCTGTCATTCGATGGCCTAGGGTAGTTGCTACAGGAAACTACATCCAGTTGCGTTAGATCTTCGCAGTTGAGCTCTAAGAAGCGGGCATGGCCAAGCAGACCTCATTTTTCTCCTCCATCAGCCGTCTCTATCCCCACGTCAGGCCGATCATTCCGCGGCTCGTCATGGGCCTGCTCTGCGCCCTGCTCGCCAGTGTGGTGGCCCTGACCATCCCCCAGGTGCTGCGGGTGCTGGTCAACCAGTCCCTCCAGCCCGGCGGCAGCGCGGAAGCGGTCTGGATCGCCTCCCTCCTGATCCTGAGCCTCGGCATTGCCGAGGCCGGGCTTGTGGCGCTGCGCCGCCAGTTCGTGATCAACCCCGCCACCACCGTCGAGACCCGGATGCGGGTGTCCCTCTACGACCATCTGCAGGACCTGACCGTCTCCTTCCACGACCGGTGGGGCTCCGGGCAGCTGCTCTCCCGCGCCATGACCGACCTGAACTTCCTGCGCCGCTGGATGGCCTTCGGCGCCATCATGCTTGTGGTCACCACCCTGACCGTGGTGATCGGCGTCGTGGTGATGTTCTCGATGAGCTGGCAGCTGGCGCTGATCTTCCTAGCCGCCGCCGTGCCGATCATGATCTACGGCTTCCGGTTCCGCACCCGATTCAGCAAGGTGGCCCGCCGCAGCCAGGACCAGGCCGGTGACCTCGCCACGACGGTGGAGGAATCCGTGCACGGGATCCGGGTGCTCAAGGCCTTCGGCCGCAGCCGCGAGGCGCTGGAGAACTTCAACGAACAGGCCGAGGAGCTCCGCCAGACGGAGATCGCCAAGGCCAAGCACCTGGCCACGTTCAGCCTGGTCGTGACCCTCCTGCCCGAGCTGGCCCTCGGTGCCGGCCTCGTCGTCGGGGTCCTGCTGGCCTCCACCGGCGAGCTGAGCATCGGCTCCCTCGTCGCCTTCTTCGCCACCGCCGCCGTGATCGCCACACCGGTGGAGTTCTCCGGGATGCTGCTCGCCATGGCCCTCACCGCCAAATCCGCCGTGGACCGGCACTTTGAGGTCATGGACACGGTGAACACCATCACCAGCCCGGAGCAGCCCCGCCGGCCCGCCGAGCTGAAGGGGGCCCTCAGCTTCCGCAACGCCACCTTCGCCTACGAGGATGCCCCGGACAAACCGATCCTCAAGGACATCAACCTGGACATCAAACCGGGCGAGACCATGGCCCTCGTGGGGATCACGGGCAGCGGCAAAAGCGCGCTGCTCCAGCTGGTCCCGCGGCTCTACGACGTCACCGACGGTGCCATCACCATCGACGGGGTGGACCTGCGCGAGTTCAGCGTCGAGGAGCTCCGCACGGTCGTCGCCGTCGCGTTTGAGGACACCACCCTGTTCTCCAGCTCGGTCCGGGACAACGTGATGCTCGGAGCCCCGGCCGGCCTGCCCGCGGAGCGCCGCGAGGAGGCCCTTGAGGAGGCGCTCGACGTCGCCCAGGCCCACTTCGCCTACTCGCTGCCGGACGGCCTGGACACCCTGATCGGTGAGGAAGGGCTCAGCCTCTCCGGCGGGCAGCGGCAGCGCATCGCCCTGGCCCGCGCCATCGCCGCCCGGCCCAGGGTCCTGATCCTGGACGATCCGCTTTCCGCCCTGGATGTCCACACCGAGGAACTCGTCGAGACCCGGCTCCGGGAGGTCCTTGCCGACACCACGACGCTGATCGTGGCCCACCGGCCGTCCACCGTGGCGCTGGCGGACCGGGTGGCGCTGCTGGAGGACGGCCGCATCACCGCCGTCGGAACGCACACCGAACTGCTCGCGGAGAACCGCCACTACCGCTACGTGATCGCCAGCCTCGAGACCGAACCCCGGGACCTCGACTCCGACCTGCTGGACTCAGAACTGTCAGGCCTCGGCGCCGAGGAGATTTCCCGATGAGCAGCGCAACCTTCGGCACGGCGAACGAGGACAACGCGCACCTGACCAAGGGCGAAAGCAAGACCGTCCGGCGCCGCTCCGTGGCCCTGCTCGGTTCGCTCATCCGCCCGGTCCGCCGGCGGTTCTGGCTGACCATTGCCGCCGTGGTGCTGTCCCAGGCGGCGAGGGTCGCCGGGCCCGCGCTGATTGCCTTCGGCATCGACCGGGCCCTGCCCGCCCTGAGCGCCGGCAACAACCTCCCGCTGCTGCTCACCGGTGCCGCCTACCTCGCGGCCGCCGTCGCGACGGCGTGCCTCACCGCCCTGTACGTAACGTCAACGGCCCGGCTGAGCCAGGCGATGCTGCTGGACCTGCGGGTCCGGGTCTTCCGGCACACCCAGCGGCTCAGCCTGGAATTCCACGAAAAGTACACCTCGGGGCGCATCATTGCCCGGCAGACCTCGGACCTGGAAGCGCTGCGGGAACTCCTGGACTCCGGAATCAGCTCGCTGGTCTCGGGGATGCTGTTTATGGTGTTCACGGCCGTGACGGTGTTTGCCCTCGACTGGCGCAGCGGGCTCCTGGTCCTGGCCGCCGGCGTCCCGATGTACTTCCTGGCCCGCTGGTACCAGAAGCACTCCCAGATCGCGTTCCGCGAATCCCGGGTGGTCTCGGCACGGCTGATCGTGCACTTCGTCGAAACCATGACGGGGATCCGCGCGGTCAAGGCCTTCCGCAAGGAACGCAAGAACGCCGCGCGCTACGCCGAGCTCTCCGAGGACTACCGCAGGGTCACGGTCCGCTCCATCAACCTCAACGGCATTTTCCAGCCCGGTCTGGTGCTGATCGGCAACGTCTGCGTCGCCGTCGTGCTGCTCACCGGCGGGTTCCGGGTGCTCAGCGGCGAACTCGCCGTCGGTGTGCTGCTGGCCCTGATCCTGTCCACGAAGCGCTTCTTCCAGCCGGTGGACCAGATGGCCATGTTCTACAACTCCTTCCAGAGCGCCCAGGCGGCGCTGGAGAAGGTCTCCGGGCTGCTGGAGGAGGTCCCCACCGTCCGCCCGCCCGGGAATCCGGTGGCCCTGCACGATGCCAAAGGCACCATCGATTTCAAGGGCGTGGAATTCCGGTACGGCGACGGGCCGGTCATCATCCCCACGATGGACCTGCACATCCCCGCCGGCCAGACCGTGGCCCTCGTGGGCCAGACCGGCGCCGGCAAATCGACGTTCGCCAAGCTGATCGCCCGTTTCTACGACGTCTCCGCCGGGTCCCTCACGCTCGACGGGGTGGACCTGCGGGAGCTCGCGACGGCGGACCTGCGCCGGAACGTCGTGATGGTCACCCAGGAGGCCTTCCTGTTCAGCGGCTCCGTGGCGGACAATATCGCACTGGGCCGGCCCGGGGCCGCCCGGGAGGAGATCGAGGCGGCCGCCAGGGCCGTGGGCGCGCACGAGTTCATCCAGGCGCTCCCCGACGGCTATGACACGGACGTCAACAAGCGCGGCGGCCGTGTCTCCGCCGGGCAGCGCCAGCTGATCAGCTTCGCCCGGGCGTTCCTGGCCCGGCCGGCGGTGCTGATCCTCGACGAGGCCACCTCCTCGCTGGACATCCCGTCCGAGCGGCTCGTGCAGGCTGGCCTCGCCGGGCTGCTGCGGGGGACCGGCGCCGACGGCGGCCGGACCGCCCTGATCATCGCGCACCGCCTGTCCACGGTGGAAACCGCCGACCGGGTCCTCGTGGTCCACGACGGGCGGGTCGTTGAGGACGGCACCCCGGAGCAGCTGATCGGCGGCGGGGGCCGCTTCGCGCAGCTGCACGGGGCGTGGAAAGACTCGCTGGTCTGAGCCGCGGGGGCCGTGCAGTCGGCGTCGGTTCCTGTTCGGGGTGCCGTGACGGCTTCTGTTGCGGGGCCGCCGGCGGCCCGATTTCGCATCCGGGGCCCCCATCGGATAGTCTTGTGAAGTTGCTTTTGAAGTAACGGATCGGGATGTGGCGCAGCTTGGTAGCGCGCGTCGTTCGGGACGACGAGGTCGCAGGTTCAAATCCTGTCATCCCGACCAATCAAGTAGAGGGCCTTCCAGCTGGAGGGTCCTCTTCTTGTTGTGCCCGCCATGCTCCCCGCCCAGCGCCGCCGTCGAAAACCCCGATCGGCTGCTCCACAACTGCCGTTTTGACCCCCCCAGAAGGGCCGGCACGGGGCAGTCGCGGAAGGCTCCCGGGCACAGAACAGCCCCGGAACACGGTTCGAACCAGTCCCGGGGCTGTTCAGCGCGGCTTTGCTAAGTCTTACATCGGGTCAGGCCAGTTACCGACGTTGAGGGAGTACATCATCGGGTCCGGCCAGTTGCCAACGGCCTGCGGTGCCTTCATGGGATCCGGCCAGTTACCGACAGCGGTGAATCCACCCTCGTCGGCGATGGAACCAGCAGACAGAACGGCCGGGGCCGCCGCGGAGAATGCCAGTGCGCCCGCCAGAACGGCGCCGGCTGCAATCTTCTTCAACATGTAGTTCCTCAATATGAGTCGGGGTCCTTACCAAGTCAGCACTACCCTTGTTGACATACATTGTAAAATGATTTCCACAGAGGCTGTCAAGCATTTAGTACAAAGATTGTCCGGAATTAGGAGGTATCCGTGGGGAACGGATTCGGGGAGAAACTCCGAGCGGAACGGCTGGAACGCGGCCTGACGCAAGCGGAATTAGGCCGGGATCTGTACTCGCCCAGCTACATCTCCCTTCTGGAGACCGGGCGCCGCGAACCGACTGCGGATGTGATTGAGGAGCTGGCCCGGCGGCTCGAACTCGCCCCCAAGGCGCTGGAGGCCTGGAGCCAGCCGGTATCCATCAGCGACGCTGAATATGTGCTCGCTGGACTGTACGCCCGCCAGGCCTGGGATCTGCGGGATTACCCGCTCGCGGCGACGCACGCCGCGGCTGCGGCCCAGATCGCCCTCGAAGCCAAGAACACCAGCGCCTGGTGGAACATGAGCTACATGCAGGCCGAGTGCCTGATCAAGCAAGGCCAGTGGCAGGAATGCAAGGACATCGTCCAGCGCCTCCTGGACCACCCGATGGCCGCCGAGTCGGCGGGGCTGGGAGTGCGGGCCCGGCAGATGCTGGCCGCGGCCTCCCAGGGACAAGGGCAGTTGACGGCCGCCGTCGAACACGCCCAGGAAGCGGTGCGGCTCTGCGCCGAGCTGCCCAAGGGGTCCACCCTCGTTATTGGCGCGCTGCGCGCCCTGATCGGCGCGCTGGCCGAGAGCGGCCGGCTCGACGAGGCCTGGGAGTACTGCCAGGACATGAACGGTCACATGGATGACCACTCCATGACCCAGCTCGCGGGCGAGGTCGCCTGGGTGATCGGCAACGTGGCCTTTATGCGCCACGACTACCAGGAGGGCATCAAGTACCACGAGCGGGCGGCCCAGCTGCTCTCCCCCGCGAACGACATCGACCTCTGGGCGCGGTTCAACAAAGCCTCGGCGGCCGTCCGCCTGTCCTCCGGGATCGTCGAGCCGGAAACGCTGACCTCGATCGAGCGCGCCGAGCTGGCACTCTCCATCGTGGGCGGCAACAAGACGGACCAGCTCGAGGTCGCATTTATCCGGGCCCGCTGGCTTTACCTCACGGGCGACATTGTCGCCGCCGTCCAGAAGCTGCGAGAGATCCACGCCGAAAAGGATGCACTGGCCAAGCACACCGCCGGTGAGGTCTCGCTCCTGCTCGGCAAGGCACTCAAGGCCGCCGGCGAATCGGACGAAGCCCTTGTCTATCTCGAGGAAGCGCAGAAGGAATTCAGCGCCGCGGGCGCCTCGGACCGGGTCCAGCAGGCGATGGACGCCGTGCTGGAAATCCGGCTCGCGCAGCGCCGCGCCCAGGCCGCCGCCTCAGCCGGAAACTAGCCGGCCGCCCTGCGGGCGCTGGGACCGCCGCCCCGCGGCGGGCTAGCCGAAGGTGCGGCCGGTGAGCTTTTCGTAGGCCTCCACATAGCGGCTGCGGGTGCGGGCGACGACGTCGGCCGGGAGCGCCGGCGGCGGCGCGTCCGAGGACTTGTCCCAGCCGGATTCGGCCGAGGTCAGCCAGTCGCGGACGTACTGCTTGTCATAGGAGGGCTGGGCCTTGCCCGGTTCGTACGTGGCGGCATCCCAGAACCGTGAGGAGTCCGGGGTGAGCACCTCGTCGCCGAGCGTGATGATGCCGGTGGCGGCGTCGAGGCCGAACTCCACCTTGGTGTCGGCGAGGATGATGCCGCGGCCGCGGGCGATCCCCTCCGCCTTGGTGTAGATCTCCAGGGTGAGCTCGCGCAGCCGGGCGGCGATGTCCGCGCCGACGAGCTCCACGACGGCGCCGTAGGTGATGTTCTCGTCGTGCTCGCCCACCTCGGCTTTCGCGGAGGGGGTGAAGATGGCCTCCGCAAGCCGGGACCCGTCCACCAGGCCGTCCGGCAGCGGGATGCTGCACACGGTTCCGGACTGCCGGTACTCCATGAGCCCGGAGCCGGTGAGGTAGCCGCGGGCGATGCATTCGACGGGGAACATGTCCAGTTTTTTGCAGATCATCGCCCGGCCCTCCACCGCGGCGGGCACACCGGCGTCGACCGTGGCCGCCAGCACGTGGTGCTCCACGCCGAGCTGCTCGAACCACCACAGGCTCAGCTGGGTGAGGATGCGGCCCTTGTCCGGGATCTCACTGGCGAGGACGTGGTCGTAGGCGCTGATCCGGTCACTGGCGACGACGAGGACGCACTCCTGGCCGAGGCGCTCGGTGATGGACGCGTCCGCCGGAACGTAGAGGTCACGCACCTTGCCGGAGTAAATGTGCTTCCAGCCTGGCAGATCCAGCGTCTCGGTGTCCAGGCCGCCCTTGGCCACCGGGGCACCGCCCGCCGGGGCACCGGGCAGCGGGGCACCGGGCAGCGGGGCACCGGGCACGGAGGAATCGGGCACGGAGGAATCGGGGTTGGTCATGCTCAGGCCTTCGCTTTCGTGGCGGCGGCGCCGGCCGTCTTGACCTTGATCTCGCCGCGGGCCGCCTTGCCACCGATGTCGGTGCGGAACTGGCCGCCGTCCAGCTGGACCAGTTCGACGCCGTCGTACGCCCGTTCCCGGGCCTCGACGAGGTCGGTGCCCAGCGCCACCACGGCGAGGACCCGCCCGCCGGCGGACACCACCTTGCCCTCGTCGTCGAGCCTGGTGCCCGCGTGGATCACGTGGACGCCCTCGATCGACTCGACTTTCTTGAGCCCGCGGATCCGGTCACCGGTGCGCGGGGTGTCCGGGTAGTTTTCGGCCGCGACAACGACGGCGACGGCGGTTTCCTTGGACCAGCGCAGCGGCTGGACCTTGTCCAGTTCGCCCTTGGCCGCCGCCATGAGCAGCCCGCCGAGGGGGGTCTTGAGGCGGGCGAGGACGGCCTGGGTTTCCGGGTCGCCGAAGCGGACGTTGAATTCGATCACGCGGGTGCCCCGCGACGTCAGCGCCAATCCGACAAAGAGCACGCCGACGAACGGGGTCCCCCGGTGCGCCATCTGGTTGACCGTGGGCTGGGCAACCCGGTCGATGACCTCCTGGACGAGTCCCTCGGGAGCCCATTCCAGCGGGGTGTAGGCGCCCATGCCGCCGGTGTTGGGGCCCTCGTCGTTGTCGAAGATCCGCTTGAAGTCCTGCGCCGGGGACAGCGCCACGGTGTTGCGGCCGTCGCAGAGGACGAAGACCGAGACCTCCGGGCCGTCCAGGAATTCCTCGATCACCACGGTGCCGCCGGCATCGAAGCAGCTCTGCGCGTGCGCGAGGGCCTCGTCCCGGTTGTTAGTGACAACAACGCCCTTGCCTGCGGCGAGTCCGTCGTCCTTGACCACGAAGGGGGCGCCGAAGGTGTCGAGCGCGTCGGCGGCTTCCTGGGCGTTCGCGGCCACCCGGGCCATGGCCGTGGGCACGCCGGCCTCAGCCATGACTTCTTTCGCGAAGGCTTTGGAGGCCTCGAGCTGGGCCGCGGCCTTGCTGGGGCCGAACACGGGGATGCCGGCGGCGCGGACGGCGTCGGACACACCCGCGGCGAGGGGCGCCTCCGGGCCAACCACCACGAGGTCGACGGTGAGTTTGGTGGCCAGGGCCGCGACGGCGTCGGGATCGTTCGCGTCGATGGCGTGAGTGGGGACCAGTTTGCTGATGCCGGCGTTGCCCGGGGCCGCGTGGACCTCGGACACGTTCGGGTCAGCAAGCAGGGACCGGACAATGGCGTGTTCGCGGCCGCCGGGGCCGATGACTAGTACCTTCACAGTTCCCAAGGGTACTTTGTGGACCCGGCAGGCTCCTAAGCTGTGACCACCACGGGACATGCCCAGTCCCGGCCGCGCCCACCGGACATAGTGCCAGCATGTCCATCCCCGCACCCCAGAGGAGGGCATGTCCCACGGGAGGGCGGCCCCCCGGCGGCAATCCGCGGCCGGTACGGCTACGAAGACCAGATATGGAGAAGCCCAGCACGCAGACGCCCCGCGCGGAAGAACTCAGCATCCGGACACCCGCCCGGACGCAGCCCGGCGAACAGAAACCCGGGAAGCGGCTGTCCGGACCCACCGCGCTGGCCGCGCTGGCCGGGGTGGCTGCTGCCGGCGTCGTCCTCTCCGTCGCCGAACTGATCGGTGCATTCTTCACGCCGCGGGCGACGCCGGTGATCGCCCTCGGCTCGACCTTCATCGACTTCACCCCGCCGTGGATGAAGGATTTCGCGATCGCCACCTTCGGCACCAATGACAAGCTCGCCCTGTTCATCGGCATGGGCGTGACCATCCTGCTCCTCGCCTGCGTCCTCGGCATCGTGGCCTACCGCAAGTGGGCCCTCGGCGTCCTGGGTGTGCTGCTGATGGGCGCCGTGATAGTCGGCAGCGTGGTGACCCGGGCCAGTGTGAAGCCGCTGGACGCGATTCCCACGCTGATCGGCACAGCGGCCGGCCTCATTGTGCTCCGCTTCCTGATCACGAGGCTCTGGCGGATGCGTCAGTGGCCGGACATGGACGCCGCTCTGGCCGCCAAGGATCCGGAACGCCCCGCCACCAGCCGCCGCACGTTCTTCGCCGCGACCGGCGTCACCGCCGCAGCCTCAGCCATCGCCGCGACCGGCGGACGACTGCTCAGCGCCGCCCGCAGCAACGTTGCGCAGGCCCGCGATTCCCTCCAGCTCCCCGCTCCGGCGAAACCGGCCGCAGCGGTACCCGCCGGTGTGCAGTCCAAGGCCGCCGGGGTCACACCCTGGCTGACGCCCAACAACGACTTTTACCGCATTGACACCGCCCTGAGCGTGCCCGAAATCAACGTCCAGGACTGGGAGCTGCGCGTCCACGGCCTGGTGGACCGGGAGGTGCGGCTCAACTTCCAGGACCTGCTCGACGCGCAGCTGATCGAATCCCACGTCTCGCTGACCTGTGTGTCCAACCCCGTCGCCGGGAACCTGGCCGGCAACGCCAAATGGCTGGGCATGCCCATCCGTGACGTGCTCAAAATGGCCGGGATCAAGGACGGCGCGGACATGGTGCTCTCCACGTCGATCGACGGATTCAGCGCGTCGACGCCGCTCGAGGTTCTCCAGGACGACCGCGACGCCATGCTGGCGATCGGCATGAACGGTGAAGCCCTCCCGCTGGAGCACGGTTACCCGGTGCGCATGGTCGTCCCCGGCCTGTACGGCTTCGTCTCCGCCACCAAATGGGTCGTGGACCTGGAAGTCACCCGATTCGCGGACAGCAAGGCCTACTGGACGCAGCGCGGCTGGTCCGAACGCGGCCCCATCAAGACCATGGCCCGGGTGGAGGTCCCCAAGTCCTTCGCCAAGGTCCCCGCCGGACGGGTCGCGATCGGCGGCACCGCCTGGGCCCAGACCCGGGGCATCACCAAGGTTGAGGTGCAGATCGACGGCGGACCCTGGACCGAGGCGGTGCTCTCCACAGAGCTCTCCGTCGTGACCTGGCGGCAGTGGTCCTTCGACTGGGAGGCCACCCCGGGCCCGCACTACATCAAAGCCCGCGCCACCGACGGAACCGGCGAGGTCCAGACCGAAAAGAGAGCGGATCCGGTCCCCGACGGCGCATCCGGCTGGCAGTCGCTGATGGTGACCGTGGAATAACCGGGGTATCCCCGCCGGGCACCATAGACTTGCTGGATGCCCCTGAATTCACACGCCACCTTCACCGTCGAGTCCGCCGTCGAACTGGCCGTCGTTGAACGCAGCGGCTTTGTGGAGTCCCGGCACATCGGCTCCGCCGTCCTCATCGCCGGGGACGGCACGGTGGTCACCGAACTGGGCGACATCACCACCCCGATCTACGCCCGGTCCACGCTTAAGCCCCTGCAGGCCCTCGCCTCCATGCAGGCCGGAGTCCCCCTGCGCGGCGCGCAGGCAGCGATCGCCTGCGGCAGCCACGTCGGCTCGCTGGACCACATGGACGTCGTCGAAGGAATGCTCAAGGCCGCCGGGGTCAAGGAAGAGCAGCTGCAGTGCCCCGCTGCCTGGCCCGAGGATGAGACCGCCCGGAACTGGCTGGTCCGCTCCGAACGGGGCAAGTCCAAGCTCGCCTTCAACTGCTCCGGAAAACACGCCGCGTTCCTTTGGGCCTGCACAGAAAACGGTTGGGACACGCACAGCTACCTTGAGCCCAACCACCCGTTGCAGCAGCGCATCCGCTCCGTGATCGAGGAATACTGCGGCGAAAGCATCGCCCACCTCGGCATCGACGGCTGCGGCGCCCCCGTGGCTGCCGTCTCACTGACCGGACTCGCCCGGGCCTTCTCCAAACTGGCCAAGGCCCCCGGGGACAAGAACTCCAACGCCCGGGCCGCCACGATCGCCACCTCGATGCTGGACTACCCGTGGGCTGTGCAGGGCAAGGGCGAATGCAACACGATCGTCATGGACGACCTGGGCATCCTCGCCAAGATCGGCGCCGAGGGCGTGCTGGTGTTGGCCACCCCCACGGGGGCCTCCGTCGCCATCAAGATCCTCGATGGCAGCATCCGGGCCACCACGCTTGTCGGGCTGACGCTGCTGGCAGCCGCCGGCGCTGTCGACGTCCCGGAGGTGGCCAGTGTCCTGGACAAGGTGGTCACCCCCGTCCTTGGCGGCGGCCGGCCGGTGGGCAAAATCCGCCTCGGCCACGCCGTCTCGGCACTGCTCGACTGACCGTCGCCGCCCGCGGCGGGCGATCCGACGCCGGACGGGCACAGCCGGACAGGCTGGCCCTCCGGGCGCGCGTCTGCGAGGCGGCGGTCAATAAGGCGCCGTCAATTCCCGTAGGCCTGCAGTTCGGCGAGTCCGGCGTTCCCGGGGGTGCCGCTGACGGTGGTGACGGTCAGAGTAAGCTGGATCCAGCTTTGAAAGAGCGGCCCTGCCGCTAACTGTGTGGATCGGCCGGGAGGCAAGTTAAGGGTGGTTTCGAGACGTCGTATCGGCCTCGACGAGGGCCGGGCCGCCCTCGCGGCATGGCTGGAAGCCAACCCCCCGGAGTCGGGCAACGCCCCGGAGTCGGGCGCCGCCCTGGAGCCTGCCGCTGCTTCCGGCTCCCCCGCGGCGGCCCCCATTCCCCGCGGCACCCTGGCAATGGCGGTCCGCTACTCCCTGGAGGAGGTCACCGCGAGGGCGCCAGGAAACTCGGTGGAGGTCCGCGTACCGCCGTTCGGTGTCACGCAGTGCGTGGAGGGCCCGCGGCACACCCGCGGCACACCCCCGAACGTCATCGAGTGCGACGCCGCCACCTGGCTGGCGATGGTCAGCGGGCAATTGAGCTGGGCGGACGCCGTCGACGCCGGCCGGGTCGCCGCCTCGGGGCTGCGCGCCGACCTCTCGGGCCTGCTGCCGCTTTAGGCTGCCTGCGCCCGGGCTACCCTCGCCCGATGAATGGCATCCCGGCGGCGGTAATCACGAGGGATCCCACGCTGGCCGAGGGCGGCATGCCGGCCATCAGGAGCACGGCGCGGGCCGCGTCATCGACCGGGAAGGTCGGCTCCACGCGCCTGCTGCCGTCGGCCTGGACAGCCCCCAAACCGACGCCGATTGTGTCCATCAGTTCCGTGGCCGTATTTCCGATGTCAATCTGGCCGCACGTGATCCCGAAGCCGCGGCCGTCGAGTTCAATGCTCTTGGTCAGCCCGGTCAGGGCGTGCTTGGTGACGGTGTACGCCACCGTCCGCGGCCGGGGTGAATGCGCGGCGATCGAGCCGTTGTTAATGATCCGCCCGCCCTGTGGCGACTGCGCCTTCATGGCCCGGACGGCGGCCGCGGCGCACAGCAGGGACCCGGTCAGGTTCACCGCCACGGTGGCGTCCCAGTCCGCCAGGCTGATCTCGTCCACGGAGGCGGCCGGGCCGAACACGCCGGCGTTGTTGAACAGCACGTCCACGCGCCCCCAGCGCTGGAGGGCCGCGGCGAAGAGCCGTTCGACGTCGTCGGGCAGCGTGACGTCACAGGGAACCGCCAGCGCCTGGGCATGTCCTGCCCCGGTCTCCAGCAGCGGCGCTTCCCGCCGGCCGGCCAGCACCACACGGTACCCGTCGGCGAGCATGAGCCGGGCGACTGCCCGGCCGATCCCCGAGCCGGCGCCGGTGACTACGGCTACGCGGCCGGGCAGGTGCTGTCGTGTCATCCGGCCAGCGTATGCCGAGTTGCCGGGCCATGACAGGGCTCCGGCCAAAATTGCGGCAACGTGTCATCCATCCAGGGGCAGGCCGTCCCCGCGCCGGCGGGACTGCCGGCCGGTACGGTAACCGGACCAGAACGCGAGCGTCAGCAGTCCGACCCCGGCCAGCACAACGCCCGCCCATTTCTCCGCGTCCATGATCAGCAGGCCTTGGGGGACGAAGGCCTGCTGGGACAGCGGGGCATAGGCGAACCAGCCGAAATTCTCCTGCCGCACCGGCAGCGAGAGCAGGACCATGCCCGCCGCCAGCAGGGCCACGGCCAGGAACGGCACTGCAAACCGGGCCAGCCGCCCGGTGCGGGACGGCCCGGACTCCTTCTCCCCCGTTGGATCCATGGACACACTGTAACCACAGGTCGGCGGCAGCCACAGGTCGGCGGGGTGGTCTTGTGCCCGGGAGGCCCGGCTCCCGCTAGCTCCGGTGGACGCGGGCGGCGAGCCGTCCGATCGCGCTGTCCGGCAGGTTCTCCAGGAGCGCCCGGGGGGTCTCGTAGATCTCGGCTGCGCCGGCGTCGCGCAGTTCCGCTGCGCTGGTGCCGCCACACGTCAGTCCGATGGCCGGAATGTCGAGCTTCCCGGCGGCGTAGATGTCCCAGACGGCATCGCCCACATAGACGGCGTCGGAGGCGCGCACACCCAGAGCGTCGAGGGCGGCAACGAGGATGTCCGGCGCCGGCTTGCTTTCCTTCGCGTCGGCCGAGCTCGTGGCCGCGTCGATGAAGGAGTCGGCCCCGATTGCGGACCGCAGCACTTCGAGGTCGCGTTCCCGTGCGGAGGACGCCAGCGCCACGGCGAGCCCGCCGCCGTGGCACCGCTCCAGCAGCTCTCGGGCGCCATCCAGGGGTTCCAGCGAAGGCCAGAACGTGGAAAACACGGCGGCGTGCGAGGCCATGATCGTACTGTCGTCCCCGGCGTCCCGGTCAGCCGGCAGGAGTCTGGCGAGGATCCTGTCCCCGCCCATGCCGACCGAGCGGTGGATGCTCGCCATCGGCACGTCGTAGCCGGCCTGCCGGAACGCCTGCCACCAGGCCACGGTATGGAAATAGACGGAATCGACCAGGGTGCCGTCGACGTCGAACAGCACCGCGGCTTTGCGGCGGCCGCCAGGCGGGGCGGGGTTCATGTCAGTAATGGGCACGCGCCCGTTTGCCGGCTGCCAGCGACCCGCCGGACAGGGAGGCCCCGCGGCCCGCGCCCCCGGCGGTTCTTCTGTTCACCCTGGCGAGTGGCCCCACCGGCGCGGACTGCCCGCCGGCGCTGCGATCCCGGATCAGACCCGTGCCGGCGATTTCGCGGGCCTGGGCCACGCCGGCGACGGCTGCCCGCTTGGTCGGAAACGTGACGGACACGGCCATCAGCGCGCCGGCACCGTCCAGCATCCGGATCCGGTAGCCGCCGTCGGGCGCGTCCACGAGCTCGAAATACCCAGCCATCGCACACTCCTAAATCCTCTGCCCCATCGTTGGGATATTAGTAAGTATACTTATCTAAACTCTTGAAGAAAACCCTAGTCCTGGCCCACGGGCTTCGCCGTGCCACTCCCCCGGAGCGGGGTGTCGCTGCGGTGCACGCCGTCTTCTTGCAGTTCCAAGGCGCTCTTGATCAGGGCAAAGTGGCTGAACGCCTGCGGCGTATTACCCAGCTGCCGCCCTTCCTCGATGTTCCATTCCTCGCTGAGGAGGCCGACGTCGTTGCGCAGCGCCAGCAGCCGCTCGAACAGTTCCTGCGCCTCGTGGTGCCGGCCCGCCCCCAGGAGCGCCTCGACCAGCCAGAACGAACAGGCGAGGAACACCCCCTCCCCGCCGGGCAGCCCGTCGTCGCATTCTTCCGGCTTGTAGCGGCGCAGGAAGCCGTCGTGGGTCAGTTCCTTCTGGACGGCATCAATCGTGCCGATAACGCGGGGGTCATCCGGAGGCAGGAACCCGACGTGCGGGATGAGCAGCAGGCTCGCGTCGAGCTCTGGCCGGCCGTAGGACTGCAGGAAGGTGTTGCGTTCTGCGTCGAACCCTTTGGACATGACGTCGGCATGGATCGTGTCCCGCAGTTCCTCCCAGCGGTCCGCGGGGCCGGGGAGGCCGAACTCCCGGACGCCCTTGACCATCCGGTCGGCCGCCACCCAGGCCATCACCTTGGAGTGGGTGAAATGCCTCCGTGACCCGCGCATCTCCCAGAGCCCGTTGTCGGGCTGGTCCCAGGCCGTCTCCAGATGCTCCATCAGGGCGATCTGCACGTCCCAGGATTCGTCGGTGCTTTTCAGCAGCGAATTCCGGGTCAGCGACAGTCCGTCCAGCACCTCGCCCCAGACATCGAGTTGCAGCTGGCCGGCCGCGCCGTTCCCGGTCCGGACCGGGGCGGAATCCTCGTACCCCCGCAGCCAGGGCAGTTCCATCTCGGGCAGGCGGCGCTCGCCGTGGAGGCCATACATAATCTGCAGGTCCTTGGGGTCTCCCGCCACTGCCCGCAGGAGCCAGTCGCGCCAGGACGCAGCCTCCTCCGTGTAGCCCGCAGCGAGCAGCGCCTGCAGCGTCAGGGTGGAGTCGCGGAGCCAGCAGAACCGGTAGTCCCAGTTCCGTTCGCCGCCCAGTTCCTCCGGCAGGGAGGTCGTCACGGCGGCCACTATTCCGCCGGTGGGCGCGAAGGTCAGCGCTTTCAGCGTGATCAGCGAGCGCTGCACTGCCTCCCGGTAGCGCCCGGTGACCGTGCACTTGGCCGACCAGCTCCGCCAGAATTCCTCGGTCGACGCCAGGACCTGCTCCGGGTCCACCTTGCGGGGACGGTAGAGATGGCTCGGCGTCCAGGTCAGCACGAACGGCACCCGTTCCCCCGCTGTGACAGTGAAGTCGCTGATGGTCCGCAGGCGTTCGCCCCGCAGCGGTGCCTCGGTCACGAGGTACGCCGCGTCGGGACCGGCCACCGCGTGAATCCCGTGCTCGTCGTGGCGGACCCAGGGGACGATGTGGCCGTAGTCGAAGCGCAGGACCAGTTCACCGCGCATCCTGACCGTGCCGCGGATGCCCACCACGATCCGCACGATGTCCGCCACCGCGTCGCGGGGCGGCATGAAGTCGATGACCTTGACCTTTCCGGTGGGCGTCTCCCACTCGGTTTCCAGGATGAGGGTGTCCTGGCGGTAGTGCCGGCGCGTGCATTCCCCGCCGCCCTCCGGCGCCAGCAGCCAGCGACCGGCCTCGGGCGTGTCCAGCAGCGCGCTGAAGCAGGCCGGCGAGTCGAACCGCGGCAGGCAGAGCCAGTCGATCGAACCTTGGGTGCTGATCAGGGCAGCCGTGTGCAGATCCCCGACCAGTGCGTAATCTTCAATGCGAGCCATGGGACTTACAGTGCCACACCCGTTTACCTGGGGACTAGGATCCTAGATGCTGAAACGGAACGCGCCGCGGCAGCCGCCGTCGTGCGCGGAGCGCTGCCGGAGGCCGGGCGGGCGCGGCGGGAAGAGGCCTTCGCCGACCATGCCGGCGAATGGGCCGGGGAAGTCCAGGGCGGGCACAGCAGGCTGGGAGAGGGACGGACAATGGACCACGGCACACCCGGGAACGGAACGGTGCACATCGGCACCAGCGGCTGGAGCTATGACCACTGGGAGAACGTGCTTTACCCGCCCGGGCTGCCGGCGCGGGAGCGGCTGGCGTACTACGCGGCCCGTTTCAGCACGGTGGAGCTGAACGCCAGCTTCTACCGCTGGCCCCGGGACACCTCCTTCGCCAGCTGGCGGCGGCGGCTTCCGCCCGGGTTCCTGCTCTCGGTCAAGGCTCCGCGCGGATTGACGCACGGGAAGAAGCTCTACGCCCCGGAGGTCTGGATCGAGAGGATTTCCCGGTGCTGGCACGAACTCGGCGAGAAGCGGGCGGTGCTGCTGGTCCAGCTGCCGCCGGCCTTCGCCCGGGACGACGCGCGGCTGGAGTACTTCCTGGCGGCGCTGCCCGGCTGGATCCGTGTCAGCGTGGAATTCCGCCATGAAAGCTGGGACGATCCCGGGGTCTACGCGCTGCTGGAACGCCACGGCGCCGCCTACTGCATCATGAGCGGTGCGGGGCTCCCCTGCGTCCTGCGTGCCACCGCGTCCTTCGTCTACGTCCGGTTGCATGGCCCGGACCGGGAGTACCTCTATGGCGGCTCGTACCCGGACGAGGACCTGCGCTGGTGGGCGGACCGGATCCGCGAATGGCAGGCGGCCGGCAGGGAGGTCTTCGTGTATTTCAACAACGACGGCGGCGGGAACGCCGTGCGCAACGCCGACACCCTGCGCCAAATGCTGGGCGCTGCCTGAACGCCCGGCATTTCCCGACGCCGTCCGTGGCGGAAAGGACCCTTGTGGCAGAGTGGAGGCATGGAATTGGCCTCACAGCACTCACCCCGGCAGCAGCCGGTCACCGGCAACCGGGCCTTCCGCCTGGCGCACCTGGTCTCGGACACAGTCAACGGGTTCCGCCTGCAGGCGGCCAAACGCTGGCGGTTCATCCCGCAGACCATCGCCTACCAGGGGTACGGCTCCACGGAGTGGGTCCGCGTGCTCGGCCGCGTGGTCCTCACCAGCAGGCCGCATCCCGGCAGCCGGGAGGAACATGCCGCCCAGAACGGCAACCAGAACATCCGGGGCTGGCGTGCATTCACGTCCGTCCCGATCCAGTTCACCGAAGTGGAAATCGAAATCGGCGGGGTGACCGCCCGGGTGCATGCGGACCGCGGCGGCCTCGTGGACACCATCGTCAAGGTGGCCCTCACGCCGGGGTGGCACACCGCAGTGCTCCGCGCCGAGGGCACCGAGCCCACCGAGGCGCGGATCTACGTCATTTCCCCCGACACCAAGCTGGGGATCGTTTCCGACATTGACGACACGATCATGGTCACGGCCGTGCCCCGCCCCTTCCTGGCGCTCTGGAACACCTTCGTCCTGAACGAGCGGGCCCGGATGGCGACACCCGGCATGGCCGTGCTGATGGACCGCCTTCTGGTCGAACACCCGGAAGCCCCGGTGATCTACCTCTCGACCGGTCCGTGGAACGCCGCGCCCACCCTGGCACGTTTCCTGAGCCGGAACCTGTACCCCTCCGGCACCCTGCTGCTCACCGACTGGGGCCTGACCCAGGACCGCTGGTTCCGCAGCGGCCAGGAGCACAAGCGCCGCAACCTGGAACTGCTCGCCGAACAATTCCCGCACATGCGCTGGTTGCTCTTCGGAGACAACGGCCAGCACGACGAAGCCATCTACTCGGACTTCGCCCGGCAGCACCCCGACAGCGTCGCCGCCGTCGGGATCCGCCAGCTCTCGGCCAGCGAGGCTGTGCTGGCCGGCGGCCACTCGGACACCGGCGACCACACCGGAACGTCTGTCCCGTGGCTCTACTCCCCCGACGGCGCCGGACTGGCCAAGGGCCTGCTGGACATGGACCTTCTCTAGCCTGGCGCTAGCCGACCGGGTGGGGGCGTTCGACGTCGGACGCCTGCGCCGCGGCGCAGGCAGTCACGGCGCCGACAGTCACGTCCCCGGCAGCCACGTCCCCGGACGCCGGCGTTGCGGGCGCCTTCGGGGCTGCGTCCCGGTGGCGGGCGGCGAGCACTTCCTGGAGCCAGTAGTAGGAGGCCTTCTTCGTGCGGGTCTGGGTCTTACGGTCCACGTGCAGCAGTCCGAACTGCTGCTTGTAGCCGCCGGACCATTCGAAGTTGTCCATCAGCGACCAGACGTAGTATCCGCGCAGGTCCACGGATTCCGCCGGGCCACCGGGTGACGTCGCTTCGATCGCGGTGGCAATGTGGTCCGACAGGTAGCGGGCGCGGCGTTCGTCCGGGATGATTAGCCGGCCTTCCCGGTCCCGGATCTCCAGGTCTTCGAAACTCGCTCCGCCCTCGGTGATGTAGACCGGTGGAAGGTCGGGGTAGCGTTCGGCCATTTCCGCGAGCGCGACCCCCATGTACTCCGGTTTGATGGGCCAGCCGTAGGCGGTGGTCTCGGTGTCCGGGAACGAGGCAATGTGGAACGGGGCGCCGGGCGCGGTGCCGCTCAGGTCATCGCCCATGGCCTCTGCCATCCCCTTGGGCACGGCGCCTCCGCCCGGACCGGACGCCACGCGAGTTGGCATGTAGTAGTTGAGCCCGTAGAAGTCCAGCGGCTGCGAGATCAGCGCCATGTCCTCGCTGGACGGGCTGAAGGAGGAGAAGAATGTGGCGGCCCGGACGGTGTCGGGGTACTTGCCGAGCAGGACGGGGTCCGCGTAGAGCCGGTTCTGGGCCATGTCCATCAGTCCGGCGCTGAGCTTGTCCAGCGGGTTGATCGAGGCGGGCACCATGGGCGAATACACGTTCGTGATGCCAATGTCGCCGGGCACGTTGGCGGCCCGGAGGGCCTGCAGGGACAGACCGTGGCCCAGGAGCTGGTGGTGGACGCTCGGCAGCGCCTTCAGCATCAGTGCCTCGCCCGGCGCATGCATCCCCAGCATGTAGCCGTTGGTGCTGACCGTGGCGGGTTCGTTGACCGTCACCCAGCGGGTCACCCGGTCTCCGTAGGCGGCCGCGGCGATCGCGGCGAACTCGCCGAGCCGGTAGGCGGTGTCCCGGTTCATCCAGCCACCGGCCTGATCGAGCTCCAGCGGCGTGTCCCAATGATAGAGCGTGGCCATGGGGGCAATTCCGTTGGCCAGCAGCAGGTCGATCAGCCGGTCGTAGAAGTCCAGCCCCGCAGGATTGACCGGACCGCTGCCGCCGGGCTGGATACGAGACCAGGACAGGGAGAACCGGTAGGAATCGACCCCGAGGTCCTTCATCAGGGCCACGTCCTCGGGCATCCGGTGATAGTGGTCGCAGGCAACCGCCGGGCTGTGGTCCTGAACGATCGCTCCGGGCCTGGCGGCGAAGACGTCCCAGCCAGAGGGGCCACGTCCGTCCTCGTTCAGGGCCCCTTCGATCTGGAAGGCCGCGGTTGCCACGCCAAGGGTGAATCGCGACGGCAAAAGGGCGGCCAAGTCCTTGGCGGAAGCATTCATCAGTAGATTCCCTCAGGTAGTTTTGCGGCAGTTGACTGATTTTAGGCCGCGCCGCATCCCCGCGCCACGACCTGCGTCAGCGTGCCGGGCGGCCACCGTCCCGGCAGGGCTGCCGCGTATTCAATACACCGAGGTTTCGGGCCCGAACAGGAAATCCTTGGCGTGGGCGACGGCTTTCTTGAATGCGTCGTTGCGCAGGGCCTGGAGCTGTTCGGTCTCGTCCGCCGAGGGTTCCAGATAACTGGTGTACCCGGGCCGCAGCACCCAAATGTCACCGGCCGGCGGCAGGTAGAAAACGCCGAAAGAGCGGTGCTGGCTGTCCTCGGCGGTCCAGATGGGAACCACTGCCAGGGCCGCACCGGTGTCGACGTTGATCCACTGGGCCCGCGGAAGCGGTGCTTCATGGGCTTCCGGGTCGAGGAAGGGGGCCGTCCCCTGACCCCAGCGGGCCTCGAAACGCTCGTGGAAGACCGGCATCAGATGCGAATCGTAGCGGCGCCATGCGCTCATGGCCGCCCTCCTTCTTTTTGTTTTTGCTGTGTGGGTGTTGGGTCCGGGCCGGGCCCACGCGCCGGTGTCACCACGGGCCCCGCTCCCACCGCACCGGGGTTACGCGCAGGACAGGCTGCGTGTTTCGGTGGTGACGCACCGGGACCTCGCGGCTTCCCGTGGCCTGGTTTTCGGTGACAGCGCGTCCCGTGGCGGCGCTTCCGGCCACCATGGCGCCTTGTCCGGCGTCCCTGCCGACGGGATCATACTGGGCCCGGGATCTCGGATCCCGTAGGACCGCGAAGGACTCCAGGATGCGCCGCACTTCGTCGCCGGCGTCTCCGGCCACTGAGTCCCCGGCGCCGGCCCGGGGGCCGACGTCGGGATGGCGGAGGCGCATCAGCGTCCGGAAGGCACGCTGAATCTCTGCCGGCGTCGCGTCCGGCGTCACGTGCAGTGCCGCGTAGTAGCCACGAGGGTCACGGTTCATCGGTGCACCCCTGTCCGGAACGACCGGGCGGGGACCAGACGGTGCCGTCTGGTCCCCGTACTTATCGGCTGGCTGGACGGTATCGGTCCGCCGCCGTTACTTCCCGATCTCCTGCAGTTTGTCCTGCGTGTGAGTGATTTCAATCTTGCGCGGCTTGGCCTGCTCCAGCACCGGAATGCGGAGCGTCAGGACGCCGTCGGCATAATGCGCCTTGACCTTCTCGGTGTCCAGCGTGTCGCCGAGGATGAGCTGGCGGCTGAAGACACCGCGCGGCCGTTCCGAGGCAATCAGCTCAACGTTGGGCTGCGTTGGGTCGCGCCTTTCAGCCCTGACGGTCAGGACGTTACGCTCCATATCGAGGTCCACCGAGTCAACGTTGACGCCGGGAAGATCGAACGCGACGACGAACTCGCCGTCCTCCTGCCATGCGTCCATCGGCATGGCCGCGGGCCGTGCCGCCGTTCCGAAGACCTGCTGGGTCAGCCGGTCCAGTTCACGGAACGGGTCCGTACGCATCAACATCATTTCCCACTCCTTCATACGGGGGTTGCCAGTTTTTCCTTTATCCAACCGACCTGATTATGTGTGGTGGTGGATATAGATTTTTTATAGCACCGGTGCGACACTGATGCAAGGGGAAATTGGAACATCAAACTCTGCAACAACCAGACGCTGCAGGATCGAGACACTGCAAGGGAGCACCATGACGGATCGTGGTCAGGAACTGGGCCTCTACGCGATCTCCGTCGTGGCCCAGTTGGTCGGTACCGGGCAGCAGAACATCCGGCTTTACGAGCGGAAGGGCCTGCTGACGCCGGACCGCACGGCCGGGGGAACGCGGCAATACAGCAACGCAGACCTGGCGGTGCTGCGGCGGATCAGCGAGCTTCTGGAGGAGGGACTCAATCTGGCCGGCGTGGCTAAAGTCCTGGAGTTGGAGGCGGTCAACGCCCGGCTCCAGGACGAACTGAACAGCCTCCGCTCACGCCGGTCCTAGTGGGGGTTCCAGGCCGCGTCCCCCTTGCTTGGGGACAGGGTTAGGCCCCGTGGAGTCGTGTAAGTTTCCGCAATTGCGCGTTACGCCGGTGACTCTAGGCCAGTCTGCCCTGTTTGACCGCCTTGAGCCACCTGAATTTCCCGGAAATCTCCGACCGGATCGGTGCCGCAACTTGAACCTCTTACCAGCAGCTCATCGAGTTCGAGGTGATCGCATTCGTCGGCGCTGCCCCGCTTGAGGGCTTCGAGCTCGTGGGAGTGTCCGACGCCGGAGCCGAGTCACCTCGAAATCTGTCTATTGGAGACCAACCCGTCCGGGATGTCGGCCGGTTCCAGGTCACGCGGCACCCCAGCCGGTTACTGTCAGAGGCCCCCTATAGTCTTTGATTGTGGACAGCGGAGCAGCGTTCAGTGTGGAGAGCAGGCAGGCCCTGGCGGCTGTCGCGGCGTCCACGGCTGCGCTTGCTGCGTTCATCGGCGCCGGTGCGGACGGGTCGGAACTGCCCTCCGCCGATGCGCTGCGCGACGCGGCCCCGCTGCCGAAGGCCGACGCCCAGCCCTCCGCCGAGGGGCTGCGGAACGCCGGCGCCCTGCTGCGGGACGTGGACCCGTTGCGGGATGCGGTGGCCGTCCGGGACACGGATCCGTTCCGGGGGATCGATCCGTTGCGGGATCTGGCGGATGATTGCCTGGATGCGTTGGCCGGGGTGGCCCGGTTGGAGGCGGGTGTGGCGGCGTTGAAGGTGCGGCTTGCCGCGGAGTACGTGCAGGCCACCAGGGCCCTGGCGGCCCCGGGGTCGTTGCGGGACTCCTGTCAGGAGATGGCCATGACCGCGGAGGTCGCGTGTGTCCTGACCGTCAGCGAGCGGACCGCGGACGGGTTCCTGTGCGACTGCCAGGCACTGACCACGTCGCTGCCGCTGACCCTGGCGGCGCTGCAAGCCGGAACAATTTCCTGGCAGCACGCCCGGATCATGGTCGATGAAACCATCGGCCTGGACCGGGCCGCCGCGGCCGGGCTGGAAGCGCACTTCCTGGACCCTGACGCGCCCGGCGCGGCCCGGGGGTGTCCGGCCGGGGACCTTGTCCCGGGCCGGTTCCGGGCCAAAGCCCGCACCTGGCGCGAACGCCACCACCCCGTCAGCATCGAAAAACGCCACACCAAGTGTGCCGCGGACCGGCGGGTGGAGTTCCTCCCGGACCGGGACGGGATGGCCTGGTTCTCGGCGTACCTGCCGGCGGACACCGTCGCGGGGATCTGGGACCGGACCACCGCCGCCGCCCGGGCCCTGCAGGACCCCGACGAGGCCCGCACGCTGGCGCAGTTGCGCGCCGACATCGCCGCGACCCTTCTCCTCGCCGGCAGCACCACCGGGGAAACGGCCGGCGGCACCGGGGGAATAGCCACTGGGGGAACCGCCGGCACCGGCACGGGGATGGCCGGGTGCGGGGGTGTTCCCTCGCCGCGGGCGCAGGTCCTGGTCACGGTCCCGGTCCTGTCCCTGCTCGGTATGAGCGGGGAACCGGCGGTCCTGGACGGCTACGGGCCGATCCCGCCCTCGATGGCCCGCCAACTCATCGCCGACGGTGCCGGGTCGTTCTACCGGGTCCTGACCGATCCGCGGGACGGGGCGCCGCTGGAAATCGGCCGGACCCGCTACCGCCTCACCAAAGCCCAGCGGCGGTGGTTGCGCCTGCGCGACGGGAAGTGCCCGTTCCCGGGCTGCAACAACGCCTCGCTGGATAACGACGCGGACCATCTCCTGGCCTGGGCCGACGGAGGGACCACCGGGATCTCCAACCTCGGACAGCCCTGCCCGAAACACCACCGGCTCAAACACGGCTCCGCGTGGACACCCTCCGCAGCCAGCAAAGACAAACCACCCGGATGGACCTCACCCTCAGGCCGGTACTACCCCAGCGAAGAACAGGACTGGGAACCACCCCACTGGCCCGACGGCCTCCTGACCACAAATGTAGAAACGGGTCTGGACCCGGGATTGGGCGCGGGCACCGGCACGGACCTGGACGCACTCCTGGACCACGGCTTGCCCATGGACCCCGGCCCGGATCCCGACCAGGAACTGCCCCCGGACCCCTTCCCGGACTGGACGGAGCCCCCTGTGGACACCTGCCCTGAATCCTTCCTGCGCCACTGCGCCTGAACTCCTCGTCACATGCCGTTCGGCGCAATAGGTGACGCGAAAGGCCGGCCCTTGTCGAAAGGCCGGCCTTGGCGGTCGTCATCGGTCCGGGCCAGGGCTCGTCGTCGCGGACGTACCGCGATGCCACCCAGACACCGGCCGGGAGTCATTCCAGGCTGGTGTCGGCCTTGGAGAGCTCCCCCGTGATCCGCTCCCCGCGGATGCGCGCCGTCCGCCATGTGTCGAGCGCGATCACCCCTCCGAGGATCACGAACGAGATGGACAGCGAGGCGAGGGCGTCGGTCAGCCAGTGGTAGCCCAAGTAGAGCCGGCTGACCGCGGCGAAGAAGATTCCGACGCCAGCCAGTAGGAATCCTGCGACTGCGGCCATGCGGTTGCTCCGGCGCGAGAAGACCAGGAAGGTGGTGACCAGCAGGAAGTCACAGGCTCCCAGCACGTGCCCGGAGGGGAAAGAAAAGGTGAAGTCTGCGCCGAAGAGCATGAGGTCCACCGGCGGGCGTTGGCGCCCGATGGAACGTCCGATGAGCTGGGCAAGGATGACGCCGGTGAGCATGGCACCAGCGAGCAGCATCGGCCGCCAGGCATGCTTGGCCAACAGCCCCCAGGTGACAGTCACCACAAGAGTGATGATCGGCAGGCCGACAGGGCCGAAGACGATCGCGAGGATGATCATGATCGTCGTGAGCGGTTCGGAGCGAAGGGTCAGGAGCCAGGAGCGGACCGGTTCATCGCCTGCAGTGAGGCCGCCATGCTGGAGAACACTGGCAAGGATGGAGAAGAACAGCACGGCGCCGACAACCGCTAGGCCGACGGCGATCCGGTACAGGTTCTTCCGGTCCTGCGCGCTCATGTAACGCTCCTCGACCACGAACTTGTCGTGGAAAACCCGCCACCAGCCGGGCGAGCTTCCTGATTCTTCCTGCGCCATTTCCCGCATCCGCCTCTGCACCATGTATGGATATTTACTTCGTGAAGAATATCCCGGTTCCGGCGCGGAAAGTGCTGTCGGTTCTGCCGGCGCCAAGGCTTGTCCGGCGGCCCGACGGCCCGCTCCCAGGTAGCCTGAATCAAATGGGCGTCATGAATGAACTGATCAACCCGCGGGTCGTCCGATCGTTGGAGCGGATCCTGGCCGCGGCCGCACCCGGCGGCGGCTTTTCACACCTGGCCGGGACGGCCGCACAACTGGAGGAACTGAGCCTGCGGGAACGCACCGACCTCCTGAGCCGCGCATTGCTGTCCGACCTGCCCGGAAACTACGCCGCTGCCGCGGTCATCTTCCGCCGGGCGCTGGCCGATCCGGACTTCACCGGCTGGATGATCTGGCCCGTGACCGAGACGGCGGCCACGCTCGCCCTCATCTCGCCGGAGCCGCACGACTTCGAGGACTGCTTGTCGTTGCTCGCTGAGCTGACGCCGCGGCTCACCGCTGAGTTCGCGATCCGGCGGCTCCTCGCCGCCGACCTGGACCGGGCACTGGCCGTCATCCAGGACTGGACCTCCGACCCGGACTGGCATGTCCGCCGGCTCGCCAGCGAGGGAACCCGGGCCTACCTGCCGTGGGCGATCCGTGTTCCAGAAATCACCGAGCGGCCCGCAGCTACCCTGTCGATCCTCGACGCCCTGTACCGCGACCCGGTGGAAGACGTGCGTCGCTCCGTGGCCAACCACCTCAACGATCTGGCCCGGCACGCCCCGGACGAGGTGGTCGCCACCGCCGCCAGATGGGTGGCCGCCCCGGACGCGAACACCGCCAGGGTGGTCCGGCACGGCTTGCGGACGCTGCTCAAAAAGGCCCACCCCGGCGCACTGGAACTGCTGGGGTTCCCGCCGGCGTCGCTGGCCGTGACGCCTCCCCGGCTGGATCGTACCGTCGTCGAGCTTCCCGGTGAGCTCGCCTTCGACTTCGAGGTCACCAATAACGGACCGGCGGAGGCGCGGCTCGCCGTCGACTATGTGGTGCACTATGCCAAGGCCAACGGCTGCCGTGCGGAAAAGGTGTTCAAGCTCGGCACAGCCGTCCTCGGGCCGGGCGAGTCCCGGAGATTTTCGAAGCGCCATGCTTTCCGCCAAATGACCACGCGGGTCCATCATGCGGGGGCGCATGTACTGGAACCGCAGGTCAACGGCGTGCGGTTCGCGCCGGCCGAGTTTTTGGTCCGAACCGACGCCGCTGAGGCCCCTCCCGCAGATTTGACGGGCCCATAAATATGACGTTATTGTCGCTTCAATCATTGGGGCCGATGAATAACCCAAGAAAGAACAGTGCGATGACGACAATAACCGAGTGCATTGAGATCCAGGTCGACAGCCGCCAGGTCCTTGACGAACGGCTCGACGACGCCGTGCGCGGACTCCAGCAGATCGCCATGGCCGCCGGGACGCAGGGCATCCTGCTCACGCGGCACAAGGCAGGCCACTACACGGCGGCGCTTTCCGACCAGGTGCCCTTCGGCATGACGCGGGAAATCATTAACTGAGCCTGACGATGCCTTGAGCGCTGGCTTGCAGCGCAGAAGGGCCAGGTCCCGGGCGGCGGAGCTTCGACTCCCGCCCGGGACCTTTTTTGCGCCTGGCTGCGTCAGCCGGCCCGCCAGGAAGCAACCGTCAGGCAGGGAACCTCACCAGTCGTGGACCGTTCCGTCGACGAGGCGGTTGTAGGGCAGGTAGGCCTGCTGGTAGGGGTAGGCCGCGGCGGCTTCCTCGTTGAACTCCACCCCGATGCCGGGGTTGTCCCCCGGGTGCAGGTACCCGTCGACGAACGTCATGGACTGCTCGAAGACCTCGTTGGTCTTGTCTGAGTGCTGCATGTATTCCTGGATCCCGTAGTTATGGATCGCCAGGCCCACATGCAGCTGCGCGGCGAACCCGACCGGGGAAATATCGGTCGGGCCGTGGAAGCCGGACTTGATCTGGTACTGCGCGGCGAAGTCCATCACCTTCTTCAGCGGGGAGATCCCGCCGAAGTGCGTCGAGGCCGCCCGGACATAGTCGATGAGCTGTTCCTTGATCAGCGTCTGGTAATCAAAGACCGTATTGAAGACCTCCCCGATCGCCAGGGGCGTCGTGGTGTGCTGCCGGACCAGGCGCAGCGCCTCCTGGTTCTCCGCCGGCGTGCAGTCCTCCAGCCAGAACAGGTCATACGGCTCCAGCGCCTTGCCCAGCTTCGCGGCCTGGATCGGGGTCATCCGGTGGTGTCCGTCGTGCAGCAGCGGCAACTCCGGACCGAACTCGTTCCGCACCGCCTCAAACACCGAAGGAAGGTGCCGCAAATACGCGCGGGTATCCCAGTCCTCTTCCACCGGGAACGCACCCCGTCCCGCCGGCTCATAGTCATACCGCTCCCCCGACGCCTGCGCCTGCGCCGCAACCCCGTACACGGCCTTGATCCCCGGCACCGCCGTCTGGATCCGCACCGATTTGTAGCCCAGCTCCAGGTGCTCCCGGACCGAATCGAACAACGACTCCAGATCCGCGCCCGAGGCATGCCCGTACGCGCGCAGCCCGTTCCGGGACGCCCCGCCCAGCAGCTGGTACACCGGCATCCCGGCCATCTTGCCCTTGATGTCCCACAACGCCATGTCCACCGCCGCGATCGCGGCCATCGTCACCGGACCCCGGCGCCAGTACGAGGACCGGTACAGGAACTGCCAGGTGTCCTCGATCCGGTGCGGGTCCTTCCCGATCAGCAACTGCGCGACGTGCTCCTTCAAATACGCCGCCACGGCGAGCTCACGCCCGTTCAGCGTCGCGTCCCCGATCCCGGTCACCCCGTCCTCGGTGGTAATCCGGAGGGTCACGAAATTACGGGACGGACTGGTCACGAAGACTTCCGCGGCAATGATTTTCACAGCTGGTCCTGGCTTTCTGTGTTGGTTGGTCGTGAGTCGGTGGACGGCACGTGGGTGGTGGTGCCGGGGCCTCTAGCGTTGGGTGGTGCCGCTGGGTGTGGTCCCCAGGAGCGCCAGCTCGTCCCGGCGGGGCAGCCCTTCCCAGTCGCCGGCAGTACTGACGGCGAAGGCTCCCGCGAGGGCGCCGCGCTGCAGGCGGCCGGCCACGTCCTCGCCGTCGAGCAGGGCGGAGAGGTAGCCGGCGGTGAATGCGTCGCCGGCGCCCACGGTATCGATGCTGGTGACGGGTACGGCGGGCGTTTCCCACCGGCCTGCGGCGGTGTGGACCCCGGCGCCGGCAGCGCCCCGCTTGACCACGACTTCCCGGACCCCGCGGTCCAGGAGTTCGGCGGCCATGGCCGTTTCGGCGGCGTCGGCCGTTCCGGCGCTCCCCGGCCCGGCGCCCCCCGGCGCTGCGGCGACCAGCCCGAGTTCGTCGTCGGAGGCGATCAGGATGCTGGCGTGCCGGGCCAGCGGGGTCAGGACGGCCCGCGCCTCGTCCCTGGACCAGAGCTTGCTGCGGTAGTTCACGTCGAGGGAGACTTCCAGGCCTTGGTCGGCGGCGCGGGCGGCCGCATACTCCACGGCCCGCCGCGCCTCCTGGCTGAGGGCTGCCGTAATCCCGGTGAGATGCAGGACCCGGGCGCCGTTCCGGAAGGCCCGGTCGACGTCGTCCCGGTCCAGGGTGGATCCGGCGGAACCGGCACGGTAGTAGAAGGCGCGGGTGACGTCGGCGGTGCGCCGCTCGAGGAACATCACCCCGGTGCTGCGGCTGGCGTCCTCGCGGTGCAGCACCCCGATCCCCTCGCCCCGGAGCTGCCGCAGGATGAACTCTCCGTGCGGATCCGCGCCGACGACGCCCGCCCAGCCCACCCGGTGGCCGAGCCGTGCGACGCCGACGGCCACGTTCGACTCCGCTCCGGCAACGTGCATGGCCAGGGCGCCGCCGGCGGACAGCGGCCCGGCGGAGCGCAGCGAGACCATGGATTCGCCGAGGGTGAGCAGTTCAGGGGTCCAGGCGCCGTCGGTAATCACCGCAGGCTCTCCGCGGCGATCCGTCGGTCGTATTCGGCGGCGAGCGCCAGGAAACCGCGGGCGCGTTCCCGGACCGGGGCCAGGTCGCCGCCCGAGCCGGCGTCGCCGAAGAGGGGGCTGCCAAGGCCGACGGCGACGGCTCCTGCCTGCCAGTAGGCCGTCGCTTCGTCGAGCCCCACGCCGCCGACGGCGATGAAGGGGATCCCGGGGAACGGATCCCGCAGTGCCTTGAGGTAGCCCGTTCCGCCGATTGACGCGGGGAAGAGCTTGACCGCGGTGGCACCGCGGGTCATTGCCTCGTAGGCCTCGGTGGGCGTCATCGCCCCGGCCAGTACCGGGATGCCGGCGGCGGCGGAGGCACCGATCGACTCGGCCAGGGCCGGGGTCACCATGAACTGCCCGCCGGCCTCGGCCACGTGCTCCACATCCTGCGCGGTCAGCACGGTGCCGGCCCCGACGAAACAGCCGTCCGGAGCGGCCGCGCGGACCTGGCGGATGGCTGTGAGCGCATCCGGTGTGGTCAGTGCGATTTCGACGTAGCGGAAGCCCTCGTCCATGGCCGCGAGGGCAGCCCTCGCGGCGGCGCCGCCGTCTGAGCCGCGCACGATGGCGACCAGCCGGGTCTGCCGGATTCCGGCCAGCAGGGCCTCGGGCGTCAGGTGGTTGGTCTGCTCGTTGGTCATGTGATTCACCATTCTGCGAAGGCTCCGTCGGGGTGCCGCCAGACGGGCCCGCGCCAGGCGTGGCCGCGCTTGTCCGCAGCGCGGACCACGGCCTCGTCAATTTCGATGCCAAGACCCGGGCCGGTCAGGCGTTCGATGTGGCCGTCCACGAACTTCAGCGGGGACTTGTCCATCACGTAGTCCAGGACTTCGGCGCCCTGGTTGTAATGGATGCCGATGCTTTGCTCCTGGATCAGGAAGTTCGGCGTCGCGAAGCCCACCTGCAGGCACGCGGCCAGGGCCAGCGGCCCCAGCGGGCAGTGCGGGGCCAGCTGGACCTCGTAGATTTCGGCGAGCGAGGCGATCTTGCGGACCTCGGTGATGCCGCCGGCGTGTGAGAGGTCCGGCTGGGCCACGGCGATGCCGGCCTGAAGCGCGGGCAGGAATTCCTGCCGGCTGTAGAGCCGCTCGCCGGTGGAGACCGGCGTCGTGGTGGAGGAGGTGAATTCGCGCAGAAGGTGGGTGTTTTCCGGGACCACCGGCTCTTCGAGGAAGAAGGGCCGGTACGGTTCCAGCAGCGGCGCCACCCGCCGGGCGTTGGCGAGGCTGAAGCGGCCGTGGAAGTCGACCGCGACGTCGCGGTGGTCCCCCAGGACCTCGCGGGCGGCGGCGACACGGCGGACGACGCCGTCGAGCTCCGCGACGGAGGCGATGGGGCTCATCCGGCCGCTGGCGTTCATTTTCACGGCGGTGAGCCCGACCTCCAGCTGGGCGCTGATCTGGTCGGCGACCTCGTTGGGCTCGTCCCCGCCCACCCAGCCGTACATCCGGATCCGGTCCCGGACGTGGCCGCCCAGGAGCTGGTGCACGGGGGTGTTGAAGTGCTTGCCCGCGATGTCCCAGAGGGCCTGGTCCAGCCCGGACACGGCGCTGGCCAGGATGGGCCCGCCGCGGTAGAACGAGCCCTTGGTCATCACCTGCCAGTGGTCCTCGATCCGCAGCGCATCGTTGCCGATCAGCAGCTCGGAGAGCTGGTCGACGGCGGTGCGGACCGTTTCGCTGCGGCCCTCGCAGCTGGCCTCGCCCCAGCCGACGATCCCGCTGGCGGTCTCGATCCGGACGAAGAGCCAGCGCGGGGCGACGAGGAAGGTTTCAATCCTGCTGATCAGTGTCATCGGTGGCCTAGCCCTTGGTCGCGCCGGCGGTCATGCCGGAGACGATGTACTTCTGCGTAAAGAGCGCAATGATCATGATCGGGATGGTGACCACCGTGGCGGCCGCCATCAGTCCGCCCCAGTCGATGCTGGCGTAGGAGACGAAGTCGAAGATCGCGACCGGAAGGGTCTTGGTCTTGGAGCCGGAGAGCACCAGGGCGAACATGAAGTTGTTCCAGGAGAAGATAAAGGACAGGATGCCGGCGGTGGCGATGCCGGACACGGAGAGCGGCAGGGTGATGCGGCGGAACGCGCCGATCGGGGTGAGCCCGTCCACCTGCGCGGATTCCTCCAGTTCCAGCGGCAGCGAATCGAAGTAGCTCATCATGATGTAGACGATCAGCGGCAGCGAGACGAACATGTGGCTGAGGATCAGGACCTCGAAACCGCCCACCATTTTCAGGTTGGAGAAGACGTAGTACCAGGGCACCAGCAGGGAGACGCCCGGGATGACGCGCGCCATCAGGACCACGAGGGCCGAGCGGTGCATGGTGAAACGGCTCATCGCGTAGGCCGCCGGGACGCCGAGGACCAGTGACAGTGCGGTGGAGACGAACGCGACCCAGAAGCTGTTGAAGATGAAGACGAAGTAGTTGTTGCGCTGCAGCACGTTCGCGTAGTTCTCGCCCGTGGGGGTGAAGAAGAACGACTTGCCGGTGTCGTAGATGTCCACGTTGGTCTTGAAGGAGGCCAGCAGCATCCAGAACAGCGGGGCCACCAGGAACAGCACGACGCCGATCAGCGCGGCGACCCGGAAGGCCTTGTAAGCCCGGGTGCCCAGCGGCTTGCGGCGGCGCGGCGCCGGCGCAGGCCGGGCGGCGGTTTGCGGTGCAGTTTCAGTGTTTTTGGACAGTACGGTCATTTGCTTACCGCTTTCTTGCGCATGGTCAGCAGCCACATGGAGCCGATGATGATCATGAAGAACAGGATCAGCACCGCGGAGGACAGCCCGTACTGGTTGTAGTCGAAGCTCAGGCCGTAGGCGTAGACGTTGAGGGTCTCCACCTCGTGGAAGGATCCGCCGCCCTTGCCCTTGGTGGCGTAGAGGATGTCGAAGGTCTTGAGGGCGTCGATGCCGCGGAGCAGGATGGCCACGATCACGGTCGGCATCATGAGGGGCAGCGTGATGAGGAAGAAGCGCTGGGCGGCGTTGGCGCCGTCCATCCGGGCAGCTTCGTCCGGCTCCTCGGACAGCGAGGTCAGGCCGGCGAGCAGGATCAGCACCACCATCGGGGTCCACTGCCACACGTCCATGAAGATCGTCGTGCCGAGTGCGGTGTCCTGGCCGGAGAGCCACGGCTGTGGCGGAATGCCGACCATGCCGAGCAGCTGGTTGACGAAGCCGATGTTCGGGTCGAAGATCAGCCGCCACATCATGCCGACAGCCACCGGGGTCGCGACGAGCGGCATGAGGATGGCCACCCGGACCCACTTCTCGCCGCGGAACGGGCGCCACAGCAGCAGGGCGATGCACATGCCCAGCACCACTTCGCAGACGAGGGCGACGCCGGTGAAGGTCAGGGTGCGTCCGACGGCAGGCCAGAAGCGTTCCCCGTCGGAGAGGACGGTGAGGTAGTTCTCCAGGCCGACGAACTCTGAGGCGGCCCGGACGGAGCCCTGGGAATCGGTGAGGCTCAGGTACAGGGTCCACGCGAGGGGGAAGACGATCAGGACGCCGACGAAGATCATGGCGGGGGCGGCGAAGAGCCACTTCCGGTGCCGGTTGGCCCAGGCGGAGAAATTCTCACCGGCGCTGCGGGCGGGGCCGGCGTTCCGGCCGGATCCCGGCTGGGACCGGGCGTTGCGGGGAGGAGTCAGTACAGACATGGTTCACCTAAGGAGTCGGGGGTGAAGTGAAGAGCTGGCCGCGGCGGGGCGACGGCTTGGCCGCCGCCCCGCCGGGCGGTTCAGTGCGCTACTTCTTTTCGCTGTCCAGGAACTTCTGGAAGGCGTCATGGGCGGTGTCAGCAGCGGTCGACGCGTCCGCGCCGGTGATGGTGGCCACGATCGGGCCACCCACGATTTCGCGGGCCTTGCCTACGGTGACAACCTCGGGACGGTCGTGGCCGACGCCGTTCTTGGCGCTGGCGGCGATGGCCTCGGCCAGGTCCTGCGGGTAGGTGGAGGTGCCGGCGGGGTCGGCCCAGACGGAGGCGCGGGGTCCGGGGACGCCGGCCTTCTGCGCCGCCAGGGTGCGTTCCTTGCTGGTGGCCCACTGGATGAACTTCCAGGCGTTGTCCTGGTTGCCCGAGGCCTGGTTCACCGCGAGGCCCCATGACGGGATGTTGTACGGCTTGGAGCCTGCCGGACCGGCGGGCAGTGCGGCGAAGCCGACAGTGTCGGCGACCTTGGACTTGGCCGGGTCGGTGGCGTTCTTGTAGAGCGAGTCGGCCTCGGTGTAGAAGGCTGCCTTGCCCTGGGTGAAGATGGCCATCGCCTCGGGCCAGCTCATGTCGGTGCTGACGTTGGCCGGGCCGTAGTTCTTGATCAGGCCGCCGTAGAATGCGTAGGCCTTCTTGGCGGCGTCGGAGTTGACGGCCGACTTGCCGCTGGCGTCGGTGAAGTCGCCGCCGAAGCTGTACAGGAAGCTGGAGAACTGGGTGACGGCGGCGGACTTGCTGGTCCGCGCCACGAAGCCCGCGGTGTCCGGGTTGGCGGCCTTGATAGCCTTGGCAGCCGCTTCGAGCTCGTCCATGGTCTTGGGAACCTCGAGGCCGGCGGCCTTCAGCAGGTCCTTGCGGTAGTAGAGCACTTCGCGTTCGGTGATGATCGGGACGCCGACCACCTTGCCGTCAACCGTGCTGGCCTTGACCGGGCCCTCCTGGTAGTCCTTCCAGTCCCAGCCGGCGTCCGAGGAGACCTTGGACGTCAGGTCGGCGAGGTAGCCGTTCTTGGCGAACGCCTTGCCCTCCTGGAGCGGGCGGTACATCATGACGTCGATCTCGTCGCTGCCGGCGTTGAGCTTGACGTTGTACTGGTCCGAGAGCTGGTCCTCGCCGAGCTGGGTCAGCTCAACCTTGAGGCCGGTGGACTTCTCGAATTCCGGAATGGCTGCCTTGATGCCTTCGGTCCAGACGTGGTTCGCGAGGGTGACCCGGACGGTGCCGGCGGCTTTGGCATCGGTGCTGCCGCTGGCTCCGCCGCAGGCGGTGAGGCCCAGAGACAGGGCCGCGGCGACTGCCGCGTACTGCATGATCGAACGTCGCTTCATTACGACTCCCTTGGTTCTTTAGGGGCTGGGCGTCACTGTCCAGCCGGCTGCATATGCATCGTTACATCTGCTCTGGAAGCGATCTTAGAGAAATAAAGCAGACTTAAACAACCCCTTGCGCCCGAGCCGTATGATTTATTTATGAATACCCCAAAGGCGGAGTCCTCAGCTGACCTGCATTCCGTGCTGGTCCACAAGCTGGGACTTGCCATCGCCGAGGGGACGCTGGCACCGCACTCGATCCTGCGCCTGGACGAGCTGGAGGCCCAGTACAAGGTGTCCCGCTCGGTGGTCAGGGAGGCCACGCGGGTGCTCTCCTCCAAGGGCATGCTGGAATCACGCCGGCGGCTCGGCACGGTGGTGCAGCCGGAGGACACCTGGAACGCCTACGATCCGCAGGTGATCCGCTGGCGGCTCGCCTCCTCCAAACGGCTGGAACAGCTGCAGGCGCTGAACGAACTCCGCGGCGCGATCGAGCCCCAGGCCGCCCGCCTTGCCGCCGAGCGCGCCTCCTGGGACGCCGGCAGCGATCTGGTCGCCCGGGCTGCCCGGCTCTGGTCGGCAGGCCAGCAGGGGGACCAGGACGATTTCCTCCGGCTGGACATCGAATTCCACGCCGCGGTGCTCAAGGCCTCCGGCAATCCCATGTTTTCCCAGCTGCACAAGCTCGTCACCGAGGTGCTGACCGGGCGCACCGAACACGGCCTGATGCCGCACCTGCCCCAGCACGAGGCGCTGCAGCTGCACGTCGACGTCGCCAGCGCCATCCAGCGCGGCGAGGCAAACGCGGCGCACGCGGCGATGAGCCGGATCGTGGAGCAGTCCTCGGAGGAGATGGGCGACATCTGGTCCAGGCACCAGCAGCCCGGCACCCCCGCCCCGCCCCCGGAAACACAACGCGGGGTCACATCGCGCCCATCCGGAGTGCCCGGATAGGCGCGATGTGACCCCGCGTTGCTGTGTTGTTGCTGTGTTAGCGGCCGCCGGCGATCTTCCGGCTCCGCTGTTCCTGGGCCATCGGCCCGTACGGATAGACCCCGACGCGCGGCCGGCTCACCTCACTTAGCCGCAGCAGTTCCCCCTCGGTCAGCGCGAGGTCCGCGGCCGCGAGATTGTCGGCGAGCTGTTTCGTGCTGCGCACGCCCAGGATCACCGAGGTTACGGCGGGCTGTGCCGCCAGCCACGCCAGGGCCACCTGGGCGGCACTTGCCTCGTGCCGTCCGGCGATCTCGTGCACAGCGTCCACGATCTCCCAGGTCCGCGGGTCCGCGTTCCTGGCCTTCCAGGCTTCCATGCCGCGCTCCGGGTTTTCACCCAGCCGGGTGGCGCCTGCCGGCGGCTGGTCCCGCTTGTACTTTCCCGAGAGCCAGCCCCCGCCCAGCGGCGACCAGGGCAGCAGCCCGATTCCGGCGTCGAGCGAGGCCGGGACAATCTCGGACTCGATCTCGCGGACCAGCAGGCTGTATTGCGGCTGCAGGGTCACGGGTCCGTTCCAGCCGTGGGACCGGGCCACGTGGACGGCCTTCGTCAGCTGCCAGCCGAGGAAGTTCGAGAAGCCGTAGTAGGCGATCTTGCCTCTGCAGACGGCGTCCTGCAGGAACCGCAGCGATTCCTCCAGGGGCGTGATGGGGTCCCAGGCGTGCAGCTGGTACAGGTCGATCTGCTCCACGCCAAGGCGGCGCAGCGAGTCATCCAGCGCCCGGTTCAGGTGCCGGCGGGAGGTGCCGACGTCGTTCGGGGCCTTCCCCATCGGGAAGCGGCCCTTGGTGGCGAGCACCACGCGGTCCCGGGCCTCCGGGCGCGCGGCGAGCCAGCGCCCGATGATCTCCTCCGAGACGCCGGAGCTGTAGACGTCGGCGGTGTCGATGAAGTTGCCGCCCGCCGCGAGGTAGCCATCCAGGATCGCGTGGGACTGTTCCTCAGTGGCTTCGGCGCCGAAGGTCATGGTGCCCAGCGCGTAGTTGGAGACGACGGCGCCGCTGGTGCCAAGCGTGCGGTATTTCATGGGAGTCCCCTTCAGTCTTCGGTGGGCGTGGTGCGCAGCGGGTGGTAGTTCCGCCAGGTGTGCTCCGGCGCGTAGCCGAGCAGGCGCTTGGCCTTGTCGATCGAGAGCAGGGTTTCGTGCTCTCCGAGCTCCCTGGTCACAGCCACGTTCGGGAAGACCTCCGCGGCGAGGCTGGCGCTGCTGCGGCTCATCACGGTGTCGGCGTTGGCGATGATGAACGCCTCGAACCCCGGGGTGCCGTGTTCGAGGGCACGGGCCACCGCCTGCGCCCCGTCCCGGCCGTCGATATAGCCCCAGAGGTTCCATTTGCGCAGCGTCGCGTCGGCGTCGAAGCCGGGGAACTCCTCGTAGTCCTCCGGGTCCATCACGTTGGAGAAGCGCAGGGCCGTGATGCTCAGCTCCGGATCCCAGCGGGTGAGCTGGACCGCCATCTGCTCCTCAAGGTGCTTCACCAGCGAGTAGGTGCTTTCCGGCCGGGCCGGGTATTCCTCGTCGACCGGGATGTAGGGAGGGTCGACGTCGAACGGCAGGCCGAGCACCGTCTCGCTGGACGCGTAGACAATCCTCTTGATCCCGGCCCGTCGGGCCGCCTGGAACACGTTGTAGGTGGCCTGCATGTTGTTCTCGAAGGTCGCGGCGTCCGGGGCGTGGCCCGGGGCCGGGATCGCGGCCAGATGCACAACCGCGTCGAACCCGTCGTGCCGGTCCTCAAGGCCCAGGAGCACGTCCACCACCTGGCCGTAGTTGCGCAGGTCCACCTCGGTATAACCGTGTCCGCGCGTTCCCGTGCGGTCCAGGTTGGTGACCTCGTGCCCGTCCTCGCCCAGCCGCCGGACAACGCTCCGGCCCAGCTTTCCGCTTCCTCCAGTTACAGCAACTCTCATTTGCACTCCTCGGCTCGTAGGGTTTGTTCCACCCTAGAGGGGGCGGGGGACGCTGCACACCCCCGGGGGGCGGTTCCCCGCGTGACTTTTGGCCCTAGGCACTGCCGGGCTGACCGGGCAGGCTGGGGGCCATGAACGCTGATCAGCGGATAGTCGTGGGCGTGGACGGTTCTGATTTCTCAACGACGGCGCTGCGGCTCGCCGGGCGGATGGCCAGAAGCCTTGGGGCGCCGCTGGAGGTGGTCACCTGCCTGGGCACCTCGGATCTTTTCCTGGCCTCCCACCTGCCCGAAGAGCGCGCCCCCACCACGACCCAGCTGGAAGAGACGGCCAAGCGGCTCGTCGGGGAGTCCTTGGAACGTGCCTTCGGCACTGACGTCCCGGAGGGCCTGACCCGGACCGTGAAGTTCGGGCCCCCGGCGAAGGTCCTCGTGGAGGAGAGCCGGAACGCCCAGCTCCTGGTGGTCGGCAGGCGCGGCCGCGGCGGCTTCCTCGCGCAGGTCATGGGATCGGTCAGCGGCGCCTGCGCGGCCCACGCCCACTGCCCGGTGCTGGTGGTCGGCGAGGACGCGGGAGAGCACCAGGGGAAGTGATGGGCCGCAGCCGGTGGCCGGTCCGGGGCCTCTGGATCCTCACCGGCGCGCTGACCCTCCCGGCCGCGGTGACCGGGCTGCTGGTCCCCGGCATCTACCGGGGCGTTGTGGCGGCGGAGCTGCTGCCCGGCGCGGTCTCGCAGGACCTGATGTCCGCCGCCGCCGGGATCACCCTCCCGGTCCTGGCGTTCGCGGCGCGGCGCGGGCAGGCCAAGGCGCAGATCGCGGCGCTGGGAATCCTGGGCTACCTGTTCTACGCGTACGGCATCTACTCCATCGAGCGGACCTACAACGGCTTCTATCTCCTCTACCTGGCCGTCTTTGCCCTGTCCTTCTGGGGGATGGTCTACACGGCGCTGGAGCTCCGGGCGGACGGGCCGCGGCGTGCGCGGCTCCCCCGGGGCATCCGGGTGCTCTCGGCCGCGGGCGCGCTCCTGCAGCCGCTCATCTTCTATCCGCTCTGGGTTGCCATGCTGCTGCCGCTGATGCGGACCGGCGAGCAGATCGATTCGCTTTACTCCGTGTTCATCCTTGACCTGTGCTTCATCATGCCGGCGTTCCTGATCCTGGCCGTTGGGACGTTCCGCCGCCGCTGGCCGGGGCTGGTTCTTATGCCGGCGCTGTACCTGCTCGGGTTCACCCTGATCTTCTCCCTGGCGCTGGGCGAGCTGTTCAAACCGCAGTTCGGCGTCCCGGTCTCGGCGTTGTCCCTGTGGTCCTCGGTGCTGCTGTCGGCGCTCTTCCTGGTGCTGGGAGGGCTGCACCTGTGGAAACTTGAGCTCGATTCCAGCGGGGTCGTGACGCAGCGCCGCGGGATCCACCGGCCGGACACCGCGGACGCCGGCGCCGTTCAAGGGCCGGAGGGGTAGGAGCCATGGCACAGCTGCAAGTTTCGGCGGGGACCCGCACAGCGGAACACGCCGGGCGACCCGCATCCACCCGGCTCCGCGGACCGCTGGCCGCCCTCGCCGCGGCGGCCGCCGCCGCCGGGTACGTCCTCGCGGTCCGGCCCCGGCTGCTGAACTGGGGTGCCACCAGCCAGGAAGCCGCCGGCCCGCTCCCCGGCGACGAACTCGTTCGGACGCCGCGGATGCAGAGCACCCGGGCCGTCACCATCAACGCACCGGCCGAGGGCATCTGGCCCTGGCTGCTCCAGCTGGGTGCCGGGCGCGGGGGCATGTACAGCTATGACCTGCTGGAGAACGCCGCGGGCCTCGGCATGCACAGCGCGGACGGGATCCTGCCCGAATACCAGCAGCTCGACGTCGGCGATGTCATCCCGCTGGGCCCCGACGTCGGGATTCCGGTCCGGCGCCTGGCGACCGCAGCGGTGCTGGCCCTCGGCGGCACGATGGATCCACGCACCGGGAAGAGCACCCCTTCCCGCGGGGCCGCGGCGAGCCCGCGGCTGGAGCTTGGCTGGACCTTTGTGCTGCAGCCCGTCGACGGACACACCACGCGGCTGCTGTCCCGCACGCGGTACGACTACTCCCCGCTCCCCGTGGGGCTGATTCTCCGGCCAGTGCTGGAACCCGTGCAGTTCGTCATGGAACGGCGCATGCTGCTGGGCCTCAAATCCCTGGCCGAGGGCCGCGGCCGCTACCGGGGCGGCCCCCGGCGTCCATGACCTTGTGCCCTACGCCGGCGCCCCGGACCGGATTAGCCTGAAGATTCAGGGGCGGTGCGCAGCCGCCCGCCGGCTTCCGGGAGGCAAACGGTGAAATCGGCAAGAACCAGTATCATCGCAGGCATAGCCTTAATGGCGGCCGGCGTCCTGCTGCTGCTGGATCTGCTCGGGATCCTCGACAGCGCGGCCCTCGTGTGGCCGCTTATTTTCGCGGCGGCCGGGGCCGCTTTCCTGACCCTGTTCCTCCGCAGCCGGGACAACTGGTGGGCCGCCATCCCGGGCTCGGTCTTCCTGGGCCTGGCGGCGGTCATCACTCTCACCCAGCTCTGGCCGGGCGCGGCGGAATGGGGCGGTGCTGTCTTTTTCCTGTTCATGGGCTCAGGCTTCGGCGCCGTGTATGTGCGCGAACGCTCCAACTGGTGGGCGCTGATCCCCTGCGGGGTGATGCTGACGCTCGCCCTCGTGGTGGCCCTCCCGCAGGCCTGGGGCGGCATACCGGTCGCCGCCGTCCTGTTCCTGGGCCTGGCTGCCACGTTCGCGGCCCTGTCCCTGGTTCCGGTCCACCCCGGCCCCAGCCCCAGCGACGGTTCGCACCCTGGCTCCGGCCCTATCCCTGGCCCGGGCAGCTACCCGGACCGGTCTGCAGCGCTGGCCGGCCACCCGGGGCCCGCGGCACCGTCACGGATGAAGTGGCCCCTGATTCCGGCGGCGGTCCTGGCCGTGCTGGGGCTCATCTTCGCCCTGCAGGCCACGGCGCTGCTCACCGCGAGTGAGTTCTTCGTCCCGGTATTCCTGGTCCTCGCCGGTGTGGCGCTGCTGGTCTACGCCTACCGCCACCGGGGCGGCGCCCACCCCGGGGCCCAACACAACGTGCACGGGGCCTGACGGATCAGGCGCCCCCGGCGAGTTCGGCCATGGCCGCGCGCAGGCGGGTGCCGGCGTCCTCAGCGACCTCGCGGACCTCGGGTGCGCCGCTGAGCTGCACCATGGTTTGCGGGTCGATGGCATGGACGGTGGTCGCGGTGGCCCCGGATCCGCGGCGCACCACGACGTTGCAGGGCAGGAGCGCCCCCATTTCCGGTTCGGCGGCCAGCGCCCGGCTGGCAAGCATCGGGTTGCAGGCCCCGAGGATGACGTAGTCCCCCAGCGCTTCCGCGGCTTCCTCGCCGAGTTTGGCGGCGAAGGTGGCACGCACATCGATTTCCGAGAGTATTCCGAAGCCCTGGGCGGCGAGCGCCGCACGCGTCTTTTCGACGGCCTCCGCCCAGTTCAGCGGGACGACGGCGGTGTAGGTGTAGCTCATGCGGTTACTCCTGGGGATTGGTTTCGGCCTTTAGCAGGTAGTCGACGAACCAGTCCCTGGCGAGGATGGCAGCCGCCGCCAGCGTACCGGTTTCCTCAAAGAGATGGGTGGCACCCTGGACCACAGCCAGCTGGTTGGGGCAGCGCATCATGGCTTTCGCCTTGCGGTTGAGCTCGAGCACCTCGTGGTCGTAGCTGCCCACGATGAGCAGTGTGGGGGCCCGGACCGCGGACAGCCTGGGTCCGGCCAGGTCCGGCCGGCCGCCGCGGGAGACGATGGCGTCGATCCTGGCAGTGGGTTCGGAGGCGGCCCAGAGTGCGGCCCCGGCGCCCGTGCTGGCTCCAAAGTAGCCAATCCTGGAGGAGGCTGTGTCCGGCCGGGTGGCGAGCCAGTCCGTGGCTGCGGACAGCCTGCGGGCCAGCAGTTCAATGTCGAAGACGTTGGCGCGGTTTCGTTCCTCCGCCGGGGTCAGCAGGTCCAGCAGCAGGGTGCCGAGTCCGGCCTGCTGGAGTACCCCGGCCACGTACCGGTTCCGCGGGCTGTGCCGGCTGCTGCCGCTGCCGTGCGCGAACAGCACCACGCCCGGGGCCGGGACCGGCAGGTGCAGCTGGCCCTGGAGACGGACCCCGCGCGAGGGGATCTCGACTTCCTCATCGAGCTCGGCGGCGTCCTCCACGCCGGCCGCGGCCGGCTTCCGGGACTCCGGCGCTGAATTCTGCAGCCGCTTGGCCGCCGCGTCGAGCAGTTGCACCACCTCGTCGTCCTCGGTGGGTGAGAAATCGCGGTAGTGGTAGCCGACCGCGGAGAACTGGTGCGGTGTGGCGAGGCAGACGACCTCGTCGGGCTCGGTCAGGCTTCGGAGGGTGTCGGCGGGGGCGACCGGAACAGCCAGGATGACCCTCGCGGCTCCGAGCTCGCGGGCGATCCGGCAGGCGACCCGGGCGGTGGAACCGGTGGCGATGCCGTCGTCGACGATCACGGCAATGCGCCCGGTGAGATCCTGGCGCATCCGGCCTTTCCGGAAACGGGCCACCCGGTTCGCCAGCACGGCGCGTTCATGGTCTTCGACGGCCTGCAACTCCGCGTCGCTGACCCGGGCATGGGCCAGCACATGCTCTTCCAGCACCCGGGCGCCGCCCTCACCAATCGCCCCCATGGCAAGCTCCGGCTGGTAGGGAAGTCCCAGTTTCCGAACCACGATCACGTCCAGCGGGGCGTTGAGGGCCGCGGCGACTTCGAAGGCGACCGGGACGCCGCCGCGGGGCAGACCCAGGACGACGATGTCCTGGCCCCGCAGTTCCGCGAGCCGCCTCCCCAGTTGCCGGCCGGCGTCGACCCTGTCTTCGAAAATGCTCATCGCTACGGCTTTCCAGTCGGGATGTCGGCCGCGGGCTCATCCAGGCGTGCGTTCCGCAGGCTGGGGAATTGACCAGTTGGCCGCTCCCTCCCACTATCTGCCAGGAACCCGCCGGGGGTGAGGGCCTTTATGCCCGGTTTGGCCGGTGCCCCCGCCGGGCCCCCCGGTGATGGAGCATGTGGCCGGGCGTCGCGGTGCTGAACCGCGCGGCCCGGCGCGAAATGTGGTGCGTCCGGCCGCGGCGCCGGATGCCCGCAGGCTTGGGCAGGACGGGCTGCTGCGCGGCGCGGGAGTAGAACCAGAGTTTGGCGAGTTCAACCAGCACCAGGTAGACCGCGGCCATTCCGAGCAGGGCCAGGAAGAAAGGGACGGGGAGCGGATCGAAGCCCAGCACACCGGCGAGGGGCGAGAGCGGAAGGTAGACCCCGAGGGCCACGACGGCCAGGGAGGCGCCGACCAGGCCCACCGAGGGCCGGCTGCGGAAGAACGGCACCCGCCGGGTCCGGATGACGAAGATGATGAGCGTCTGCGTGGCGATGGACTCGATGAACCAGCCGGCCCGGAATTCGCCGGGGACGGCATCAAAGACAAACAGCATCAGGGCGAACGTGGCGAAATCGAACAGGGAGCTGATCGGTCCGAAAAGAAACATGAAGCGGCGGATGAAGCCGATGTCCCAGTGCGAGGGAGCAACCAGTTGTTCCTTGTCCACCCGGTCCCCCGGGATGGCGAGCTGGCCAGCGTCGTAGAGCAGGTTGTTCAGCAGGATCTGCCCCGGCAACATCGGCAGGAAGCTCAGCACGACGGAGGCCGTGGCCGCGCTGAACATGTTGCCGAAGTTGCTGGAAGTGCCCATCAGAACGTACTTGATGGTGTTGGCGAAGATCCGCCGGCCCTCCATGACGCCTTCGGCCAGGACACCCAGGTCCTTGTCCAGCAGCACGACGTCGGCGGCATCCTTGGCGACGTCGGTGGCGCTGTCGACGGAGATGCCGATGTCCGCGGCGTGCAGCGCCAGCGCGTCGTTGACGCCGTCGCCCATGAAGCCGACGGACCCTCCGCTTTGCCGCAGCAGCCGGATGATCCGGGCTTTCTGTTCGGGCGAGACCCGGGCGAAGATGCTGGCCTCACGCGCGGCGGCGGCCAGTTCCGGATCGGACAGGGCCTCGACCTCGGCGCCGGTGAGCGTGCCGCCGGAGAGGACCCCGAGGTCGTCGCAGACCTTTTCGGCGACCTTCGCGTTGTCCCCGGTGGCGATTTTGACGGTGATGCCGAGTTCCTCGAGCCGGTCCAGGGAAGCCCGGGCGGTGGCCTTGGGCCGGTCCAGGAAGATCAGGAAGCCGGCGAGGACCAGGTCTTTTTCGTCCGGGGGTCCGATTGCGGTCAGGCCGCCGGCCGGGCGGGTGGCGACGGCCACCACCCGGGAGCCGGCGTCGAACTCTTCGTCCAGCATCGCCTGCACGTGTGCCGGGGTGTCCCCGCAGAGCGCCAGGACGTCTTCCGGCGATCCCTTGGTGACGATGCGGGCAGCGGCGCCCGCTTCGCTGACCAGAACGCTGGTCCGGCGGCGCAGATGATCGAAGTCGATGACGTCGAGCCGCTCGTACCGGGCGGGCTGGAAGGCTGCGGCTCCGGCGGAGGCCCACAGCGCGGCGTCCAGGGGGTTCAGGCCCACCGGGGAGCCTTTGGATTCGGCGTAGTCGGCTTCGGTGGCCAGCAGCCCCAGGGTGAGCAGCTCGCCCGCGGAGATGCCGGGGCCGGCGGGCAGGGCGGCGGTAAAGCTGATCCGGCCCTCGGTCAGCGTCCCGGTTTTGTCGGTCACCAGAATGTCCATGTCGCCGAGGTCCTCGATGCAGACCAGCCGTTTGACCAGGACCTTGCGTTTGGCCAGCTGCCGGGTGCCGGTGGCCAGGCTCGTGCTGACGATGGCGGGCAGCAGCTGCGGGGTGATCCCGACGGCGATCGCGAGCGAGAACAGCAGCGACTCGATCACGGGCCGCTGCAGCACCAGGTTGGCGATGAAGATCAGGGACGTGAGGCCGATGGCAACCTGGAGCAGGAGGTAGGAGAAGCGCTGGAGGCCCAGCTGGAATTCGGTCTGCGGCTGACGTTCGCCGAGGCCGAGGGCGATCCGGCCGAATTCGGCCCGGCCGCCGGTGGCGACCACCACGCCGGCGCAGTTGCCGGCCTGGATCACGGTTCCCATGAACAGGCACGACGTCAGGTCACCGAGCGCCGCAGCGCCGGGGACGGGGGCGGGGTCCTTGCTCACCGGCATCGATTCGCCGGTGAGGATGCTTTCGTCGCAGAGCAGGTCCTTCGCCGTCAGCAGCCGCATATCGGCGGGGATGATCGCGCCGATGGCGAGGTGCACGACGTCGCCGGGCACCAGCGCGGTGACGTCGGTTTCCTGCGGGGTCCCGTCGCGGACCACGACGGCGCGGTGGGTGACGCGGGAGTGCAGCGCCTCGGCGGCGCGTTCGGCGCGGTATTCGTTGCTGAACCCCAATCCGACGCTGACCAGCAGGATCACGCCGATCACGATCGAGTTCGTGGCGTCACCGAGGAAGAGCGAGAGACCGGCCGTGACGAGCAGCAGGATCAGGATGGGGCTGCGCAGCTGACGGCCCAGCACGGACCAGCCGCTGGCCTGATGGGTGCGGAGCGCATTCGGTCCCAGCTCGAGGAGGCGCCGGGCGGCCTCGCTGCTGCTCAGGCCCTGCTCGCCGGAGCCAAGCTGCGCTGCGACCTCGCCCACCGGCCGGTGGGCGGCGTCGGCGATCATCAAGGGCGCAGCGGGTGGTCTCTGGACATCGAGCTCTGGCATGCAGGATCCGTTCGAACGTGGAGTTATGCCCTAGGGTACGTCCACAAGCTGAATCCTTCACGGGCGTCGAAACACGGGAACCGGATGTATATAATTTCCCGGTACGGTTTTGCAGCGGTTCCGGTGTGAGCTGGCACGGGTTTCCGCGCGCAGCCCGGCGGCCCAGGCCATGGACGAGATCCAGTACGCCGCCACGGTGCGCGGCCATGGAGTGCGCTCCATCCTGGCTCTGCCGTTCCTACTCGACGGCGACACCCGCGCGGCCCGCAACATCAAGCTCCATGTGGTGGCTGCTGGGGTCGTGGAGTCGCTCGGTCAAGGACCCGCCCGCACCCACTTCGAGGGCTAGGCGGTCGGCCCGGCGCGCTGCGTGGCAGGGCTTGCGGCCGGCGTCCCGGCGGCGACGTCCAGGATGGTGCGGATCGTGTCCTCGTGGGCGAGGATGCGGAAGTGGCCCGCAGTGTCGAGCTGGATATTGCGGGCGCCGGGCAGCACGCTGCCCTCGGGGATATGCGGGTCGAAGAGACCGTAGACCGAGGTAATGCGCTCGTTGATGCGTTCCTCACGGGAGAGCTGAATCGTCACGGCATTGCGGGGCGAGAAGGCGCGCAGGCTCGGCAGCAGCATGAACGAGGCGTAGCGTGAACCGGAGAACGGTGAGCAGACCGCCACCATGCCCGCGATCCGGCGTTCGGGGTCCAGTTGCATCATCACGAACTTGCCGATCAGCCCGCCTTTGCTGTGTGCGACGATCATCGCGTCCGTCAGGTCACGGTCCCGGATGTAGCCCGCAATCAGATCCGCGGCTTTGGGCACCGCGAGCCGGTTCCGGTGCAGCAGGCTCAGCACATATACCGGATGGCCCGCCTCATGGAGCCGCTGGACCAGCGGGAGCATAAAGCGCCAGTCCTCGTACACACCCGGAATCACGACGACAGGCCGGCCGGTCCCGCCGAGGAAATCGTCCGGCCGGGTCCGGGAGACGGCGCTAAGCAGCTGCCGGCCCGCGGCGTAGACGTAGTCCTGGACCCACCAGCCGGCTGCCTGCAGTACCCGGTTCATGCCGGGCGCCCCTGTGGTGTCTCCCGGGCCGCCGGCTGGATCCCGGCGAAGTCCAGGATGGCTCCGGCCACTTCCACCGAACGGTTGTGCTGCACCACGTGCCCGGTGCCTTCGACTTCGAGCAGCTGCCCCCGGGCCGCGCTGGCGGTCAACCGCCGGCACCAGTCCGCGGACGCGACGGGGTCATTGGCGCCGCGCAGGACGAGGACCGGCGCCGTGACCCCGGTGATCCGCTGATCCGTCCGGTAGCCCATCATGACGCGCAAGGTTTTCAGGAACCAGCTCGGGCCGCAGCGGAGATAGTCCGTGAAGACCAGGGCGTTCGAGGACGGGCTTTCGAAGAAGAGGCTGTCACGGCCCAGTGCAGTGGCCTGCTGCGCCACGGTGCGCCGCAGCGGGTCGACCACCGGCCCCATCAGGACCAGATGGGAAATGCGGCCCGGCTGCTGCAGTGCGGCCTCAACCGCGAACTGGCTTCCCATAGAGTGCCCGACGAGCACGAACTCCAGGACGCCGAGCTGTTCGAGGGCGCCCAGGATGTAGGCTGCGTGGTCCGCGACCGGGAGGGTGTTCTCCGGCCGGGGGGTAGCGCCAAAGCCGGGCAGGTCGATCGAGTAGGTGTCCACGGATGCGGCCAGCAGCCCGTGAAGCCGGCTGAGATAGCGGTGCGAGGCACCGATCCCGTGGATCAGTACGACGGCGGTCCGCCCCGGCGCGTGGCTGGCCGGGCTCTTGGAGACAAACACGTGGCCAAGATGGCCCGCTGCCTCAATCTCGAAGCGTTCGGGCGTGCGTGTGGGGGGCTCTTTCAGCATCCAGTAAGCATACTGACAGAGTTTGGCGGGTCAGCCATCGCGTTTGTCCCGCTCGCTGAACTCCTCGTCAAGGTCGTAGTGCCTGAACTCGGTCTCCGGGTTCGGTTCGCCGTCGGCCACGTATTCGTGGTCCAGCTGCCGCTGGACCTGGCTGTCGAGGACCTGCAGGTCCTTGTCCTCCACCTTGCTGAGGTCCTCGGGGAATTCATCCTCCGGCGTGAGGTGCAGCTTCTCGGTCATGGCACGCCTCTCTGGGCCGGGGAGGTGGACTCGAAAATGCTGTCCCGGCCGTCTATAGAATAGCCGGGGCCACCGGCTAGGGGAATACGGCCTGAGGCGGGCCGGGGTGCGGGGCCGGGGGCAGCTAGCTGTCGGCGGGACCAAGCGGGGCCCTGGCCGCTTCACCGGTGGTCTTCCCGGCCGCGGGTTCCTTGAGTTCGATGAATATGGTGTGCGTTTCCGTGTCGCCGATGTTCTCGCCGGAATGGTCCTGGGCGGCGAGCCAGCGGGCCGTCCCGGCGGGAATCTCGACGTCGACGTCCTCCCCGTGGCCCGAGAGCCGGCGGCGGAACGAGCTCAGGGTGACCATGACGCTGTCGGGGTGGCCATGCTCCACGGTCTTGTCGCCCGGACCGTCGCGGTATTCGAGCACCCGGACGCGCGCATTCTCGAAAACTACCCGGTACAACGCGGGGTTCGACACCACCGGATCCTGGCCCATGGCGCGAGCTTACGCCTCTCCCCCTGTGCCTGCCAGAGGTGCGGCCCCGGGGAGGCCCGGGAACTCAGCCGGACCTACGCCTGGCCGGGTTCGGGTCCGACGTTGACGAGCCAGTCGGTCCCGAATTTGTCGGTGCACATGCCAAAGATGTCCCCCCATGGCGCCTTCTCCATCGGGACGGTCACTTTTCCGCCGTCGGCGAGCTTGTCGAAGTAGCCGCGCAGTTCGTTCTCGTCGGAGCCGCTGAGGGACACGGAGATGCTGGTGCCGGGCGTGTAGTCCATCCCGTTGGGCGTGTCGGCGCCCATCAGCACCATGCCCTTTTCCGTGGACAGCATGGCGTGCATGATCTTGTCCTGCTCGGCGGGATCGTCGCTGGCCTGATATTCGCCGAAGGTGCTCATGTTCAGTTGGCCGCCGAAGACGGACTGGTAAAAAGCCATGGCTTCTTTCGCGTTGTCGCGGAAACTCAGGTACGGGTTGAGCGTGGTCATGTCCGGGACTCCTTGCAGCTGGGGGCGCGGCCGGGGGTGCCAGGTTGCGGCCGCGGCCGGCGCACTTTTACAGGGCATATCCTGCCCCAAATCAGCCGTTCCCGATAGGTGTCTGCCGCTGCCGGCGTCCGGCTTCGGCAGCGCCCTGACTCACTGGCGTCCCGGCGCACATGAGGACGGGGGACCGGCGGCCGGCGCCGCC
>NZ_JARUXE010000189.1 GCF_030433895.1 Arthrobacter sp. PsM3 | reverse complement strand
ATTCAGGTAAGTTACAGTAGTTGTTGAACCCGCAACGGTATTTGCGCACCTATCAGGGAACATCTTTAACTGCAAGTCGCTGACAATAATAGCATCAACGCAATCCGGTAACAGATACTTCGTATTCCCATTCGCTGAATCACTACCCAACTGAAACGATTCAGTCTTAGTATGTGGTGGATACCCCTGATAGTAACCCATAAAGTAGCTACTACC
>NZ_JARUXE010000188.1 GCF_030433895.1 Arthrobacter sp. PsM3 | reverse complement strand
GCAACAAGATCCAGGCAGCCTTCGAATCAGCCACCCTGGTCGACGTCGCCCAGGCGGCCATGCGCCAGCGGATGATCAAGTCGGCCGAGGAAATCGAGGTCATCAAGCACGGCGCCCGCATCGGCGACCTCGGCGGCGAGGCGATCCGCAACGCCATCACGGCCGGGATCACCGAATACGAGGTCGCCCTGATCGGCACCGAAGCCATGGTCCACG
>NZ_JARUXE010000187.1 GCF_030433895.1 Arthrobacter sp. PsM3 | reverse complement strand
CCCCGCTTGTCAGTCACGCGGACATTGTGACGGGGGCCTGCTCCGGTTCCGAGACGGCCGGTCTAAAGAGCTACGAGACCGCCGCGAGCCAGTTCTAGCATGTTTCACTCGAGTTGGGCGGGAAGTCCCCGAACATCGTCTTCGTGGATGCGGATCTGGATGCCGCTGCTGCCGGTGTTATTTCCGGGATCTTCTCAGCAACAGGTCAGACGTGCATTGCC
>NZ_JARUXE010000186.1 GCF_030433895.1 Arthrobacter sp. PsM3 | reverse complement strand
CGCTTACGCTGAGTGCTAAATCGTCGAGCATGACGACGCTCAACATGTACGCCAACGCCAACGGCGTAGGGGCTAGCGTGTTCACTTCGCGTGCGGGTACCACGATCAATCTCTATTCCGGCGTGTTGCGGTACAACGTCACCGATGGCAGCACTACTACGACGGTGAACATTCTCGGCGGTACGCTTGTGCACGAAGCCGGGGCGATTACAACCGTAAACG
>NZ_JARUXE010000185.1 GCF_030433895.1 Arthrobacter sp. PsM3 | reverse complement strand
GCTGGCACTGCGAGGGACGCGTCTTCCTCCAGGGCAACCGGACCGTCGTGCTGAAATAGCCCCATCCAACCAGGGGTCGGCCGCTACCGTGGCAGCACCCCGCCCCTATCACCACCCACAACTACGAAAGAGACATCCAGTGAATCAGCCACTCTCCCGGGTCACGGGAAGCAACCGCGTCAAGCGCGGCATGGCGGAGATGCTCAAGGGCGGCGTCATCATGG
>NZ_JARUXE010000184.1 GCF_030433895.1 Arthrobacter sp. PsM3 | reverse complement strand
CCCGTGAACATTCACCGCGAATTATTTTCCACCTTCAGCGATCAGTACCTCCCGACCCCGTGAAACGCGCGATATTCACGACCTCAACCCCCAATCCGTAAAACCCCTGCGGTAAGCAGGGGCCCAGGACTTTCCACCTTGGCGATTGCTGGACAGACCTGGGGCCCGGCGTCCGCCGGGATGAGCGGATTATTGGGGCCGGCCGAACCGCGTCGCCCCCATCGCC
>NZ_JARUXE010000183.1 GCF_030433895.1 Arthrobacter sp. PsM3 | reverse complement strand
GAACCGGTGCGCCGCGCTCCGAGGGCTCGCTGCGGGGGCCGAGCCCGGGCACTTCCGGCTCCCGCCCCTCCTGCGAGAGATACACCGCGCACGCGCCTCGCAGGTAGACGAGGCTGGGCAGCACCAGACTGAGCACGAAGACCACGCCCCCGCCCACCAGGCCCGCCAGCGCGTGCGGCTGCCCCCGCAGGTCCACCCCGGCGCTGGCGAGGCTGCGCACCCCGTAGC
>NZ_JARUXE010000182.1 GCF_030433895.1 Arthrobacter sp. PsM3 | reverse complement strand
ATAACTGGATTGGCGCTATTTACTACAAGGCAATTATGAAAGAACACCAGGGCAAAAAATACTATACCCTCATTGGCTTCGACGATTTTAGTGTAAATGCTAACCGCAAATGGATGGAAGTATTGCATTTTAATGAGAGGGGTGAACCTGTAATTGGGGGTCCGTTTATTTCCTTTAAAGAAGATTCCATCAAACGCCCCACCCAGGCCAGGTTTGCTATAGAGTATAAA
>NZ_JARUXE010000181.1 GCF_030433895.1 Arthrobacter sp. PsM3 | reverse complement strand
CGCCAGCAACCCCGTGCACTGGCGGCCCTTCGGGGACGAGGCTTTTGCCTTAGCCGCCGCCCGCGATGTTCCGGTCTTACTCTCCGTCGGCTATGCGGCCTGCCACTGGTGCCACGTCATGGCCCCGGAATCCTTTGAAGACCCGGACCCCCCCGACTTCCTGAACGCCAACTTCATCGCCGTGAACGTGGACCGTGAAGAGCGCCCCGATGTGGACGCCGTCTACCAGGC
>NZ_JARUXE010000180.1 GCF_030433895.1 Arthrobacter sp. PsM3 | reverse complement strand
CCCAGGAGCTGCTCGCCGGCGGCGAGGCCGACGTCGAGGTCCCCGAGAGCTTCGTCGAGGATGTCCGGCAGGCGCTGTACGCCTCCAAGCTGGTCTCGTACGCGCAGGGGCTGGACATGCTCACTTCGGCCGCCAAGGAATACGGCTGGGACCTGAAGCTGGACGAGATCGCCTCGCTCTGGCGCGGCGGGTGCATCATCCGCGCCGAACTGCTCAAGGAGATCACCAAGGCCT
>NZ_JARUXE010000017.1 GCF_030433895.1 Arthrobacter sp. PsM3 | reverse complement strand
CGGCCCACAGACCCCGACACCCCCGTCTGACACTGGACCCCTGAACAACGACGGCTGACGACTGGGACGGTAGCGCCAAAACTCTGAATGGGCGTGGCACGGCCGCCTGACCGTGGGCTTCAAATCAGGTGGCAACGAACGGGGACAGCAGCGACGAGACTCTGGATGGGCTCGTCATGGCATGGTGCAACACGTGCAACGCAGTGCCCGGCGGGTTACTCGCCGACCAAGGATCGTCGGCCCAACTTGGTCCGATTTGCTTCTAGCGGGTGAGAGGCGGCGGTGCCAGTGGGAGCAAAGCGGTTCCGGCGGCAGTCGTGTCGGCGGACATTTCCCAGACGCGACGCAGGGCGCAGAACTTCCACCAGTGGTGCTTCAGGACGTCCGGGTTGGCCCGCAGCGGCCGGACCTCGGTCTGCCCGATTGCAACCGCAAGCAGGATTGGGGATTCGCCATGCTGCCAGGCTTCCCACTCCCCTGCCACCGGATCCACCAGGCTTTCCTCGGCCTTCATACCCGCCACGAGTTGCATGACCACTTTGTCATCCAGCGGTTTGACGGTGCCGTCACGGCTGGTTCCCTTGGTCTTGTAGTCAATAAGGCAAGTCCGGCCATTGATTTTGGCGACAAGGTCAAGGGTTCCGGCGTAGCCGACAGTCTTGTTCCAGACTGTGATTTCCGGGGCGATCGGCTCCACCTGGAAAAGTTCCCACCACTCATCAAACCGGGAAGCGAAAGCTTCTTCACCGTTAGCGACGAGGGCCTCACGGGTTTCCTTCATCTCGTGCGGCCGACCAAGGGAGCGCAGAGCAACCTGTTCGCAGTAGTTGTGCACCCGGTCCCCGCGCTTTGCGGCGTCGTCGCGGTACGTCTCCGCGGCCTTGGCGGCACGGCTCACCGCCTGGCGCACCTTAGCCGGGCTGCCGAGGATGCCGGGCAGCGCGGGGTCCTGGGCAAGGCTATTGGCGCCCATGTACCCGAACCAGCCGTCCAGGCCGTGGGGCTGCTGGCCGATCACGGTCGTGATGGACGGCACGGAAAACTGCTCCGACGTGGAGCGAGCGTACATCCGGCCATAGTCCGTGGCGTGGGCAAGAAGTGGGGCAGTCATGGAAAGACTCTTTCACGGGGGTCTGACAGTGGGAAAACAAGTGGTCCTGATGGGGCTGCCCATAACCTGATGCGCCTGCCGCACAAACTGGGCACATCGGGTGGGCAGCCCGCGAGCACGGCAGCTGACACCCTCAAGCCGGCCAAACAAACCAGACAGGAGGAACAAGAATGGTCCGCCCCGCTCGGTGAGCGGAACGGACCATCTATTGGGTGGGCGATACTGGGTTCGAACCAGTGACCTCTTCGGTGTGAACGAAGCGCGCTACCACTGCGCCAATCGCCCCAATGCCATTGAATGCTAGCCCACCCCGGCGGAATTTAGAAATCGGAGCGCTGCGTCCCCTAATGCGTCCTCCCCACGGGTCATTACGAAAGCCGCCCGGCCGGTGCGACCACACGGGCGGCGAGGAAACAAGATAGCTAATTACAGCGTTGTAATTAGTGAGAACGCCTAGAACTCAAGGATGCAGCGGCCATGACCTCCCGCGTCGTCACCTCGATTTGTAAGTTCCCTGAACCTCCTATAGAGTTCTTACTCGTTGGAACGCGAGGAAATGCCGATTGCGGCGGGGAATTGCAGACAATATTGCGGACGTAGCTCAGCTGGTAGAGCACCACCTTGCCAAGGTGGATGTCGCGAGTTCGAATCTCGTCGTCCGCTCGCAGGACACTGTCACGGTAAGGTTCTTCGGAATCCTATCTACACGGTGGGTTGGCCGAGAGGCGAGGCAGCGGCCTGCAAAGCCGTATACACGGGTTCGAATCCCGTACCCACCTCGGTGAAAACCCTGGTTTCCGGTCTAGGTCGGATGCAAGGGGCGATTGGCGCAGCGGTAGCGCGCTTCCCTGACACGGAAGAGGTCACTGGTTCGATCCCAGTATCGCCCACCAGAGCAAGGCAACTTGCTTGATGCAGTACCACCGGCCCAGCCGGCATGGACTAAAATGCGGACGTAGCTCAGCTGGTAGAGCACCACCTTGCCAAGGTGGATGTCGCGAGTTCGAATCTCGTCGTCCGCTCTCTTCATTACAACTCCACTCCGGATCCTTCCGGTTGCGGGCGATTGGCGCAGCGGTAGCGCGCTTCCCTGACACGGAAGAGGTCACTGGTTCGATCCCAGTATCGCCCACCACTTGAGCAGCTCCCCCGGAGCTGCTCTTTTTTGTGTCGAGCCGCTTGCGGGTCCTTTGACCCTGTGCGCCACGCCCACTGTCTTTTACCCTGTGGGCGGACACCCTTGGCACCCCCGGCACCTCCCGCTAGGGTGGATAGCGCAAGGAGCGATCTGGCTCCGAGACCGAAGGGAGGTGCCCGTGGGTTTACTTGACGATCTAAAGGGCAAGGCTCAGCAAGTTATTGGTGGCAACGAACAAGCCATCAAGGACGGCATCGAGAAGGCCGGCGATTTCGTCGACTCCAAGACCGGCGGAAAGCACGCCGACAAGATTGATGCTGTGCAGCGAGGCGCTTCCGATTTCGTGGATAAGGCGAACGACCGGCCCAATACGGCCCCCGTCGTCGATCAGACTCCCGTTGTTGGTGAGCCCCCCGTAGCCGGGGAACCCCGCCAGCCAGGCCTCTGACCCAGATACGTCAGCGAGGTGCCGGTCCCGCCGAGAGGCGGCGCCGGCACCTCCGGCATTTAACGGCGCTAAGGGCGCTTAGGGCGCTTAGGGCCAATATCGGCGCTCCACGAAACCCCTTAACGAAGCAACGCGGGGTCATTTCCGGCCCATCCGAGGCATCAGGATGGGCCGGGAGTGACCCCGCGTTGCTTGGAGCGGTTAGGACGGTTCGTGGTTCTGGCCCTCGCGGGCCAGGGCGGTGAGCCGGGAGACGGCCCGGAAGTACTTCTTCATGTAACCGCCGGTCATCATTTCCTCGGTGAAGAGCTGGTCGAACGGCACGCCGCTGGCCAAAATGGGCACGTCCTTGTCGTAAAGGCGGTCCGCGAGCACCACGAAGCGCAGCGCGACGGCCTGCTCCGTGATGGTGTGGACGTTCTTCCAGACCACACCCTCGATCCCGTCCAGCAGCTGGCGGTACCGGCTCGGGTGGACGCCGGCCAGGTGGTTGATCAGCGTGCTGAACTCATCGCGCGCTACCGTCCTGCCGTGGAACTCTGTCTGCATGTGGTGCGTCAGCTGCTCGTTCGGCAGCGGCAGCGGCGCGGCAGGCAGGCCACGGTGGCGGAAGTCCTCACCGTCGATCCGGACGACGTCGAACTGGTCCGCGAGCACCTGGATTTCGCGGGCGAAGTCGACGGCGGCGAAGCGGCCATCGCCGAGGGAACCCGGCAGGGTATTGGAGGTAGCCGCGAGCTTGACGCCGGCGTCGGCGAGTTCGCGCATGAGCCGGGACATCAGGACGGTGTCGCCCGGATCATCGAGCTCGAATTCGTCAATGCAGACCAGCTTGTAGTGGCTCAGGGCCTCGACGGTCTTGCGGAAGGATAGCGCTCCGACCAGGTTGGTGTACTCGACGAAGGTGCCGAAGGCCTTGGGCCCGGGGGCGGCGTGCCACAGCGAGGCCAGGAGGTGGGTCTTGCCGACGCCGAAGCCGCCGTCGAGGTAGATGCCGGCGCGGGACATGTCCTTCTTGCCGAAGAGTCGTTTGAAGAGCCCATCGCCGTCGCGGGCACCGACGTTCGCCGCGAAACTTTCCAGCGCCCGGACCGCATTTGCCTGGCTCGGCTGGGACGGATCCGGCCGGTAGCTGGAAAACGAAACCTCACCGAAGCGCGGCGACGGATAAAAACCGTTGAGGAGTTCATCCACTGAAACTGCCGGGGTGCGGGCGGCGAGCTGTTCGATCTGTACCAAGGTGGTCCGTTCTGCTGGTCTCTTGTCCCCAGACAGAATACCGGCAATGCGCGGACAGCCGGTGTGGCGACGTGGGGCGGGAGGACAGCACGTGACGAAGACCATATTTCCGAGTGTGAACCCGGTGAAGCAATCCCGGCGGGGCGTGGCTAGTGTGGGGGAAGGTCCGGCGCCGCATTTGACCATTCCATGGCCCGGTCCCTGACCGTTTCAGTGAAAGGCCATCACCATGCCCTACCCAGTTGAGCAGAACGAGAAGTTCGCCGCCTACGCCTACCCCGAGCGTCTTGTTTCCACCGAATGGCTGGCGGCGGCGATCGACTCCGGCGCCCTCCAGGACGGCAAGCTCGTGGTGGTGGAATCCGACGAGGACGTGCTGCTCTATGAGGTCGGCCATATCCCCGGAGCGGTAAAGATCGACTGGCACACGGACCTGAACGACGAGGTCACCCGCGACTACGTTGACGGCGCAGCGTTCGCCGCCCTCGCCGCGGCCAAGGGAATCTCCCGTGACAGCACCGTCGTTATCTACGGCGACAAATCCAACTGGTGGGCGGCCTACGCCCTCTGGGTCTTCACGCTCTTCGGCCACGAAGACGTCCGGCTGCTCGACGGCGGCCGGGACAAATGGATCGCCGAGGGCCGCCCCATCACCACGGACAAGGCCGTCACCAGCCCGGGCGAGTACCCCGTCGTCGAGCGCAACGACGCCCCGATCCGCGCCTTCAAGGAAGACGTCCTGGCGCACTTCGGCAAGCCGCTGATCGATGTCCGCTCCACCGAGGAATACACCGGCCAGCGCACGCACATGCCCGCCTACCCCGAGGAAGGCGCGCTGCGCGGCGGACACATCCCCACCGCCGCCTCCATCCCGTGGGCCCGCGCGGCGGCCGAGGACGGCACCTACCGGACGCGCCCCGAACTTGAGGCGCTGTACCTGGGCGAAGCCGGGCTGAAGGAGGGCGACGACGTCGTGGCGTACTGCCGCATCGGCGAACGTTCCAGCCACACCTGGTTCGCGCTGAAGTTTCTGCTGGGCTTCGACTCGGTCCGCAACTACGACGGTTCCTGGACCGAGTGGGGCAATGCCGTCCGCGCCCCGATCGTCAAGGGCACCGAGCGCGGCACGGTGCCGGCGGCCAAGTAGCCTCCGCCACGTGGCCCCAGTCCATGGACACCGGGACACAATCGCCGCGCGTGCGTAAGCTGGAAGGGATGAATACTTCTGCCCTCCCCGCCGCACTGGCGGAAATTGTTGATGACTTCCAGGCCGTAACCGAACCCGAGCGGCTCCAGCTGCTGCTGGAGTTCTCCCGTGAGCTCCCGGAACTCCCGGACCGGCTCAAGGACCACCCCGAGCTGATGGAACAGGTGGTCGAGTGCCAGTCGCCGCTGTTCCTGACCATTGAAACGGAACAGTCCGACGGCGGCCCCGCCCGCAGCGTCCGGCTTTTCTTCAAGGCGCCCCCCGAAGCCCCCACCACCCGCGGCTTCGCAAGTGTGCTGCACGAAGGCCTCGACGGGCTGAGCCCGGCGGAGATCCTGGCCGTCCCGGACGACATGCCGGAGCTGCTGGGCCTCACCCGGGCCATCACGCCGCTGCGCATGCGCGGGATGACAGCGATGCTGGGCCGGATCAAGCGCAAGGTTGCTGCCCTCCCGCAGCAGTCCTGACCCCGGACACCACCCGGACATCCGGACAAAATGGCACGCAAGCAGGCCTCACAGGGAACCCCGGCCACCGCAGCACTGGCAGCCGCCGGGGTTCCTTTCGTTGCCCGCCCCTACAGCCACGACCCGGCGGCCGCCAGCTATGGCCTGGAAGCCGCGGAGGTGCTGGGCATCGATCCGGACCGGGTGTTCAAAACACTGATGGTCGACGTCGACGGCCGCCTTGCGGTCGGCGTCGTGCCGGTAAGCGGGAATCTGGACCTCAAGGCAATTGCGGCCGCGTTGGGCGGCAAGAAGGCGGCGATGGCGGACCCGGCAGCAGCGCAGCGCCGCACCGGCTATGTGCTGGGCGGCATTTCCCCGCTGGGCCAGCGGCAGCCCTCCCCCACCGTTGTGGACGACAGCGCCCTGGGCCTGGACACGATCCTGGTCTCAGGCGGGCGGCGCGGCCTGGACATCGAGCTGAGTCCGGCCGAACTGATCCGCCTCACCGGGGCACGGACCGCGCGGATCGGCACCGGCCGGAACTAATCCCGGCCGGTGCCGGTGAGCTGCGCTCCCCGGAACCGGACTCCCGGGAAATTGACCCCCGGCCTAGGGCTGTTCCGGGGGCGGCTGGCCCGGGTTCGGGCGGGGCGCGAGCTGCTGCCCGAGCCAGGCCACGACCAGCCGCTCCCAGCGTTCCGGATCGACATTCCATTCCTTGGTGTGCCGGGCACGGTCGAAGGTCTCGAAGGTGACCATCTCCGGGTTCTTCTCGGCCAAGGCGGCGGACGGGCCGTAGGGAACGTATTCGTCGTCGACACTGTGGATGATCAGGGTCGGCGTCCGCAGTTCCACCGCCCGGGAAACCCAGTCCATTGCCTTGAGGTCCACCGGGGCGGCGAGGCCGGTCAGCCGCCGGCCCAGCTTATGGCTCATCATCAGCTGCCCGTAGCGGCCCACGGCCGAGGGAATCCGGTTGAGTTCGGCGTGGTGCGCCAGCACATTCACCCAGTTGATAACCGGTGCATCCAGCACCATGGCCCGGATCAGGGGGTGGTAGCGGGACAAGTCGGCGGTCTGAAGGCAGATGGCCCCACCCATGGACCAGCCAAAGAGCACCACTTCGCTCGCGCCGTGCTCGAGGGCAAAGCCGATGGCCGCCTCGACGTCGCGCCATTCGGTGGATCCGAGGCCGTAGCGCCCGTCCTGCGCCGAGGGCGCCAGTCCGTCATTCCGGTAGGAGATCAACAGGCTGGACATGCCCACTTCCCGGGCCGTCCGGACCGCCCGCAGGCATTCCTGCCGGCTCGCGCCGCGGCCGTGCACCATAACGGCCCAGATGCCGGACTCCTGCGGGGCGCGGACCAGCCACGCCGGCGCCGTCCCGCCGTCGACGTCGATGTCCACGTCTTCGGAGGCCAGGCCGATGCTTGCCGGATCCGGGTACGCGGCCCCGCTCCAGTAGCCGCGGCGCGCCTTGCGGAGATCGCCGCTGTAGACGGCCTCGACTTCGCGTTCCACCGTGCGCTCCGCCGGCGAATAGGAGACGATCCGGCCGATCCTGGCGTGTCCCCGGCTACCGTCGAAGAAGAATCCGTAGACGCCCTCGACCGTGGATTCCGGCGTCGCCGCAAGGATCAGCCGCAGCCCGTGCCCGCCCCGGATCACAGCGAGCACCTCCTGGTCCTCCTCCCTGACCCGGGCGGGAGTAATGACCCGGCGGGCGAAATAAAGGGCGAGGGCGGAGGAACCGGCGGCCAGCAACCCGGCCGCGGCGCTGCCGCCAACGATGCCGGCAAGGGCCCATTTGGCGCTGCCCTTGACCGAAACATCGGCAGCGGCGGCCGAAACGTCGGCAGCGGCGGCGCGTGCAGCGCGGGCGGCCGGTCCGCGGGCGGCGGAGATCCGGCGTAGGTCCGGCAGGAGTCGGAGGGAGGAAGCCATGGCACCATTCTTACCGAACTCATCGCCCACCGTGGCATCCGGCGGGATCCGTACCCGCCGGCGGAGGGTCCTGCCGACGGCCACCGGGGGCTACAGAACCGTCCCCGGAACCTTCATCCCGGCCACAGGCGGGCACTTAAGGCCACAATCCATGCGGGCGCACCGGCGCGCGACTAGGCTGGGGGGCATGAGTGATCCAATCGTCATCCTGACAGAAGAGCCCCTCGGCGCGGACGACCGCGTCAACATCGAAACCCTGATTGCCGGGGGTGATGCCCCGCTGGTGGTCCTGGTTCCGGCCAGCACGGAACGGCACCTCCTGGTGGATTTCCTGGAGAATCTGTCCCTGCTGGAAATCTCCAAGGCCTTCCGTGAACTGACGGCACACTCCGACCCCGCCGGGGAACGCGCCGAGGCAGCCGAGACCCTGGCCGCCTCGCTTGCCGCGCTGGCCGGACTCGGCAGCGGCGTCACCGGAGAAATTGTCGAGGGCGGCGCCGTCGACGGAATGGTCGCCCGGGTCAAGGAACTCGGTGCCGGGCAGGCCGTAGTGATCACCCGCCCGCACGCGGTCGCAGACACTTTCCATACGGACTGGGCCACCAAGGCGCAGGACAAGCTGGGCCTGCCGGTACTGCATCTGTACGCCGGATCGGGATTTATCGGGGACTCCTAAGCGTTATTCAGGCTATGAGTATCTTTAGTAACAGGCCAAAAGTAACTCCCGTCACGGCCCCGGCGGTCGAAGGTGCGCCCGTCGCCGCAGCTGAAAACGCCTCCCCCGGGGCCGGAAACCCGCCCGTTGAGAAGACCGACGAGCAGTGGCGCCAGGAACTGACGCCGGAGGAGTACCGGGTGCTGCGCCAAGCCGGAACCGAGCGGCCCTACACCGGCGAATACTGGGATACCCACACCACCGGTGTGTACCAGTGCCGTGCGTGCGGCGCCGAGCTCTTCACGAGCCAGGAAAAGTTCGACTCGCACTGCGGCTGGCCGTCGTTCTGGGCCCCGCTCGCGGAAGGCAACGTCAGGTACATCCACGACCGGACCCTGGGCATGGAACGTGTCGAAGTCCGCTGCGGCAACTGTGATTCCCACCTTGGCCACGTGTTCGAAGGTGAGGGCTACGGAACCCCGACGGACCAGCGTTACTGCATCAACTCCGTCTCACTGAAGCTGGTTTCGGCGGACGACGCCGGACAGTAGTCCGCCGCCCGGTCTGTTCCTTGCAGGTCACACAGGACCCCGGTCCCGCACCGCAGCAGCGGCGCCGGACCGGGGTCCTGTGCCGTTCCGGTGGAAGCCCTGCGCCTGCTGGACCTGGAAGGGGCTGCGCCCACCACATGCCTCAGAGTTTCTTATGCTCAAGACAATTTTGCATTAGAGGTTCTGTTTGCTTGCTACGCTCGGCATAGAAGCTGAGGAGCGACACTCCCAGCAAACAGAAAGGCGCCCGCTGACGATGACTACCACCGCTATCACCACCACTGCCCCGATCTCCGCCAGCTCCCCGGAGTGGCTGGAGCTCAAGGCTGCCGCCACCGCGCTGCAGGCCCTCCAGGCCCAGGACGGCTCCGTCCCGGAGGCCGCCGGCCGCGAGGCCGCCGCCGGGTATGTCCGCACCATCACGGACTCCATCAGTTCCCTCACCCCGGCCCTCCCGCACGACGCCGGCTACCTCGAACTGCTGGTCACCGACTTCGCCCGCTGGGCCGACGGCGGCTTCGGCGTGCCCGACTTCCTGGACTCCCTGCAGGCGTTCCAGCCGCAGCAGCACCGGGTGAACGGCCTGCAGCACCTGGTGGTCTTCCCGATGTACACGCAGAACGGCAGCAGCAACCGCCTGGTCGAAGCCGTGCTGATCGAAGTCATCTGGCCCGAGTTCATTGCCGGCCTGGAGCAGGGCGAATACTCCAACAGGCTCTTCGTCCCGATCCGCTTCCTCGACTTCACCCCCGGCTACAACACCAACTCCGCGGTGCTGTTCCCTGAGACCGTCGCCGTACGCGAAACGCCCACCTTCACCTGGGGCGCCATCTTCGCCGACCGCGAGGCAGCCCGCTTCCGCCGTGTGCTGCGGGCCGCCGCGGACATCACCTCGCTGCAGCTGCCCGAGGACGCCGCGGCCCTGCTGGAAGACCAGGAGCTGACGCAGGAAACCTTCGTCATGTGGGACCTCATCCATGACCGCACCCACATGCGCGGGGATCTGCCGTTCGACCCGTTCATGATCAAGCAGCGCATGCCGTACTTCCTCTACTCGCTCGAGGAACTCCGCTGCGACCTGACCGCATTCCGCGAGGCCGTGAAGATCGAAAAGGACGAGGAAGCAGATCCGGAGGCGCGCCGGCACGCCAAACTGGTCCAGTACGCCGTCATCTTCGACCGGATCTTCCGCTTCGCCATCACCGGCAGCCGCGTCCGCAACTACGACGGCCTCGGCGGCCAGCTGCTCTTCGCCTGGATGCACCAGCACCACGTCCTGCACTGGACCGACAGCAAGCTCAGCATCGACTGGGACGAAGCCGCCGACGTCGTGGTTGAACTCGGCGCAAAGATCGAGGAGCTCTACTGGCGCTCGATCGACCGCCCGAAGATGGCCCACTGGCTGGCCGCGTACGAGCTGATCTCCGGCACGCTCACGCCCAACCCGGCGTCCGTCTGGGCCAAGGGACCGGACGCACTGCCGCTGGCCGGGCCGCCGCGCGGCCTCACCGACCAGGTCCTCGACGACGAATTCCCGCTGTCCATGTTCTACGAGGCTCTCGAAAAGAAGATGCGCCCCGTGATCGAATCCACCGCCGGCATCACCGGGACGACTGAGGCTGGCCCCTCCGCCGGCCGGGCGGCCGGCGCGGCAAACACGGCCATGAACGCCGGATGAGCACCGGACGCACCCTGAACGTGCTGGTCACCGGCGGCAGCGGCCCCTCGGGGATCGCCGCCGCCCGTGCGCTGCGCAACGCCGGGCACAGGGTCTTCACGGTCGGCTCCGACGGGCCCCGGATCGAGGCTGCCGCCGCGGAGGCCGGCACCGGCGTCACGCCGCTCGTCTGCGACCTCGCGGACCTGGCCGACGTCCGGTCACTGCACGCCACCATCCACGCCCTGCTCGCCGGAACAGGGGCCCCAGCCGACGGGGCCCAGCCAGGCGGCGGCGAGACGGGCGGGTCCGGAACCGACGGGGCCCAGCCAGGCGGCGGCGAGACGGGCGGGTCCGGAACCGACGGGACCCAGCCAGACGCCGTCCAGACAGGAGGAGCCGTCGACGGCGTCATCCACCTGGTCGGCGGCTGGCGCGGCGCCAAGGGCATCACGGACCAGAGCGACGAGGACTGGGAGTTCCTGGAACGCGGCGCCATCACCACGCTGCGGAACGTCACCCGGGTCTTCTACGACGACCTCGCCGCCTCGGACACCGGGCGCTTCACCATGGTCTCCTCCACCGCCGTGGCCAAGCCGACGGCGGGCGGCGCCAGCTATGTGGCCGCCAAAGCCGCCGCCGAAGCGTGGACCCTGGCAGTCGCCGACGGCTTCCACCGCGCCCAGTCGGGCCGGAAGCAAGGCCCGTCGGACCAGCACATCCCCTCCGAACAGCGCAGCGCCGCCGTGGTCTTCGTGGTGAAAGCCCTCGTGGACGCGGCCATGCGGGCGAAGTCCCCGGACCGCGGCTTCCCGGGATTCACGGACGTGGAGGAACTGGCCGCTGCCGCCGTCGGACTCTTCACTTCCCCCGCTGCGGACCTCAACGGCCAGCGGCTGCTGCTGGGCCCCGGGTCCGCGCACTGAGTCCAGGATGAACCTGGCCCCGGACCTCCTTAGACTGAAAGCGTGAGCAAATCGATGACAAGCACAGTTGAAACTGCCCCTGCCAGCACTGCGGTGCGGCTCCACGACCCCTCGGTGCGCGGCTTCGCCTCCGACAACTACTCGGGTGTCCACCCCGAGGTGCTGGCAGCCCTGGCCGCCGCCAACGGGGGCCACCAGGTTTCCTACGGCGAGGACGACTACACCGCCCGGCTGCAGCAGCTGATGGAACAGCACTTCGGCGAGGGGATTGAGTGCTTCCCGGTCTTCAACGGCACCGGCGCCAATGTGCTCTCGCTGCAGTCCCTGCTGCCGCGCTGGGGCGCCGTGGTCTGCGCCTCGACCGCCCACATCAACATGGACGAGAACGGTGCACCGGAGCGGATCGGCGGCATCAAGCTGCTCCAGGTGCCCACGGAAGACGGCAAGCTCACCCCCGAGCTGATCGACAGGGAAGCCTGGGGCTGGGGCGACGAGCACCGCGCCCAGCCGCTGGCCGTGTCCATCACCCAGACCACCGAGCTCGGCACCTGCTACACCCCCGACGAGGTCCGGGCCATCGCCGAGCATGTCCATTCCAAGGGAATGAAGCTGCACATGGACGGCGCCCGGCTGGCCAATGCCGCCGCCCACCTGAACGTGCCGCTGCGGGCCTTCACCCGCGACGCCGGCGTGGACATCCTTTCCTTCGGCGGCACGAAGAACGGACTGCTCTTCGGCGAGGTCGTTGTCGCCCTGAACCCGGGCGCGGCCCAGGGGCTCATCTACCTGCGGAAGATGAACATGCAGCTGGCCTCCAAGATGCGGTTCATGTCCGCCCAGTTCATCGCCCTGCTCGAGGGCGACCTCTGGCTGCGCTCCGCCTCGCACGCCAACGCCATGGCGGCCCGGCTCCGTGCCGGCGTCGAGTCCATCCCGGGCGTCGAGCTGAGCCAGAAGACCGAGTCCAACGGGGTGTTCGCGGTCCTCCCGGCCGGTGTGGCGGACCGGCTGCGCGAGTCGTTCCGGTTCTATGACTGGAACGAGGCGGCCCGCGAGGTCCGCTGGATGTGCTCCTTCGACACCACCGAGGACGACGTTGATACCTTCATCGCCGCCATCAAGCGCGAGCTCGCCGCCGGCTGAGCCGGGCGGCAGGACAGCCGCCGTCGCTGCCCGGCGAAAGCCGGACCGGGCAGCCCGGCGGCGAGCCTGCCGGGCTTGGGAGCACCCCTTGCATAATCTTCCATTGTGAACGCACTCGATCAGGTTCCGGCAGATTTTCTCTTCGCCTTGGGAACCCTTCGGCAAGCACGAACCCGCAGTGAACTGCGCCTGGAGGAGATTCCGGCGCCCGCACGGCTGGCACCGTTCGCCGTCGCACTGGGGGCCGAAGTCGTCGCCCCCGGCGAACCAACACCCTCCGGGGCGGTCCACGGCCCCGCGGCCGCGGCGCTGGCGCGCGCTTCTGCAAGCGACGACGTCGAACTGGCCACCGGCCGCTTCATCCTGCTGCACGATCCCGACGGCTCCGCGGTCTGGGAGGGTGAATTCCGGATTGTCACCTACATCCGCGCCCAGCTGGAACCGGAAATGGGCAACGACGAAATGCTCGGCACCGTCGCCTGGGCGTGGCTCGTCGAAGCCCTCGAAAGCCACGCCGCGCCGCACCGCTCGGCCGGCGGCACCGCGACGCGGGTTCTTTCCGAAAGCTTCGGAACCCTCGCGGACCGGCCCAACTCGATCGACATCGAGCTCCGGGCCTCCTGGACGCCGGCCACTCCCGACATCACCTCGCACCTCGAGGCGTGGTCGGACATGGTCTGCACCTTTGCCGGCCTTCCACCGCTGCCCGAAGGCGTCACGCCGCTGCCGCGCTGGCGCCGGGGACGGGGCTGAGTTGGAATCCGCGCGCCGGGGAAATCAGCCCCGTTTTGGCGAAGGCGCGGCCCTCCGTACCGTGTTGTCGCTAAACTGAAGGCATCATGACCCCTCATATTCCGGAAATCACCACGGCCGGCGCCGTGCAAAGCAAAACCGCGCAAAGCAAAGCCGACGCCGCGGACAAGACAGCCCATATCGCGGTGGACGGCTTCGACAGCCTGGTCCCCGAGGTCATCGACCTCGATGCCCCCCGCGACGGCGTGCCGCTCGTCATTGAAACCCCGTCCGGGCTGGAACGCTGCGCCGCGGCCCTCGCCGCAGGCCACGGCCCCGCGGGCGTGGACGCGGAACGCGCGTCCGGTTTCCGATACGGCCAGCGCGCCTTCCTGGTCCAGATCCGCCGCGAAGGCTCCGGCACCTGGCTGATCGACCCGGAACCCTTCGAAAACCTCGGCATCGTCAACGACGCCCTGCGCGGTGTCGAATGGATCCTGCACGCCGCCAGCCAGGACCTGCCCTGCCTGTCCGAACTCGGCATGTGGCCGGACAAACTCTTTGACACCGAGCTCGCCGCCCGCCTCGCCGGGCTGCCCCGCGTCGGACTTGCCGCGGTGATCGAACAGCTGCTGGGCTTTGGCCTCGCGAAGGAACACTCCGCCGCCGACTGGTCCACCCGGCCGCTGCCGGAACCCTGGCTGCGCTACGCGGCCCTCGACGTCGAGGTCCTCACCGAACTGCGCGAGGAACTCATCGAGCTCCTCGTGGCCGACGGCAAGCTGGACTACGCCGAACAGGAATTCGCCGCCATCCTTGAGGCCGGCCAGGCCCCTCCCCGCGTGGACCCGTGGCGCAAAACATCGGGGCTGCACCAGATCCGCGACCGCCGGCAGCTGGCGGCAGTCCGCGAACTGTGGCTCGAGCGCGACTCACTGGCACAGAAGCGCGACGTCGCGCCCGGACGGCTGATCCCCGACTCCGCACTCGTCGCCGCCGCCAAGGCCATGCCCACCACGGTGCCGCAGCTGCTCGGCACCAAAGGCTTCCACGGCCGCGCGGCGCAGCGTGAGGCGCCGCGGTGGCTGCGCTGCATCAGCACCGCCCGGACCCTGGAGGAACTCCCGCCCCTGCACCTGCCCACCAACGCTCCCCCGCCACCGCGAGTGTGGGCCGACCGGGACCCGGAGGCCGCCGCCCGGCTCGCCACCGCCCGGCCCCTGCTGCAGGCCAAGGCCGAGGAACTGAACATGCCGGTGGAGAACCTGCTGACGCCGGACTACCTTCGCCGCGTCTCCTGGCGTCCGCCGCTGGAGCCCAGCGAGGAAGGCATCGCGGAGGAGCTGGCAAACCTCGGGGCGCGCCAGTGGCAGATTGAACTCGTCGCACCGCTGATCGCCGAAGCGTTCCTGAACCCGCAGCCGCTGCCCGCCAAGGAAGCCAAACCGGTGCCTGCCGCAGCTGCGGCCGCGACGGCTGCAGCAGCGACAGCCGGCGCGTCACCGGACACGGCGCACTAGGCCGGGCCCGGCCAGCTCAAGCTCCGGCTCCGCCTCCGGACCCGACTCCGGGCCAAGGCCAAGCTCCAGCGCCGGGCGGCTCCAGGCCCAGGCCCAGGCCCAGCCCGCGGAACTTCCGGCGGCGCGCCAGCCGACTCCTTGCCAGCTATGTTACCGGCGAGTAACATGTTGTCTGATGTCGCCTGGAAGCCTGCTGCCCCTGACGCTTTGCGCCCGGTGCACGGATCCGGCACCCATGTCTCGATGAGGAGTATCACGTGAGCCAGCCCCGCCCCAGCGAAGAACACAGCAGCGGACAACGCAGCAGCGCGAATCCCCGTGCCATCCGCGAGGTCGTTTTCGTCGACGGCGTCCGCACCCCCTTCGGCCGGGCCGGCGAGAAGGGCATCTACGCAGGCACACGCGCCGATGACCTCGTCGTCAAATGCATCCGCGAACTGATGCGCCGCAACCCGTCCCTGCCGGCCGAACGGATCGACGAAGTCGCCATCGCGGCCACGACGCAGACCGGCGACCAGGGCCTGACCATCGGCCGCACCGCCGCACTGCTGGCCGGACTGCCGCGGACCGTGCCGGGCTTCGCGATCGACCGGATGTGCGCCGGTGCCATGACGGCCGTGACCACCACGGCCAGCGGCATCGGCTTCGGGGCCTATGACGTGGTGATCGCCGGCGGCGTGGAGCACATGGGCAACCATCCGATGGGCGCCGGCGCGGACCCCAACCCACGCTTCATGTCCGAACGGATCGTGGACCCGGCCGCCCTGAACATGGGCAACACCGCTGAAAACCTGCACGACCGCTTCCCGGCCATCACCAAGTCCCGGACCGACGCGTACGCCGTCGCCTCCCAGAACAAGCTGGCCGCGGCCTACGGCCGTGGCCAGATCCAGCCCGATCTGGTGCCCGTCGCCACGATGAAGCCGGGCCAGGGCTGGACCGTCAACACCGTGGATGAGCCTCCGCGCCCGGGCACCTCGGTGGAAGACCTCGCCGCGCTGAAGACCCCGTTCCGCGCCCACGGCCGGGTCACGGCAGGAAACGCCGCCGGCCTCAACGACGGCGCCACCGCCGCCCTCCTGGCCTCCGCCGACGCTGCCGAGGAACTCGGCCTGCCGGTCAAGATGCGCCTGGTCAGTTACGCCTTCGCCGGCGTCGAACCGGAAGTCATGGGCATCGGCCCGGTTCCGGCCACCGAAAAGGCCCTCAAGAACGCCGGGCTGGGCATCGCGGATATCGGACTGTTCGAAATCAACGAAGCCTTCGCCGTCCAGGTACTCAGTTTCCTGGACCATTTCGGCATCGCGGATGACGACCCGCGCGTCAACCGCTTTGGCGGGGCGATCGCCGTCGGGCATCCCCTCGCCTCCTCCGGCGTCCGGCTGATGAACCAGCTGGCCCGCCAGTTCGAGGAGGACCCCACGGTCCGCTTCGGCATGACGACGATGTGCATCGGCCTGGGCATGGGCGCCACCGTGATCTGGGAAAACCCGCACCACGCCGACTACAGCCTTGCCCTCCACCAGGCCCCCGCCACTGGCACTGCCCCCACCACCACCGAGACTGGAGCCGCAGCATGAGCGCCGCAGATTTCCGCAAGCTTGCCGACCTCTTCCCGAACGAGACCGTCACCCACTCCTACGTCCAGGACATTGAGTTACCGGCCGTTGACGGCCGAAGCCCCGGCACCTTCGCCCTGGTCACGCTGGATAACGGCCTGGACCACTCCAAGCCCACCACCCTGGGTCCGAACACCCTGGTCGAGCTCGGCGCCGTCCTGGAAGGACTCAAGGTGCGCGCCGCCCGCGGCGAGATCGTGGGTGTCGGCGTCACCGGGAAGCCCTACTTCCTCGTCGCCGGCGCCGACCTGTCCACGGTGAAGTCCATCACCGGCCGGGAGCACGGGCTCTGGATGGCCCAGCTCGGCCACGACGTCTACGGCACCCTGGCGGACCTGGGGGTCCCCAGCTTCGCCTTCATCAACGGAGTGGCCCTGGGCGGCGGGCTGGAGATCGCCCTGCAGTCCACCTACCGCACCGTGTCCACCGGCGCCGGGGCCCTCGCCCTGCCGGAGGCGTTCATCGGCCTCATCCCGGGCTGGGGCGGGGTGTACATCCTGCCGCGGCTGATCGGCCCTGAAAACGCCGTCAAGGTGATGATCGAGAACCCGCTCAGCAACAACCGCACCCTCACCGGGCCACAGGCCTTCAAGCTCGGTGTCGCGGACGCCCTGTTCGAACCCGCCGACTTCGTGGAGCAGTCCGTCGCCTGGGCCGCGCAGGTCATCGCCGGCGCCGTGACTCCGGAACGTGCCAACGCCGTCGATCCTGCCGCCCCGGAGGTCGCTGACCGCTGGGCCGGTGCCATCGCCGCCGGCCGGTCCCTCGTGGAGGCCCGGACCTCCAATGCCTCCCCGGCGCCGGCCAAGGTCCTCGAGGTGATGGAAGCAAACCGCACGCTGACACAGGCCCAGTCCGCGGAACTGGAATGCGAAACCCTCGCGGACCTGATGCAGACCGATGAATTCCGCTCCACCGTCTACGCTTTCCTGGACCTCGTGCAGCGCCGTTCCAAGCGCCCCGCCGGCGCCCCGGACCGCAAGCTCGCGCGCCCGGTGACCAAGATCGGCGTCGTCGGAGCCGGCCTGATGGCCGGCCAGCTCGCCCTGCTCTTCGCCCGCCAGCTCAAGGTGCCCGTGGTGATGACGGACATCGACCAGGCCCGCGTGGACAAGGGCGTGGGCTACGTGCACGCCGAGGTGGACAAACTGCTGCAGAAGGGCCGGATCAGCCCCGACGCCGCCAACCGGACCCGGGCGCTCGTCACCGGATCGGTGTCCAAGGAAGCCTTTGCCGACGCCGACTTCGTCATCGAGGCGGTCTTCGAGGAGCTCAACGTCAAAAAGCAGGTGTTCAAGGAGGTCGAGGCCATCGTTTCACCCGAGTGCATCCTCGCCACCAACACCTCCTCGCTGTCCGTCACCGCCATGGCCGAGGACCTGGAGCACCCGGAACGCCTGATCGGCTTCCACTTCTTCAACCCTGTCGCCATGATGCCGCTGCTGGAGATCGTCCGCGCGCCGAAGACCGACGACGCCGTGCTCGCCACCGCGTTCGAGCTCGCCAAGGGGCTCAAGAAGTCCGCCGTGCTCGTCAAGGACGCCCCGGCGTTCGTGGTCAACCGCCTCCTGCTGCGCCTCATGGGCGAAGTGACGGCCTCGTTCGACGAGGGCACCCCGGCCGACGTCGCGGACAACGCGCTGCGCCCGATGGGCCTGCCGATGACACCTTTCGTCCTCGGCGCCATGGTGGGGCTGCCCGTGGCCCGGCACGTCCAGGAATCCCTGCACGCGGCGTTCCCCGACCGCTTCACGGTCTCGCAGAACCTGCAGAAACTGATCGACAACGGGGTGAAGTCCATCTGGGCCGCGCCAAACGGGACTCCGGAGCCGGGCCCGGACGGCAAGCCGTTCATCCCCGCCGAGACGCTGGCGCTGATGTCCTTCGGCAACTCGCCCTCGACCGGCGAGGAGGTGCTGCGCCGCACCCAGGACGCCCTCGCCGAGGAAATCGGGCTCATGCTGGACGAAGGCGTGGTGGCCGGCCCCGAGGACATTGACCTTTGCATGATTCTCGGCGCGCGGTGGCCAATGTTCCTCGGCGGCATCACCCCGTACCTCGACCGGGTGGGCGCCTCCGAACGCGTCAACGGCAGGAAGTTCCTGGCGCCCGGCGTGGCATCCGAACCGGCCGCCTGAGCCGCGCCCGCACCGCCAACCGCGCCGCTGTCCGCGCCTGAACCGGGGCGCGGACGGCGGGGCCGCCGCGTCAGGATCCGACAGTGCGGGTCAGGGTCCGATGGTGCCGGCCGGAAGGACCCCGGCGCCGCGGCGGAAGTATCGCCCGGCAGAGGGGCGCCAGAGGAGTACCGCAGCGGCCAGGCTCCCGAGGAGCGGAAGCCCCTGGGAGAAGGCCGTCAGGAGGATCGCCGTCAGCACTCCGGCCTCGGCTACCGCGCTCCCGGCGGGCACATTTAGATAGGCAGCGATCGTAGCCAGCACGACGTGGGTGAGACCAACCGCGGGGATCGCGGTGGCGACCCTTCGGACGACTGGCTTTTCCCGCCGGACCGCCATCGCGCAGGCGAGGTTTGCAACAGCCGCGGAGGCCAGAGTCAGATAGAGCACCAGCGCCGGAGCCGTTTTTGCATCAGTACCGATGCTTTCCGACAGGAGGAGCAGCCCCGAGGGCTGCCTCCAGTGCGGCGACAATACCGGAGGCAACCAGGATCCGGACCGCCGCCAGCACGGCTGCCGGCAGGCGGCCGGAGGCGGCCGAACCGGCGGTTGCCTCAAGCGCGGGCGCACCTCCGGCGGCGAAATAAGCGTTGGCCGGCGGCAGCCACATGAGCACCGTGGCAAGAACCGCAATGACGACGACCGCGCCGACTGTGGAGAGCAGTGCCTCCCACCATGGCACCGCAGTTGCGGACGGGTCGCCCTGCCAGTAGAAGAGTGCCGGAAGAATCACCGTATACGCCGACAGGACAATGCGTGCCGGCCGCCGGCCCTGCTTCAGGAGCACGGAGCACACAATGCCCGTAACAAACACGGCCGCACCGCCAACCTAGAGCGCCAGGGTCGGCAGGTACATCTCCGGTTCGAGCATTCCGCCCATCACCTGGAGGAGGAGGAGCCGCAGCAGCGACCAGACGGCGCCGGCAGCCCCGAAAACCAGCCAGATCCAAAACGAAATCGTCAGGACGGCCGGAACCCCGGTATTTGTGCTGGTGTCGGCTTTCGTGACCATAACCCCATGCTCGGCCACCCCGCAGCTCCCCCGGTAGGGTCCCAAACCCCCTGCCCGTCAGACTTCCCGCAGGCACCCGCCGTCGAGCTCGAGGACCCGGTGCGCCACACCCCGGGCGAAGGCGGCATCGTGGGTGACCAGGACGACGGCGGCGCCCCGCGCCGCCTCGGCGGACACGGCGTGGTCCAGCCGCTCGAGGCCATGCCGGTCCAGTCCCACGGTGGGCTCGTCCAGGGCGAGCACGGCCGGCCGGCGGGCCAGGACGGTGGCAAGGGCGAGCAGCCGCTGCTTCGAGGCGGGCAGTTCGGCCGGGTGGGTGGCGGCCTCCCGGGACAGCCAGACGGTCTCCAGCGCCTCGTGGGCCCGGGCGACGGCTTCCCTGCCGTGCAGCCGCCGCAGGCCGAAGCTGACCTCCCGCAGCACGGTGCGCTCGAACAACTGGTCGCGGGGGTGCTGGAAGAGCAGCCCCACCGAAGCGGCCACCCTGCCTGCCGGGAGACCGGCGATGCTTTTTCCGGCGACCCGCACCGTCCCCGTGCCCGGACGGAGCAGGCCATTGATATGGCGCAGCAGCGTTGATTTGCCGGCCCCGTTCCTGCCGGTGACGGCCACGATCTCCCCCGGCCGCACCGTGAGTCCCAGATCCCGCAGCAGCGGCTCTCCGGCAGCTCTGCCGGCCCCGGGGAAGCGAAAACCGACGCCCTCCAGCTCCAGCACCGGCGCGGTGTCCGGCACCAGGCCCCGGGCCCGGGCGGCGGGCACGGTGTGGGTGACCGCGGGCAGCACCGTCCCGGTCCGGGCGAGTTCCGCTGACCGGACCAGCTCCCGGGGCGTGCCGGCGGCGGTGGCGGTGCCGCCGTCGAGGATGATCCAGTGCGCGGCGGAGCGTGCGAGGCCGTCGGCTGCCTGGCTCAGCACCACGACGGCGGTGCCGGCGGCGGTGAGCCGGCGGATCAGGTCCCGGACCTGTATGACACCCGCAGCGTCCAGGGACGCCAGCGGTTCGTCGAGGACCAACACCCCGGGTCCGGTGATGACGGCGCACGCCATGGCCAGCCGGCGCAGTTCCCCGCCGGACAAGGTGGCGGGATCCCGGCCCAGGAGCGCTGTGAGCCCGGTCAATTCCGCGATGCCGGCCACGTCGCGGAGCATCCTGGCCCTGGGGGTCCCGCGGTTTTCCAGGCCGAAGGCGAGTTCCTCGGCGACGGTGGCGCGGACCGTGGAGAGCATGGCGGCCGCATCCTGGGGGACGTAGCCCACCCGGTCCGACCAGGCGGCGGGGTTGATCCGGGGATCGTCCTCGCCGCCCCGGAACTCCAGCAGTTCCCCGGCCAGTGCGAGCGAACCGCTGAGCCGTCCGGCCGGACCGGGCCGGAGCCAGCCGGCCAGCAGCTTGCCCAGGGTGGTCTTTCCGCTGCCGGAACCGCCCAGGACCGCGGTGAGGGTTCCCGGACGCGCACTGAAATCCACGTCGCGCAGCGCGGGGGACGTCCCGCCGTGGAAGCTGAAGCTGCCGATCCGGGCGGCAAGGACGGCGCCAGCCATCGGGGCAGTGGCCATCGTGCCGGCGGTCATGACGGCAGTGGCCATCGTGCCGGCGGAATCAGTAGTTGCCATCGGGCCGGCGGGATCAGCGGTGGTCATGAGGGCCCCGCAGCCGGCCAGGAGGCCGCGAGGCGAAGAGCCACGGCCGCGGCGGCGAGCAGCAGCAGCGCGGCCCGGAACCGGCGCCCGACGGGAGGGTCGGCGACCTCGCGATAGCTGGTCCGGGGGCCCGGGCCGCCGAAGCCGCGTGCTTCCAGGGCCTGGGCCCGGCTCCCGGAGTCCTCAATAAGGCCCAGCACCAGGGGGACCATCTGCAGCCGCACCCCGACGAGCCGGGACAGCACCCCGCCGCGGAGCACCAGCCCGCGGGCCTCCTGTGCTGCCCTGATGTTGTCCAGCCTGCCGGCCATGACCGGCAGGAGGGTGAGCGCGGAGGCCACGACGAAGCCGAACTGCGGCGGCAGACCCCGCCCGGCCAGCGCCGCCACGAGGTCAGGGGCGCTCACGGTGAAGGAAAAGAGCAGCAGCACCATGACGCAGGCTCCCGTGCGGCTGCCCGACTCGAGGGCGAAGGCGAGGCCCTCGGCCGTGACGCGCGCCGGGCCCCAGGCGGCCAGGACGGTGCGGCCCTCCGGGAAGAAGAGCCCGTGCAGCATCAGCAGCGACAACCCCAGCGGGAGCAGGACCGCCGCAGCCGCCGCCAGGACACGGCGGCCGACGCCGGCGCGCACGGCCAGCACGGCCGCCGCGAGGCCGACCGCGAGGGACAGCGGCCAGGCGCCTGCCGCCGTCGTGATCACGGCGGTGCAGCCCGCCGCCGTCAGCGACGTCAGCGGGTGGAGGGTGGAGGGCATTCCAGTGGGGTTCCGTGTCAGGCTTCGGGCGTTTCCGGAGCCTTGCCGGCAAGCACCCGGTAGCGCCGGACGAACGGGAACTGGACGGTGGTGCGGCGCGGCAGCGCGTAGACCAGCATCGCGGCGATGGCGAAGACGATGGCCTTGTCCATCGGGTCCGAGACCAGTGCCTGCTTGGTGATGGCTGCGAGCAGGGTGTCTCCCATGGCGCGGAAGGCGCTGACGAGCGCTCCCGTGCCGACGCCCGCGGTGCCGCCAAAGACGAAGGCTGCGATCGGGGCGGAGACGACGCCGGCGAGGATACCGGTGACGAAGCCGGCCACGGGTGCCAGGTAGAAGCGGCGGAACAGGCCTCCGCGGGCGGCCAGGCCTGCCAGGAAACCGATCAGCGCCGCGCCGGCGGCGAAGGGCAGCACGGTCGGGTTGACGAAGGACCACACGATGCTGCTGAGGGCGCCCGTCGCGGCTCCCGCCGCCGGCCCGGCGAGCACCGCGATCAGCACCGTGCCGATGGCATCGAAGTAGAAGGGCAGACCGGTGCTGCCCATAAGCTGGCCCAGGACCACATTCAGGACCAGCGCCACCGGCATCAGCACCAGCGTGGACGTGGGGAGGACCGGGAGCGCCGCAGCGATCAGCAGGACGGCGCCGAGGAAGAACCCGCCGAGGGCCACGAGCGCGGAGAAGCTGGCCGGGCCGTTGGCAATGTCCGCCGGCTGGGTCAGGACAAGGAAGACATAGGTGCCCGCGATCGCGGCGGCACCGGCGAGTTCGAGCACGTGGCGGTTGCGCCGCGCCTTGGCGGAGCCGGCGCCGGACCCGGGGCCGGTGGCGGGGAGGGTCAGGGACTGCTGTGACATGGGGATGGTCCTTCGGTGGGGGCTGCAACATCCGCCTATGTCACCTCGGCGCAGCTACCATCCTAACCAGCGGCGGACGGCCCGGCGGACGGAATTCGCCGCGCCAGCGCCCCGACCGAGGAAATCAGCTCGGCGAAGCACCGTTCGGGGTCGTTGGAGGAGACGATCCGGGCGTTGGGCGGCAGTCCCCAGAGGCCGCGGAAGTCCGCGACGGTGGTGCCGATCAGCAGGGGCGAGCCGGTTTCGACGTCGACGGTGGCCGGGCGGGCGGTGAACGGGGTGCGTCCGATGGCGGCGCAGGCTGCGAAGGCGTCATGCATGTGTGCCACGTAGCCCTGCTCGTAGAGCCGGTGGAACTCCATGTAGAACCGGATCGCGTCGGACAGGCAGGCCACGAGCGGGTTCGCTGAGCTGCTGCGCAGGCCCTCCGGCTGCTCGGGGAGGACCAGTTCCGGCCCGGCTCCGGCGGCCTCGCCGAGGCGCCGGAGGTGTCCGGGCAGCATTTCAATCCGCTCCGTCGTTTCCAGCGCGCACACCAGGGGCAGCTTGTCCTCCGGCAGTCCGCGGTACGCGGCGAAGACCTCCCTGGCCGCGTGCGGGTCCACCGAGACGTTCCATTCCGCCGTCGGCGTGGTGTTGCCCTGGTAGTAGAAGCTTCCTCCCATGATGACGAGGCCCTTGAGCAGCCGCGGCAGTTCCGGTTCGCGGCGCAGCGCGAGGGCGAAGTTGGTTAGCGGGCCGGTGATCAGCCCGGTGATCTTCCCCGGGTTGGCCCGGACTTCCTCCACCCAGACATCGACGGCGTGGCGGGGCGAGATCGGCTGCGCGGGCGCCGGCAGTTCGGCGTAGCCAATCCCCTGCGGCCCGTGCGTCTCCTCGGTGGTGACCAGCTGGATTTCCAGCGGCACCTCGGCGCCGATCGCCACTTCGACGCCCTGCCGCCCGCACAGCTGGAGCAGCGCCAGGTTATTGAGCGCGACCTGGCGGGCACCAACATTGCCGGCCGTGCAGGTGATGGCCTGGAGGTGGACCTCCGGCCGGGACAGCAGGTAGACGAGCGCCAGGGCGTCGTCGATCCCGGTGTCGACGTCCATCAGCACGGTCTGCGCCGGGCCGGCTGCCTCAGGAACCTCCATCTAGAACAGGGCGACCTTCGGTGTGCGCGGGAACAGGTCGTTGAGTTCGGCAAGTTCGGCGGTGCTGGGGATCCAGGCCACGGCGGCGGCGTTCTGCCGGACCTGCTCGGGCCGGGTGGCGCCGGCAATGACGCTGCTGACCGAGGGCTGGGCCGCGAGCCATGAGAACGCCACCTGGATCTCCGTCAGGCCCCGTTCGGCGGCGAAAGCGCTGAAGGCACCGAGCTGTTCCCAGTCGGCGTCGTGCACAAGGTTGGTGCGGGTGTGGCTGAGGCGCGAGCCCTCGGGCGCGGTGTCCCGGGCGTACTTGCCGGTCAGCAGCCCGTTGGCGAGCGGGAAGTACGGCAGGACACCCAGGCCGTAGGCTTCGGCGGCGGGCGTGACCTCGAGCTCGGCCCGCCGGTCCAGCAGGTTGTAGTGGTTCTGGCTGGAGATGAAGCGTGCTCCCCCGCGGGCGCGGGCCACGAATTCGGCCTCGGCGATCTGCCAGCCGGCGCGGTTGGAGTGGCCGATGTAGCGGACCTTGCCGCTGGTGACGAGTTCGTCGAGGGCGTCGAGGGTCTCCTCGATCGGGGTCAGCGGGTCGGGGGTGTGGAACTGGTAGAGGTCGATCCAGTCTGTCCCGAGGCGGCGCAGCGAGGCTTCGGCGGCCTTGATGATGTAGCGGCGGGAGCCGCGGGCGCCGAAATCGTTGCCATTGGTCCCGCGCATGTCCATGCCGAATTTCGTGGCGACGACGGCGTCGTCGCGGCGGCCCTGCAACGCTTTGCCCAGCATTGTCTCGCTGAGGCCCGGCTCCCGGCCGTAGCTGTCGGCGACGTCGAAGAAGGTGATTCCGGCATCCAGGGCTGCATGCACGACGGCGTCGGTCCCCTGCTGCGACTCGGTCGCCGTGCTGGCCCGGCCCAGGTTGTTGCAGCCAAGTCCCACGACCGAGACGGTCAGTCCGGAATTTCCTACGCGGCGGTATTCAGTCATGGGGTTCAGCCTATAACGACCGGGCGGGCCGGCTATCCTGCGGGCAGCTCGAGCCCTCGTTCGTCCAGGGCATCCTCAAGCTGCGCCAGGGTCCGCGGGCAGATACCATGCATCTGCCCCAGGGCCAGCCGCCCCAGCGCCACCACCTGTTCAAGGGTCTCGACCCCCGCGTGGGCGAGGGACCGGCGGGCCGGGGCAGCGATCCCCCGGGGCAGCGGGGTACGGCCTGGTTCAACGGATTGTGCAGCCATGTGGAAACCCTTCCAGTCGATGTCCCCCAAAACTGATGTGAAACGTGCCGGTGGAACCGCTGGAGCTAGAGCGTGAAGCTGTTGGCCGGCTTCGGTGAATACTTGAGCTTGAAGGACGTCTCGCCGAAGGCAGCGGCGCCGATGCTCAGTTTGGTGAAGTCGAGGTCCTCGCCGCGGATGCAGACCTTGATGGCGTTGACGGCCTTGTTGACGTCCGGGGTGAGGATGAAGATGTTGAGCTTGGAGTCGGAGAATTCCGAGCGGTCCACAACCCCGAGTCCGCGCCAGGCAAGGTGGCTGATGAGGGCGTCTTTGGCCTTTTCCTCGAGGTAGCGGTCGCGGTCCGTGCCGTCCTTGGTCTTCAGGGCGTACTGGGCCACCACCCAGGACTGCTCGTCCTCGGGGATTTCGGCGAAGCCGTCTTCGGCGCACTGCACGGCGAAGGCGTCCATCAGGCCCTCAGCGGCGGCGGCGTCGGCGACGTCGGTCTCGTCGGTCTTGCTCTGGTGCCCCACGACGCCGTGGTTCATCACGAACTGGCTGTAATCCTCGTCGAACCAGGCCTCCCTGAACTCGAGGACCCCTTCGTCGTTGCGTTTGTAAACCCGGATAATTCCGCTCATGCCCGTCCTCTCCTGAACCATTCGCGGTCTGAACCGTCGAAAGGTGGCTGTTGTGCCTTGACGGCCTGGTAAAGCTGGTCCGATGCGGCGCTGATCCGGTCCACCACGTCTGCGGGGTAGTCCATTTCGATCCGGTGCGCGGCGAACTCGTCCTCGTCGTCCACGTACACTCCGCGGTCCGCGGTCCGGATCACGTCCAGGTCCATGTCGATCAGGTGGAACTCGGTGACGCCCGGCCGGATCGTCGTCCAGCCGTGCTCCGTCGCCAGATCCACGTAGACCTGGACCCTGTCGGGATGCGCCTCGTCGTAGAAGGTCGCCACGTACTCGCCTGAGCGTGGGACCAGCAGCACGGCGTCGGATGCGGCGTAGAACGCCGCGCCGGGGCGGGAGCAGAACTCATTGGTGCCCTGGAAGATCCACCAGCCGTGGGCGTCCTCGCCGAGGTAGGTTCCGGGTACCACCCAGTGGGCCTTGCCGTTCCATTTCCGGTTCCGGGAGACCACGAGGTCGCCCGGTGCCAGGTCCTTGGGAGTCCTCACAGGATCGGCAGGCTGCCGGTGCTGGGATGTTCCTGGCCCGGGAGGGGCCGTGCGAACGGCACCTTGGTTCCCAGGACCTGCGCCACGACGTCGTGCGTGATCTGCTGCGCGGTCAGGCCGACCCGTTCCAGGACCTGCTTGCGGGTTCCGTGGTCCAGGAATTCCACCGGGAGGCCGACCTCGTTGAGGGCGGTATCCACCCCGGCGGCCCGCATTTCCTGGCGGATCCGGGACCCGACGCCGCCGGCGCGGACCCCGTCCTCGATGCAGATGACGAGGCGGTGGTGGGAGGCGAGGGCGATGATGGATTTGCGGACCGGCAGGAGCCAGCGGGGATCCACGACGGTGGAGCTGATGCCCTGCGCGCCGAGCCGGTTCGAGACGTCCAGTGCGAGTTCGGACATTGACCCGACGCTGACGATCAGCACGTCGTTTTCGCTGGATCCGGCGGGTCGGCGGGCCAGCACGTCAACACCGTCGCTGAGCCGCTCGATGGCCTCGACCTCGGCCCCGACAGTGCCCTTGGAGTAGCGGATCACGCTCGGGGCGTCCTCGATGGCGACCGCTTCGCGCAGTTCCTCGCGGAGCCGGGTGGCGTCGCGGGGCGCGGCGAGGTGCAGCCCGGGAACGATCTGGACCATAGCCATGTCCCACATGCCGTGGTGGCTGGCGCCGTCGGGTCCGGTGACGCCGGCGCGGTCCAGGACGACGGTGACCCCGGCCTTGTGCAGGGCGACGTCCATCAGGAGCTGGTCGAAGGCGCGGTTGAGGAAGGTCGCGTAGACCGCCACGACGGGGTGCAGTCCCCCGAAGGCCATGCCGGCTGCCGAGGTGAGGGCGTGCTGTTCGGCGATGCCGACGTCGAACACCCGCTCCGGGTGGCGTGCGGCGAACTTGTGCAGCCCGACGGGTATCAGCATCGCGCCGGTGATGCCCACGATGTCCTTCCGTTCGTCCGCGATGTCGGCGATCTCGTCGGCGAAGACGGCGGTCCAGGACGTCGCACCGCCGGCCTCGGTGGGCTCCCCGGTCTCGGGGTCGATGATGCCGACGGCGTGGAACTGGTCCGCTTCGTGCGCGCGGGCGGGCGCGTAGCCGTGGCCCTTTTCGGTCATGGCGTGCACGATCACGGGGCCGGCATAGTTCCTGGCAGTGGAGAGGGCATGCTCCATGGCCTGGAGGTCGTGGCCGTCCACGGGGCCGATGTACTTCATGCCGAGATCCTCGAACATGCCCTGCGGCGCCCACCAGTCCTTGATGCCCTTTTTCATGGCGTGCAGGCTGCGGTAAGTGAATTGGCCTGCGGGGCCGCCGTTTTGCAGCCGGCGTTTCCACAGGTCCAGCGTGCCCTCGTAGGCCGGGGCGGCGCGGAGCGAATCGATCGTGGGGCGCAGCGAGGCAAGGTAGTCGGCGAAACCGCCGACCGTCGGTGCGTAGGAGCGGCCGTTGTCGTTGACCACGATCACGACGCGGCGCTTCTTGTCTGCGGCAATGTTGTTGATGGCCTCCCAGGCCATGCCCCCGGTCAGCGCGCCGTCACCAACAATGGCGATGACGTAGCGGTCGCCGTCGCCTGTGAGCTGGCGGGCGCGGGAGATCCCGTCCGCCCAGGACAGCGAGGAGGAGGCGTGCGAACTTTCGACGATGTCGTGCTCGGACTCGGCGCGGTCCGGGTAGCCGGACATTCCGCCCTGCTGGCGCAGGGTGCTGAAGTCCTGGCGCCCGGTGAGGAGCTTGTGCACGTAGGACTGGTGCCCGGTGTCGAAGACGATGCTGTCCCGGGGGGAATCGAAGATCCGGTGGACCGCGATGGTGAGTTCGACCACGCCGAGGTTCGGGCCCAGGTGCCCGCCCGTCTGGGAGACGTTGCCGATCAGGAATTCCCTGACCTCGGCTGCCAGCTGATCCAGCTGCGCCTCTGACAACTTGCTCAGGTCCTGCGGATTCCGGATGGTCTCCAAGATTCCCAACGGCCCCTCCTTCGGGTGGTAGACATGCCTTTTAACTCTAACGCCTCCGGGGTAGCCCCCGCGCCGGGACGCGTGCCTAACGCGTCCGGAACACAGACGGAACACTTACGGAACGCGAAAGCCCCGGCCGGTGTGGGACCGGCCGGGGCTTTCGCGTCCGGCAACTGTTCCTCCCGCGGGAGGAGCCCTCCGCTAGTTAGCGGAGATCTGGCGCAGTACGTACTGCAGGATGCCGCCGTTGCGGTAGTAGTCGGCCTCGCCCGGGGTGTCGATGCGCAGGACCGCATCGAAGGACGTGACGGTGCCGTCTTCGGCCGTTGCGGTGACCTTGAGCGTCTTCGGCGTGGTGCCCTCGTTCAGGGCGGTGACGCCCTCAACCGCGAAGGTCTCCGTGCCTGTCAGCCCGAGGCTGGCAGCGTTCTGGCCGGCCGGGTACTGCAGGGGCAAGACGCCCATGCCGATCAGGTTGGAGCGGTGGATGCGCTCGTAGCTTTCGGCCACGACGGCCTTGACACCCAGGAGTGCGGTGCCCTTGGCAGCCCAGTCACGGGATGAGCCGGAACCGTACTCCTTGCCGGCCAGGACGACCAGCGGGATGCCGGCGGCCTGGTAGTTCTGCGCGGCGTCGTAGACGTAGGCCTGCGGGCCGTCAGCCTGCGTGAAGTCGCGGGTGAAGCCACCCTCGACGCCGTCCAGGATCTGGTTCTTGATCCGGATGTTCGCGAACGTTCCGCGGATCATGACCTCGTGGTTGCCACGGCGTGAGCCGTAGGAGTTGAAGTCCTTGCGCTCCACACCGTTGGCCAGCAGGTACTGCCCGGCCGGGGTGTCCGACTTGAAGGACCCTGCCGGTGAGATGTGGTCCGTGGTGACGGAATCGCCAAGCTTCAACAGCACGCGCGCGCCGGTGATGTCCTCAACGGGCTCCGGCGTTGCCTTCATTCCGTCGAAGTACGGGGGCTTCCGGACGTAGGTGGACTTCGGATCCCAGGCGAAGGTGTCGCCGGCCGGGGTGGAGAGTGCCTTCCAGCGGTCGTCGCCTTCGAAGACGCCCTCGTAGCCGCGGGCGAACATGTCCTTGTCGATCGAGGAATCGATGACCTGCTGGACCTCGACCGGGTTCGGCCAGATGTCCTTCAGGAAGACGTCGTTGCCGGCCTCGTCCTGGCCCAGGGCGTCGGCCTCGAAATCGAAGTCCATGGTTCCGGCCAGGGCGTAGGCGATGACCAGCGGCGGGGAGGCCAGGTAGTTCATCTTCACGTCCGGGTTGATCCGGCCTTCGAAGTTGCGGTTACCGGACAGCACGGCGGTGACGGAAAGGTCGTTGGCCTGGATGGCCTCGGAAATTTCCGCGTCGAGCGGGCCGGAATTGCCGATGCAGGTCGCACAGCCGTAACCGACGATGTAGAAGCCGAGCTTCTCCAGGTACGGGGTCAGGCCCGACTTGTTGTAGTAGTCGGTGACAACCTTGGACCCGGGAGCCACGGAGGTCTTGACCCACGGCTTCGAGGTCAGGCCCTTGTCGACGGCGTTGCGGGCCAGCAGTGCGGCGGCCAGCATCACGGACGGGTTGGACGTGTTGGTGCAGGAAGTGATTGAGGCGATCGACACCGCGCCGTGGTCCAGTTCGAACTCGCGGCCGTCTGCGGTCTTGACGCTGACCTTGGTGGACGGGCGGCCGTCGGACTTCGGGCCGTGCGCGTGCGGGGCCTCGTCGGTCAGGTGCGTGCCGGAGGCGGTGAACGACGGCGCATCCGAAGCGGGGAAACTTTCGTCGATCGCCTCGTCCAGGCTGCCGTCGACCAGCTCTTCCTTCACGTAGTTGCGCAGGTCCTGGCGGAACTGGTCCTTGGACTCGGTGAGGATGATGCGGTCCTGCGGGCGCTTCGGGCCGGAGATCGACGGGACAACCGTCGACAGGTCCAGCTCGAGGTACTCGGAGAACTTGATCTCCTTCGAAGGATCGTGCCAGAGGCCCTGTTCCTTCGCGTAGGACTCCACGAGGGCAACATTCTCGTCCGAGCGGCCGGTGAGGCGCAGGTAGTCGAGGGTGACGTCGTCGATCGGGAACATGGCGGCCGTGGAGCCGAACTCCGGGCTCATGTTGCCGATGGTGGCGCGGTTGGCCAGCGGCACAGCCGCGACGCCTTCGCCGTAGAACTCGACGAACTTGCCGACCACACCGTGCTTGCGCAGCTGCTCGGTGATGGTCAGGACAACGTCGGTGGCGGTCGCGCCGGCCGGGATGGACCCGGTCAGCTTGAAGCCCACGACGCGCGGGATCAGCATGGAGACCGGCTGGCCAAGCATGGCTGCCTCGGCTTCGATGCCGCCCACGCCCCAGCCCAGCACACCCAGGCCGTTGACCATGGTGGTGTGCGAATCGGTGCCGACGCAGGTGTCCGGGTAGGCCCGGACAACGCCGTCAATTTCGCGGGTCATGACGGTGCGGGCCAGATACTCGATGTTGACCTGGTGCACGATGCCGGTTCCCGGCGGGACGACCTTGAAGTCGTCGAACGCTGTCTGGCCCCACCGCAGGAACTGGTACCGCTCGCCGTTGCGCTGGTACTCGATCTCCATGTTGCGCTCCAGTGCGCCGGAGTTGCCGAAGGCGTCGATCTGCACGGAGTGGTCGATCACCATTTCGGCAGGTGCCAGCGGGTTGACCCGCTTGGGGTCCCCGCCCAGTTCCTTGACTGCTTCACGCATGGTGGCAAGGTCCACAACGCAGGGCACGCCAGTGAAGTCCTGCATGATCACGCGCGCCGGCGTGAACTGGATTTCAGTGTCGGGCTCGGCGCTGGGGTCCCAGCCGGCCAGTGCTCGGACGTGATCGGCCGTAATGTTGGCGCCGTCCTCGGTCCTCAACAGGTTTTCAAGCAATACCTTGAGGCTGAACGGAAGGTTTTCTGCACCTTCAACGGAGTTCAACCGGAAAATTTCGTATTCGGTACCGGCTACATTAAGTTTGCCTTTTGAACCGAAGCTGTCCACAATGCTCATCGCAGGACTCCTCTCGCAACAGTTTCATCTTTGTCGCGCCGCAGACCCCTTGCTAGTTAGGTGGCCCTAACTAGTGCTTGGCCTTGTTCACACAAGGTTCGGTACTTAGGTGCAGGAGGTCAGCCGTGATTACGGAGCGCGACGTCGGACTACTCCGCCCATCCTAGTGGCCTCAGCCCCGGGGAGTCAGTAGCGCCACAGTCTCCATGTGGTGGGTATGCGGGTACAGGTCGAAGGCGCGAAGGCCCGACAGTTCCCAGCCGGACTGCTGGAAGTAGCCCACGTCGCGGGCAAAGGACGCCGGATCGCAGGACACATAGGCCACGGCACGGGGTCCTGCCCCGACCAGCTGATTCACGACCGCCTTGCCGGCGCCCGCCCGGGGCGGGTCCAGCAGGATGGCGTCGAACGTGCGCGCGCTCTCGCGCAGGACCCGTTCCACCCGGCCCTGGACGATCTCGACCTGGGGTGCGTCATGCAGGTTCTTGCGCGCGTCCCGGCTGGTGCCGGGCGATCCTTCCACGGACAGCACGGACCCGGTAACACCCACGGCGTCGGCGAGCGGCGCGGTGAACAGGCCCGCCCCGGCGTAAAGGTCCGCCACCGCGGCGCCCGGTTCCAGGAAGCCGCCCTCCCGCAGGAAACCGGTCACGGCGCCCGCGAGGGTGTCGGGGCCGTCCCGGTGAATCTGCCAGAAACCGTCGCCGGTGACCCGGAAGTCATGGCCGGCGGCGGTCTCCTGGACGTAGGTGCGTCCGCGCAGCCGCAGCACTTCGCCCTTGACTGGATCGAAGCTGGCCACCGAGACGTCCTCGGGCAGCTGTGCGAGGACCGCGCTGAGCCGCTTGGCCCGGGTTCCCTCGGCCGGGACCAGGAGCACGAGCGGCCGGGAGCCGTTGGCCGGGGCGGCGACCTCAATGCGTTCGATGCCCTGCAGGTCGATGTCCCAGAGCCGGAGGGCGTTGATGGCGTCCACGGCCAGGGGCATTTCCCGGACCGGAAGGACCGTATCGGAGCGGTGCGCGTGCATGCCGAGCTTTCCGGCGGGGGTCACGGCGAAACCGGCCCGGGTACGCCAGGCGAGGCCCGCCGTCGTGCCGGCATCCCCCACGGCTTCCACGGTGAGCTGCTCCCCCGAGGCCTGGAGGTCGACGCCGGCCAGGCGGCGCAGCTGTTCGGCCAGCACCTCGCCCTTGAGGCTGCGCTGGCGTCGGAGGGAGATGTGCCCGAGTTCGGCGCCTCCGACCGGCGGGTGGCGGTGCGACCAGGAGCGCGCGGAATCGGCCAGGTCCCAGAAGTGCTCCACCCGGTCCGGGGAAGGCTCCAGGACTTCCACGACGTCGCCGCGCCAGAACTTGGCCTCCGGGCCGGACTCCGTGAGCCGGATCCGGACTTTCTCGCCGGGGATACCGTGGCGGACGAACACCACCCGGCCCTCGTGGCGGGCCACGCAGTGCCCGCCGTGGGCGACCGGCCCGACGTCGACGGTCAATTCGGTGTGGGGTTGCGTCTGGGTGTCGGGGCTCATTGGATGTCCTGCAGTCTCTTGGCTTCTTCGGATGATTTCAGCTGCCACGGCACACTGGCCACCATGACGCCCGGCTCAAAGTGCAGCCGGGTCTTGATGCGCAGCGCGGTCTGGTTGTGGACCAGTTGCTCCCACCACTTGCCCACGACGTACTCGGGGATGTAGACGACGATCAGGTCGCGGGGCGAATCGCGCCGCATGTTCGTGATGTACTCCATGATCGGCGTCACCGTTTCGCGGAACGGGCTGGCCAGCACGGTCAGGGGCACCGGGATTTCCAGCTTCTCCCAGTCAGCGACCGTCTGTTCGGTCTCTTCGCTGCTGATGTCCACGGTGATGGCGTCCAGCCTGGACGGACGTGACGCGCGGGCGTAGGCCAGCGCCCGGAGCACCGGCTTGCGGACGTGCGAGACGAGCAGCACCGCGTGCACGCGGGTGGGCAGCGCCCGGGGCGAGCTGTCCTCGTCCACGGCGAGTTCCTTGGCCACATTGTCGTAGTGCGCCCGGATGCTCCACATGATCAGGAACAGGATGAACATGGCCAGCAGTGCGATCCAGGCGCCCTGCTCGAACTTGGTGATCAGGACGATCACCAGGACAAGCCCGGTCATGCCGAAGCCGATCGTGTTGATGATGCGTGATTTGAGCATGCGCAGCTTGACGGCGGGGTCCTTGGCGAGCTTCAGCTCCCGCCCCCAGTGCCGGATCATGCCGAGCTGGCTCATGGTGAAGGAGATGAAGACGCCCACGATGTAGAGCTGGATGAGCTTGGTGACGTCCGCGTCGAACGCGATGATCAGCACGAGGGCGCCGGCGGCCAGCGCCAGGACACCGTTGCTGAAGGCCAGCCGGTCCCCGCGGGTCCGCAGCTGCCGGGGCAGGTAACCGTCCTGGGCGAGGATCGAGCCGAGGACCGGGAAGCCGTTGAATGCCGTGTTGGAGGCGAAAACCAGGATCACGCCGGTCGCGGCGACCACGATGTAGAACGGCAGTGAGCCTTCGCCGAAGATCGTCTGGGCGATCTGGCTGATCGCCGGATTCTGGATGTACCCCTCGGGAAGCGGCTTGCCGTCCAGCAGGAACTCCTTGGCCGGGTCCAGCACGATGTGCACTTTGGTGGCGTTGGCCAGGTAGATGATGCCCGCGAGCATGGAGGCCGCGATCACGCCCAGCAGCAGCAGCGTCGTGGCCGCATTCTTGCTCTTGGGCTTCTTGAAGTTCGGCACCCCGTTGCTGATCGCCTCGACACCGGTCAGGGCCGCGGCGCCCGAGGAAAAGGCGCGCAGCAGCAGGAACGCGCCGGCGAGCCCGGTCAGTCCCTCGTCGAAGCCCGCCGCCGGAACAATCGTGAAGGCCGCCGACGGCGCCTGGCCCAGCTGGCCGGTGGAGGCCTGGAAGACGCCGATCGCGGTCATGCCGAGGATGGACGCCATAAAGATGTATGTGGGGACGGCGAAAACGCTGCCGGCTTCCTTGATGCCGCGCAGGTTCACGATCGCCAGGACCACAACGCCGATCGTCGCGATGATGGCCCGCTGATCATGCAGCGAGGGAACGGCGGTCGTCAGGTAGGCGGCGGCCGAGGACATCGACACCGCCACCGTCAGCACGTAGTCGACCAGCAGCGCGGAGGCGACGGTGAGCCCGGCATACTTGCCGAGGTTCTCGTTCGCGATCTCGTAATCTCCGCCGCCGGAGGGGTAGGCGTGGACGTTCTGGCGGTAGGAGGCAACCACGGTCAGCAGCACCACCATGACGGCCAGGCCCACCCAGGGCGAGAACGCCACGGCACTGACCCCGGCCAGGGCCAGCGTCAGGAGGATTTCATCCGGCGCATACGCCACGGAGGACAGTGCGTCGGAGGCGAAAACGGGCAGGGCTATCCGCTTGGGAAGCAGGGTGTGAGCCAGGCTGTCGTTCCGGAACGGCCTGCCTACCAGCACCCGCTTCACGGCATTGAAAATTGTCGGCACCACACAAAGCTAGTCCGATTCGGACGCGATGTCATGACGGCGACGATCCCCGGCGTTCAGGCGCCGCCCCGCGGGCCGCCCGGCGGGCCGGGAAGCCCGTCGCTAGGCCGGTTTCCGTGCCGGTTTCCAGGCCGGTCCCGGGGCTGGCCGCGCGGGGAGCCGGGGCCGGTAGAGTTTTACCCAGCAGCAGACACCAAAGCTTGAGGAGGCACGTGTGGCGCACTTCGTGATCATGGGTTGCGGCCGTGTGGGGGCGACCCTGGCGCACACGCTCGAGGACGCCGGCCATTCGGTGGCGATCATCGACCAGGACGACCGCGCCTTCCGGCGGCTCCGCACCGGCTTCACCGGCCGCAAGGTCACCGGCGTCGGCTTCGACCGGGAGACCCTTAAACAGGCCGGCGTCGCGGACGCCTATGCCTTCGCCGCCGTCTCCAGCGGTGATAATTCCAATATCCTGGCCACCCGGGTGGCCCGCGAAACCTTCCATGTCCCCCACGTGGTCGCCAGGATCTACGACCCGGGCCGCGCGGAGATCTACCAGCGCCTGGGCATCCCCACGGTCGCCGCCGTTCGCTGGAGTGCGGACCAGGTGCTCCGGCGGATCCTGCCCGAACAGCACCTGGCCGGCGACTTCCGGGACCCCTCCGGCCGGCTTGTGCTGGCCGAAGTGGATCTGAACCCGGAATGGATCGGCCACCCGGTCACCTCGATCGAGAAGGCCGCCGGCGTCCGCGTCGCCTACCTGACACGGTTCGGCGAGGGCATGCTGCCCGTGGCCGGCACCCTGTACCAGGACGGCGACACCGTGCACGCCATGCTGGGCGTGGACCGCAGCAGCGAAGTTGCCCACATTCTTGCCAAGTCCCCCGCCAAGGAGTCCTAAGTGAAAGTCGTTATTGTCGGGGCGGGAAGCGTCGGTTCCTCGATCGCGCGCGAACTGCTGGCCCACAAACACGAGATCCTGCTGATCGACCTGAAGCCCGAGGTGATCGGCCGCAGCGGGCTGCGCGGCGCCCACTGGCTGGTCGGCGACGCCTGCGAACTGAGCACCCTGCAGGACGCAAAACTGGAGGACGCCGACGTCGTGGTCTCCGCCACCGGTGACGACAAGGTCAACCTGGTGGTCTCGCTGCTGGCGAAGACCGAGTTCGGCGTCGGCCGGACGGTCGGCCGGGTCAACAACCCCAAGAACGACTGGATGTTCGACGATTCCTGGGGCGTCGACGTCGCCGTGAACACCCCGCAGCTGATGACCGCCCTGGTCGAGGAGGCGGTGGAGATCGGCGACCTCGTCCGCCTGCTGACCCTGCAGACCGGAGTGTCATCGCTGGTCGAGTTCACCGTCCCGCACGATTCGCACGTGGTGGGCCTGACAGTGGGCGACATCGAGTGGCCCGAGGATTCCACCCTGGTGGCGATCCTCCGGGACCAGGCACCGATCACGCCGAGCCGTGATGACGTGATCGACGGCGGGGATGAGCTGTTCTTCGTGACCACCATCGCAGCCGAGGACGAGCTGCGCGCCTTGCTCTCCCCTGAGTCGCAGGGCGATGACGAGCATGACACCGGCCAGCACCCTGTCACCTCGGACCTGCACGGCCACGCGGGCCAGCCCGCCGAGGGCGACGGCTTCGACGGCTAACCCGGTTGCTCCGGGGGCAGGTTGCCCTATCACTTAACGTTGTTCTGAAGGGCTGAAAACAACGTTAAGTGATAGGTCAACGGACGTAGGGCAACGGACGCTAGGCCGTCGGGGCGGTTTTTGGGGCGGGCCGGGTCAGCAGCCAGGCGACCCAGATGCCCAGGATGTACAGCGGCGCACCCATCAGGAGCCGCGTCGTGGCGAGGGCCGCAAAGCCGGGTTCGCCCATAAAGTACAGCGGGACCTGGACCAGCAGCCGGAGGGCCAGCACCGAGATGATCACCCAGGTACCGATCCGGTAGGCCTTAACCCGGCCCGGGTTCTTCCGCCAGTCCAAACCTTCGTTCCGGATGAACCCGAAAATCAGCCCGGCAAACGGCCAGCGGACGGCAATCGAGATCGACATCGCCACGATGTAAGCAATGTTGGTGAAGAACCCGGGAACGTAGAAGTCTTCGGCCTTGCCGGTGCTGTTGGCAAGCCAGGCGGAGAGCCCGACGCCGGCGATCCCCGCCAGTGCCTGGGTCAGCGGCTTGCGCTGGACCAGCCGGGCCACGGTGAAGGCCGCGGCGACGGCGAGGGAGGCCACCAGTGCCAGGGGAAGCTCGCGGGTGAGAGTGAAAGCAATCAGGAAGACCAGTCCGGGGAGGATGCTCTCGGCAATGCCCTGGATTCCGCCGGCGCTTTTAAGTACGTCGATGTTGCCGTTGCTGGACCGGTGCAGTCCGGCTTTGGCGGCGTAGCCCTCGGCGAGCTGCGCCACAGTGGGCTGCGCGGCGGCGGCTGGCCGGGGGGCAGGTCCATCCCCGGCCGGACCTGCTGCTGCTGAGCTTTCCCTGGCCGGATTTTCCCGGGCTGCTCGCTCCCCGGCGGGCGGCTGCGGTTTCTCGGGCAGGGTCATTGCTCCTCCTGGCGGGAGAGTATTTCGTAGCGGGGGTTGAACATGGTCGGCAGGCCGTCGCGGACGGTGACCATGCCCTGCAGCCGGAGTTCCGTACCGGCGTCGATCCCGGGGATGCGGCGCCGTCCCAGCCAGACCACCCGGAGCCGGTCCGTGGGGGTCCCGGGCCGCTGCCGCCGGGCGCCCGCAGGCGCGGCGGCGGCTGCCGTGTCGGTTACTGCCGGGACTGCACGGGCACCGCGGGTCCTGACCGGGGGCGCGTTGTGGTCCACAACAATCGCGGTGAAGGCCGCGACATGGCTCGCCGGCGCGTAGGTGACCGCCTCGATGTAGCCGTGGCACAGGACGCGGCCGCGGACCGGCAACCCCCGCACGGAGACAGAGGCGGACGGATCCAGGCGGGGGGCATCAGCCAATCTGGGTAATCTCCGGTCCACGTTCGGGCTGCTGCCCGAGGTCCGGGGCCGACTGCGGGGCGGGTGCGGCGTTGTCCTTGGGAAGGCGGAGCTGCAGCAGGTCCCGCGGCGGCATCGGGCTCTCACCGCGGACCACCACGATCTGCCGGAACAGCCCCTCAAGCCCGGCGGCCGCGTCGCGGTCCACGGCGGCCTCTCCGCCGAACACCCCGCGGAGGAACCAGCGCGGACCGTCGACGCCGATGAAGCGGGCCACGCGGTAGCCCTGGCTTTCGTCGGCGCCACTGGCCGGGAGCTTGGCGAGCAGCTCGGCGCCGAAACCGCCCTGGATTTCCTCGACCTGGCCGCCCTGGCTGCCGACCGACTGGCCGATCTGCTCGCGGATTTCGTCCCACAGGCCCTCGGAGCGGGGAGCCGCGAACGCCTGGAGCTGGAGGCTTGAGCCGTTCAGGTCCATGGTGACGGCCACGACGCGCTGCGTCGCCTCCTCAACCTCAAGCCGGAGCTGCAGTCCCTCCGCCGGAGCGATCAGCAGCGCACCGAGGTCCACATAGCCGTCCTGGTCGGTGATCTCCGAGACATCGAAGGGACCCGTAGCGCCACGGGCGGAGGCTGCGGTGGACGTCCCGGCGGAGTCACCGGCGGCAGCGTCGGCTGCTGCCTCCCGGGTTTCCCCGGGCTCTGTCAGCTGTTCCTGCTTGGCTTTCCTGCCACGCCCAAAAACCATGGGGTTGTCTCCTTAGTTGTGATTCCGTGCCGCCGCGTCGCCCCGCGTCCGCGTGGTGCCGCCGCCTGTTGCGCTCTCATGCAGCAAGGGCAGTCGGCCGATGCGTCCTGCAAAGCGGTCCTGTTCATAAGTCCCTGCGTAAATACTGCGGGTCCTGCCCGCTGCCGGTCAGGCCGGCGCGCCGAAACCGCCGGTGGATCCAAAGCCGCCGCCGCCGCGGACGGAGCCGCCGAGTTCCTGGACGGGCAGGAATCTCGCGTACTCCACGCGCTGAATTACCATTTGAGCAATTCTATCGCCGCGCTTGAGTGCAATCGCGTGCTGGCGGTCGGTATTCAGCAGCGTCACCGCAATTTCGCCGCGGTAGCCTGCGTCGACGGTGCCGGGGGCGTTCACCACGGTCAGACCATGCTTGGTCGCAAGCCCGGACCGCGGGTGGATCAGGGCCACGAACCCGTCGGGGAGGGCGATCGAAACACCGGTAGGGACCAGCCGGCGCTCCCCCGGTTCCAGCACCACGTCCTCGCGGGCGCGCAGGTCGGCGCCGGCGTCCCCCGGGTGGGCGTACGACGGCGGCTCCAGGCCGTCGTCGAGCATTTTCAGCTGCACCGTCAGGGTGGGCGTGCCATATTCCGGCACCGAGGCTGCTGCTGGCGGTGTTTCCGGGGCTGCCGCCCGGGCGGCATCCACTGCGGTCGTTTCTTCAGTCACAGTCCCTCACTCTAACGCCCGGGGGGAAGATCGGCCTAGCGGCGGCCAGCCGGCCCGGACGCGGGCGCCCGCCCGGGCCGCCAAGGTGAAATAGCCCGGGAAAAGTGGAAAGCTGGGCTTATGCCCGAATCCAGTGCAGCCGTGCCTGCCCCCAACAGCACCCCCAGCGACACCACCGTTACGTACCACGAGAAGCTCTGGCCGAACTTCTGGATCTGGCTGGTGTCGGCGGGACTGTCGGGCGCCGGGATCCTGGTCTTCGCCCCCATCAGCATCACCGCGGGGATCATCGCTGCGGTCGTCCTGTTCGTGATCATCTCCGTGCTGCTGGTCGTCTCGACCCCGGCCATCACGGTCACCAGTTCCACGCTGCGCGTCGGCCGCGCCAGCATCGAACGCCGTTTCGTGGGCGCCGTCTCGGCCTTCCGGGGCAAAGAAGCGACGGCGGAGCGCGGCACCCGCCTCAACGGTCTGGCCTTCATGTGCATCCGCGGATGGATCGATCCGGTGGTCCGCATAGAGATCACCGACCCGTCCGACCGCACGCCGTACTGGCTCGCGTCCACCCGCCGCCCGGACGAACTGCTCGCCGCGCTAAATTCCTAGCCCTCGCAGTCCTTGCAGTACTTAAGGCCGTCCTTTTCGCGGGCAATCTGCGAACGGTGCCGGACGAGGAAGCAGGAGGCACAGGTGAATTCATCGGCCTGGGCGGGCAGGACCCGGACCAGCAGTTCCTCCCCGGACAAGTCCGCGCCGGGGAGTTCGTAGCCTTCCGCAAGATCTGATTCGTCTTCGTCGACCACCGCGGAAGGCTTCTCCGTACGCCGCGCTTTCAGCGCCTCAATCGAGTCCTCGCTGAGGTCCTCTTCAGTCTTGCGCGGCGCATCGTAATCTGTCGCCATGATGTGTTGCTCGCATTCCGCATTCGTTCGGTTGGATCGCCCGGCCCGGCCGGCCCGCCAGGCTGTAGCCCTGGGCCCCGGGAGAGGTTCTCCGATGTCAACGCCGGGCACGCGGTTTTTGTGCCCGATGTCGGGTCATCTTTGCTTAAGTGCCCGGTGAGCGCCAGAGTCCTGCGGTCCCTGACGCCCCGTCCCGGCCGGAGCATCCGGCGCACCGGCGGCCGGCTGACCGGCGGTGGGCCGAAAAGCGGCGGAAATTCGCGGAAAATGACGGCGCGCCCTCCGTCCTCACCGGAATTGGCGCGCATCAGTGGCAGAGTTTCGATTGTTAGTAATGCCAGGGTGGAGGATTTGTATGCAGGATCTACGGCTTGTAGGCGTCCACGACGACGGGGAGCATCTCCTGTTGAGCGGCGCCGGCGGCGAGATGTTCCAGCTGCCAATCGATGAAGCGCTTCGGGCGGCAGCCAGCCGGACTCCGGCCAAAGCCGTGTCCGGGGCGGGTGCCGCACCCATTGCGATGTCTCCGCGCGATATCCAGGCGCGGATCCGCAGCGGCTCGACGGCGGCAGAGGTGGCGGAGCTCTCCGGAATTCCGCTCGCGAAAGTCCAGCGCTATGAGGGTCCGGTGCTCGCCGAGCGCGAGTACGTCGCCCAGCAGGCCCGCAGGGTGGAAGTGGCCTCCCCGGCCCCCGGACACGACGTTTACCGTTCGGCCTTCGGTGACCAGCCGGCATCGCTCGGCGAGATGGTGGCCCACCGGCTCAGCGCACACGGCATTGAAGCCTCCACCGTGGAGTGGGACTCCTGGCGGCGGCCGGACGGAAGCTGGAACGTGGTGGCGCGCTTCGAAGCGGCGCCCGGCGGCCCGGCCGGTATCGGCGAGGAACCGCCGGCCATGTGGACGTTCAGCCCGTCGCGCAAATCCCTGCAGAACGCCAACCGCTGGGCGCAGCAGCTCAGCGAACTCGAGCCCCTCGACGGTCCCGTCCCGGCCCGCCGGCTCACCGCCGTCTCCGACCGGCCCTTTGATTTTGAGACCGACGCCGATGCCGCCGCGCGCACCGCAACCGCCCAGCTCCAGGTGGTCCAGCAGCTCCAGCTGAAGCAGGAACAGGAATCCGACGGGCTGCTCGACATGCTGCGCTCCCGCCGCGGACAACGCCTCGGCGTGGACGAGGACGCCGACGACGCCCTCGCAGTGCTCCTGACCAACGGCGTTCCCGCGGCCCACCCGCGGCCCTCCGATGTGCCGGCCGAGCCGGATGCCGCTGAGCCCGGATCGGGTCCGTCCGAACCGGTGCCTGCCGAGGCTCCCGCAGCGGGCACCGAACCCCGGCCGGCCACGGATCCCTGGGAACGCCGCCGAGACGGCAGGCCCTCGATCATGTCCCGTCTCACCCTGGCGCCCCGTCATCAGGACCAGCCGGACGACGCCCTGAAACTGCACGACGGAGTCAGCACCGACACGCGGGAAATTACCATCGTGGCGTCGCAGGTGCGGCCGGCCGGCCAGCAGGGGCCGACGTCCAGCCCGGGGCTGGACGAACTCCTGGGCGGCGGGACCTCCCGGCGCCAGCAGCGTGAATCCGCGGCCACGGCCCCGGAAGAGCGTGACGCGGAGCAGCCGGAGCGCCAGCCGGCGAAGCCGAAGCGTTCCAGCATTCCGAGCTGGGATGACATCGTCTTCGGAGCCCGGGGGGACTGACCGAAGCCCCGCACGGGTCAGGGTCCTTCACGCGCAGTCAGGCGCGGGGGGCCCTTTTTCCGTCGGCCTGGAAGCACAGCAGCGGGACTTCGCGTTCGGCTTTCGTCAGCGAACCGTGCTGGCCCACCACTTCAAGGGCTGTCGGCCGGGCACGCCGGGTGTCGTAGAACGCCACGGCGTCCCGGGCGGCGATCATCACGTCGCCAATCCGCGGGCCGACCTCAGCCCGGACCGCACCGAAGAACCCCGCGGCGGTGGCTTCCTCCCGGGTGAACGCCCAGATCCGGTCGCCAAAGCGCGCGCGCCAGGCCGCAATCAGCCGGGCGCGGCCGGCATCCCCCTCTGATGCGTCCAGGTAGAGGTGAACCATTCGCGGTTCGCCCGCTGTGTGGCGGACACCGGCAACGAGGTCCGGGTCGGCCGAGTAGTCGATCCGCTGGGATACCGGCACATCGAGCATGCCGTGGTCCGCGGTGAGCAGGATGGTGGTGCCCGCCGGCAGGGTGGCGCTGAGCCGTTTGACGGTGGCATCAAGTTCCTCGAGCTGGTGCTCCCACTGCGGAGACTGGCAGCCGTGCCGGTGGCCGGCCTTGTCCAGTTCGTTGACGTAGAAGTACATCAGTGCGCGTCCCGCACCGGCCATCGCCTCGGCGGCGGCGGCGGTCCGGGCGTGGGAGGTGGTCGCCGTGACGTAGCGGCCGCCGCGGAGCGCAGCCCGGGTCATCGCGGAGTCGCTGAACTGCGGGAGGCCGACCGTGGAGACGTCGACGTGCTCCGCGGCCCGCTCGAACACGGTGGGGAACGGCTGCCACAGCTGCGGATCCACACCGGCGTCCCAGCCGCCGAGCATATTGACCACCCGGTCCTGGCCGGGGTCCAGCACGTCATAGCCCACCATGCCGTGCTGCCCGGCCGGGAGTCCCGTGCCGAAACTGGCCAGCGACGCTGCCGTGGTGGAGGGAAAAGCGGAGTCCAGCGACACCGGCACCCGCCCCTGACCGGACTGCATCACGGCGCGCAGGAACGGGGTGTGCGCCGACTTCTGCTTCAGCAGGTTCCGGCCCAGCCCGTCGGCCAGGACAACGCAGACGCGCTTGGCCGCAGGCAGGTTCAGCCGGTTCTCAAAGCCCGGAACCCCCAGGCTGGCCGCGGCACTTGTCAGCACCTCGGCGATGGAGCGGTCTCCGAAAGCCGGGGCCACCGGCAGGTTCTGCGGGAGGGCCGGGGCGGAGGGCAGGGCTTCGGGCACGCGGACAGACGTCATCTCAGCGCTGGTGGCCGCGGCTGGCGCGGGTTCCGAAGACACCCATCCGCGGGCGCGGCGGAAGCCCGGGGCCGGTATGCGGCACCGGCGCGGAGGATCCGGTGTTCACGGCGCGGAGGGCACGGGCGAACAACTTGGCGTCCTGGACGGCCTGCAGTCCGTCGGCTTCGGCGCTGATCCGGATCACAATGTCCTCCTGCGCAATCGTGCCGCTGTACCCGTGGTCTGCCTCGCACTGCGGGTCGCCGCAGCTGGCCGGCCCCATGTCAAGGCGCTGGCCGCCGGACCAGGCGATGGACAGGGTCAGCTCACGGACCGGATCGGACGATTTGTATTCCTGGGGCTGCGCGTACACGTAGCTGAGGACCACGGAGCGGATCTGCGTGACCGGGACGGATTCGGTGGAGACCTGCGCGACGGTCTGCTCCCCTGCCTCGTCAAGCTGCTGGTCATCCACGTGGGTGATGACGAGCATGTCCTCGGTGAGGACCAGCACCGTGATGTGGCGGCGGACCTCGGCGCGGTCGAAGTGCGTCTCAAGGTGCACCAGATGGGCCACGCAGTCGCGCCCGTCGAGGGCATCGGCGACGACGTCCGCCACCAGCCGGGGGTAGAAACCGGCCTGCTGGAGGGCCCCTTCCAGGCTTTGACCCTGCGCACTGTGGTCATGCAGGCCGTGATGGTGCGCCCCCGGGTGTCCGGAGACGGTCGCCTGGGGCTTGGATGTCGGAGACTGAAAGCTCATGGTCTCCATTTTCACAGATCGGCTGGGGACATGCTAACTTGCCGGCCGCGCGGTGCGGCCGCGCGGTGCGGCCGACGCCCTGCCGTCCCCGGGCCCTCAGCTGCGCATGGCGCGCCGGGCACTGTCGGTGCGCTGCGCGGCGTTGGCGATCCGGACATCGGCTGCGAGGATGGATGCCCCCTCCGGCCCGGCGAGCACGGGGTTGAAGTCGACGAGGGCGATTTCCGGGTGGTTGTCCTTGAGCCGGGTCAGCCGGGCGGCAAGGTCCTCCAGCGCCCTGGCATCCACGGCCGGCAGGCCCTGGTAGCCGAAGAGTTTCCGGGAGGCCCGGGGCGCCCGGATGAAGTCATGCAGGTCCGGACCGGAGAGCGGGGGCACCCGGTGGGCCCAGTCGTCCAGCAGGTTGACCGCGTCGCCGGCCAGGCCGAAGGAAATCACCGGGCCCAGCAGCGGGTCCTCGACGGCGCGGAAAGTGCAGGCCTGGCCCACCGGCGCCATCGACTGCACTTCCAGCGACGGGGAGCCGTAGCGTTCCAGGGACTTGCGCATTTCCAGCACATTCCGCCGCAGCGACTCTGCATCCTGGATGTCCAGGCGCACCCCGCCGAGGTCCAGGCGGTGCCGCAGCGCCGGGTCGGTGGTCTTCAGCGCCACCGGCCAGCCCAGCCGGTCCGCGGCGGCGACGGCCTGTTCGGCGGTTTCAAAGCCGACGGAGGGGACCACCCCGATGCCGTAGCGGGCCAGCAGGCGCGCAGCCGTGTCCGGGTCCAGCCGGACGAGTTGTTCGCCGCCGACCTTGTCCAGCAGGCGTTCCAGCTCCTCGTGGGTGCCGTCCGGGTCGCACCCCTCGGGTTCGACAAAGAAGCCCTGGTCGCGGTTCAGCCACTGGGCGTAGCGGACCACGGCACCGAGCGCGGCCACTGCAGCTCCGGGGTTGGAGTAGCAGGGAACGACCGCTGCGCCTGCCTCGTCGCCCACCATTCCTTCCACATAGATCGAAGGGTCCAGAAGTCCGCTGAACGCCGCCACAACGGGCTTGCCGGCCGCGACCGAACATTCGGCCAGGACCCCGGCGATTTTTTCCACCGTGAGTCCGTGGGCGGGCAGCAGCGCGACCACCACGGCGTGCACGGTGTCCGCGGTGAGGACTTCCTGCAGGCGGTGCCGCAGCGCCGGCAGCGCCAGCGACATCCCGGCGTCGAGGTCGACGTCGGTGACGATCCGGTCCACACCGAGCCCCTGCACGGCCGCACTGTCCGCGACGACCTTGCCGAGTGCCCGGGAGTTGCTGAACACGGCGATCCCCGGGCCTTTCGGCAGGGGCTGGCTGGAGACAATCTGGGCAACATCCATGAGCTGCTCGATGGTCTCGACGCGGATCACGCCGGCCTGGCGCATCATTGCATCGACGGCCTCCGGCGGGGCCTGGGTGGTGCGCACAGCGTGGCCGGGAGGCAGACCGAGCGCGTCGGACTTCGCCACGATGACCGGCTTGGTCCGGGCCAGGCGCCGGGCCAGGCGGGAGAACTTGCGCGGGTTGCCGATCGACTCCAGGTAGAGCCCGACGGCGGTGGTGTCGGCGTCGTCCTCCCAGAACTGCATCATGTCGTTGCCGGAGACGTCGGCGCGGTTGCCGGCCGAGAGGAAAGTGGAGATCCCGACGCGGCGCCGGCTGGAGGCCGCGTAGAGGGAGACACCAATCGCGGCCGACTGGCTGAACAGGCCCAGGCCGCCGCGGCGGCCCAGCGAGGGCGCCATGGAGGCGTTGAGGGACACGGCCGGGTTGGTGTTCATGATGCCCAGCGAAGCGGGGCCGATCACGCGCATGCCGTTGGCGCGGGCCTGCCGGACGAGTTCGCGCTGCCGGGCCAGGCCGCGTTCGCCGTCGTCCGCGTACCCGGCGGTGGCCACCACGATCCCCTTGACTCCGGCGGCACCGCACTCCTCCACCACTTTGGGGACCTCGGCGTACGGGACGGCGATGATGGCGAGTTTGACCGGCCCGGGCACCTCGGAGAGCCGGGCGAAGGAAAGCATGCCGGCGAGCTCGAAGGCCTCCGGGTTGATCGCGTAGACCGGGCCGGTGAAGCCGCCCTCGATGATATGTTCCAGCAGCTGGTAGCCCACGGTGCCCCATTTGCGGCTGGCCCCGATCACTGCCACGGAGGACGGGGCGAGCAGTTCCTGGATGCTGCGCGCCTCGGCGCGGTGTTCCCGGGACTCCATCACAGCGCGGGACTTGTCCGTGGGGTCGATGTTGAATTCGAGGCTGACCACGCCGTCGTCGAAGTGCCGTTTGACGTCGTAGCCGGCGTCGGAGAAGACCATCAGCATCTTGCGGTTTTCCGGCAGGACCTCCGCGCTAAACTTCCGGATGCCGTTTTCGCGGGCGGCTGCGGCGAGGTGTTCGAGCAGGATGGACCCGATACCGCGGCCCTGGTGCGCGTCGGAGATGTTGAACGCGACTTCCGCTTCCTCGGGATCATCGAGCCGGTCGTAGCGGCCGATGCCCATGATCTCCCCGCCGATGGTGATCACGAGGGCCACCCGGTCCTTGTAGTCCACCTCGGTGAAGCGTTTGAGCTCCTTGGCGGAGAGTTTGGACTTGAACGCGAAGAACCGCATGTAGATGGACTTCTGCGACTGCCCCACGTGAAAGGCCTGGACCGCGTCCGCGTCGGAGGGGTGGATCGGGCGCAGATGAGCCGTCCCGCCGTCACGCAGGACAACATCGGCTTCCCAATATTCCGGATATACGCCGCCCGAGGGCTGATCCACCATAGGCTTAGCCTAGTCATAAACTTACGCAGCTTTCGTTCTGCACCGCTCAGAAGGACCCACCAGCCTCATGGCACGTCGCCAAAGCCCGTCCCCGGCAGGGGAATCCAGCCAGGACTTCGTCGAAAATATCGTCGACATCGACGTCACCTCGGAGATGGAAGGATCGTTCCTCGAGTACGCCTATTCGGTGATCTACTCGCGGGCGCTTCCGGATGCCCGGGACGGCCTTAAACCGGTGCAGCGGCGCATCCTGTACATGATGAGCGAAATGGGCCTCCGCCCGGACCGCGGCCACGTCAAGAGTGCCCGCGTGGTGGGCGAGGTCATGGGCAAGCTGCACCCGCACGGCGACACCGCGATCTATGACGCGATGGTGCGCATGGCGCAGGACTTCTCGCTGCGGCTGCCGCTCATCGACGGCCACGGCAACTTCGGCTCGCTCGACGACGGCCCCGCCGCCCCGCGGTACACCGAGGCGCGCCTGGCCGCCGCGGCGCTGACCCTGACGGACCACCTCGACGAGGACGTCGTCGACTTCGTCCCCAACTACGACAACCAGCTGACCCAGCCGGACGTGCTGCCTGCGGCGTTCCCGAACCTGTTGGTCAACGGCGCCACCGGCATCGCGGTCGGCATGGCCACGAACATGGCACCGCACAACCTGGTGGAAGTGATCGCCGCGGCGAGGCACCTGATCGAGCACCCGGACGCCACGCTCGAGGACATCATGAGGTTCGTCCCCGGCCCGGACCTGCCCACCGGCGGACGGATCGTGGGCCTGGACGGCATCCGGGACGCCTATGCCACCGGACGCGGTTCCTTCAAGACCCGGGCCAAGGTGGAGATCGAGCAGCTTTCGGCCCGCCGCACCGGACTGGTGGTCACGGAACTGCCGTACATGGTGGGGCCGGAAAAGGTGATCGAGAAGATCAAGGACGCCGTCAACGGCAAGAAGCTGGCCGGCATCAGCGACATCGTGGACCTCACGGACCGCAAGCACGGCCTGCGCCTCGTCATCGAGCTGAAGAACGGCTTCAACCCCAACGCGGTGCTGCAGCAGCTGTACCGCTACTCGCCGATGGAGGATTCCTTCGGCATCAACAACGTCACGCTCGTCGACGGGCAGCCGCAGACCCTCGGGCTGCTGCAGCTGCTCACCGTCTATGTCGAACACCGCATCAACGTGGTGCGCCGGCGCACCGCCTTCCGGCTCGGGAAGAAGAAGGACCGGCTGCACCTGGTCGAGGGCCTGTTGATCGCGATCGTGGACATCGACGAGGTCATCCAGATCATCCGTTCCTCGGACGAGGTGGCCGCGGCCCGGACCCGGCTGATGTCCATCTACGACCTCACCGAGATCCAGGCCAATTACATTCTGGAACTCCGGCTCCGGCAGCTGACCAAGTACTCCCGGATCGAACTGGAGAAGGAACAGGACGAACTGCGCCGCGAGATTGCCGAGCTCGAGGCCGTCCTCGGCTCCAGCGAGCGGCTCCGCGGCCTGGTGTCCACCGAGCTGGCCGAGATCGCCGAGAAGTACGGCACCCCGCGCCGCACGGTGCTGCTGGAGTCCGAGGCCGTCTCCCCCACCGTCGCCGCCGCCCTGGCCGCCGCGCCGGGAGCCAAAGGCAAGGCCGCCCCGCTGGCCCTGGAGATCGCGGATGACCCCTGCTGGGCCATCCTGACCGCCTCCGGACAGATCGCCCGCACCAGCAACCAGGACAGCCTTGCCGAGGCCGGCCCCCGGACCCGGCACGACGTGTTCACCTCGGTGGTGAAGACGTCAGCGCGCGGCGAGATTGCCGCCGTGACGTCGCAAGGCCGCATGCTCCGGCTCCAGGTGATGGACATGCCCGTGCTGCCGCCGACGTCCGGCACACCGAACATGGCCGGCGGAGTGCCGGCCAAGGACTTCATCACACTGCTCAAGGGCGAATCGCTGGTTGCCTTCGCGCCGCTGGATGACGTGCTTGCGATCGGCACGGCCCAGGGCGTGGTCAAGCGGGTCCAGCCCGACTATCCGTTGAACCGCGAGGACTGGGAAGTCATCGTGCTCAAGGACAAGGACACCGTCGTCGGGGTGGCCCCCGCGGGTTCCGACGACGTCGACCTCGTCTTCGTGACACGGCAGTCCCAGCTCCTGCGCTTCCCCGCCTCCGCCGTCCGCCCGCAGGGCCGGACCGCCGGCGGCATGGCCGGCATCAAGCTGGCCGCCGGGGACGAGGTGATGTTCTTCGGCGCGGCCAGCCGGTCGGACCGCGACGCCGTCGTGGTGACCATCGCCGGCACGGAAGGGGCGCTCCCGGGCACCGCTCCGGGGGCCGCCAAAGTCACAGCACTCTCCGAATACCCGGCCAAGGGCCGCGCCACCGCCGGGGTCCGGGCGCACCGCTTCCTCAAGGGCGAGGACACGCTGCTGCTCGCGTGGGCCGGTCACGGCCCCGCGAAGGCATCCTCCCAGGCCGGGGTTGCCCGCTCCCTGCCCGGGGAACACGGCCGCCGCGACGGCTCCGGCATTCCGCTCTCCCAGGCCATCGACGCGATCGGCCCGAGCATGTCCTGGCAGACCGCGCCAGAAGATGCGCCGACGCCGGGTGCGGCCACGGACTAGGCTCCCGCCGGAACTCTGGCGGCCTCCCGTCGGCCTGTCCGGCGGCCTGTCCGGGGCGCGGGACACGGTCCAGGCCGCCGGCCGCCACCCACTTGCCACAAGTGGCCGCTAAGGGAACTCCACCTGCCACCCATTTGCCACAAGTGGCCGCTAAAGGGCCCCTCGTGGCGGCCATTTGTGGCGAATGGCCACGAAAGGGCTCCACGCTCACCTCGACAATTTGCCACAAGTGGCCGCTAAGGCGTTCCACCTGCCACCCATTTGCCACAAGTGGCCGCTAAAAGGCCCCTCGTGGCGGCCATTTGTGCCGAATGGCCGACCCTGGACCTACGACTGCAGGTGCGAGTACAGACCTAAAGCGGGCAACGACGTCGGGACCGGGGGAACGTCGACGGCGAGATCGCCCTACGCCCTTAGGTGCACCGGCGGACCTAAAGGGACAGGGCGATGTTGCTTGTCTCCACCGGCGGCTCAGGCACAGGAGAAGGTGCTGCGTATCCGCTGACACCGGCTACCCGCGGAGCCCGCCCGTCTTTCAATTGCCGGGCGCGAAAATGCGTTTAGAATGCTCGCATGCCTATCATCCCTGATATCAAGGATTGGACCTGGGTCCTGCAGCGGCCCTGCCCCGAGTGCGGATTCGATGCGTCGGCGGCGACGCCAGCGACGGCGGCGGGGATGGTGGAAAGTATGCTCCCGCGCTGGCGGGTGGCGTTGCGGCGTCCCGACGCCACGGAACGCGCGGATTCGAACACCTGGTCGGTGCTGGAGTATGCCTGCCACGTCCGGGACGTCTTCACCCTGTTCGATCACCGGTTGGGCCTCATGCTGAGCGAGGACGACGCCCGGTTCGCGGACTGGGACCAGGACCTCACCGCGGTCGAGAAGGACTACGCCAACGCCGACCCGGCCGAGGTCAGCGCGGAACTCACAGCCGAGGGCGGGCAGATCGCCGCCGCCTTCGCGCGGGTCACGGAGGAGCAGTGGAGCCGCAAGGGCACCCGCAGCAACGGTTCGGAGTTCACCGTGCTGACGTTCGCGCAGTACTTCCTGCACGACATCGTCCATCACCTCCACGATGTGGATGGCTAGCACGGGGACGGGCAACGTGCGGAAGGCCGGCGGGCGGCTGGCCCGCTACAGTTCCTTGTCCCAGGCCATGCTGGTGCTGACGGCGGCGTAGCCCATCTTGGCGTAGAGGGCCAGGGCCCCGGTGGGGTTCTCCGAGTCGACGTCGAGCGAGGCCTTATCCATCCCGGCCGCGGCGAAGCGCCGCATCGCATCGGCCAGCAGCGCCTGCGCCACCCCGCGGCCGCGGAACTCCCGCCGCACGCCCAGCAGGTCCGTGTAGCCCTCTTTGTAGCCCCGCGACTCCGCGCTGACGGCGTCGTGGCTGGCGAGCTGGTAGCCGGCAACCTTGCTGGCCCGGTCCAGGACGACGGCGCTCAGGTCCGGCCGGGCGAGCGGATCATTCACCAAGAAGCCCCAGGACTCCTCGTCCCGCGGCTCGCTGCCCCAGTGGTCCCGGAAGGCCTCGTTGTGCGCCAGCCGCACCGGCTCGTGCAGCCCGGGTTCGAAGCCCACAAGTTCCAGCCCGTCGTCGAGCACCACGGCGGGGAGGCCGTCCTTGAGCGGCCGTTGCATCTCGTTGTAGTAGCGGACAATCCGGAAGCCGGCGCCCTCGAACAGGGCGGCCTGGTGCGTGTGCTCCTGTTCCATATGGAGCCGCAGTCTCGGCACGGCGCCCTGCGTCGCGTCCTCGGCAAAACGCTGCCGGGTCCTTCCCTCCATCCAGCCCAGCACCCCGGTGCCGATCCCGGTCCCCTGCCACGCGGGGTCGACGCAGCCGAATCCGACTGCCTTCTCCCCGTCCGGGTTCTTGGTGATCCGGCCATAGGCCCGGGCCACACCCCGGGCGTCGAAGCCGAGGATGGTGTTCGCGGCGGCCGGGTTCTTCTGCGATTCGAGGACCTGTTCCAGATCGGCGCGTCGCTCGAACCAGACGGGCCGTTCGAGGGCGGCGGTCCGGGCGATCAGCGCCGCCCAGCCGTCCAGGTCCGCGCTCCCGGCGGCCCGCCACGACAGGCGGGGGTCCAGGCTGGCCAGGGCGTCGGGGTGTCCGTTCATGGCAACAGGCTAACGTCGGGCTTACCCCCGCGCCAGCAGCGCCGTTGCCTCCTGCGGAAGCGGTGTGTGCGTGGCCGCAGCCCGGTCAAGGTCCAGGCGGCTGTCATCCGCGGCGATGTCCTCCGGGTTGTGCGTGACGAGCACGACGGTGCGGTCCCGCAGTCCGTGCCGCAGCTCGGCCAGCATCGCCCGGCCGGACTCCGCATCCAGGTGGGCCGTGGGTTCATCCAGCAGGATCACGTCCGCGCCGGTCAGGAGCGTGCGGGCGACGGCGAGGCGCTGCCGCTCGCCGCCGCTGAGGAATGCCCCGCCGGGTCCAATCCGGGTGTCCAGGCCCTGCTCCAGCCGTCCGATCAGCGGCCCAAGGCCGACCGCGGCCAGCGCGTCCTGCAGCCGCGGCTCCGCCAGTCCCCCGCGCTGGCCTTCGGGAAGCCCCAGCAGTAGGTTGCCGCGGATGGTCGAGTCGAAGAGGTGCGCCTCCTGCGGGCACCAGGCTGCGCGCCCGCTCATCAGGATTTGACCGCTTGCCGCGGGGAGGAAGCCGAGGACGACGGCGAGCAGGGTTGACTTGCCGGAGCCCGAGGTCCCGGTGACGGAGAGCCAGCGCCCGGGTTCCGCGGCGGCGGTGAGTCCGGTGAAGACCCGCGGGCCGCCGGGCCACGCTGCCGCAAGGTCCCGGAGTTCGATCCCGGGCTGACCGCCGGGCCTTCCTGGCACCGGGGCAAGGCCGCCGGAGTCCCGGGCGTCGTCGTCCTTGTCGAGCACCCCGGCTTCGCCGATGCGCCGCAGCACCGCCCGCAGCGCCGGGTATTGCCGGACCGCCGTCGTGATGGCCGCGTACGGCTCCACGAGGGCGAGCTGCAGCAGCACAACGACGGCGAGGGTTGAGGGCTCGACGGCTTCGCTGAGGGCCAGCGGAGCGGCCAGCACGGCGCTGGCCAGGGCGGCTGTCCCGCAGGCGAGTACCGTGAGCCCCTGGCCGAGTCCTTCGGCCCATGCCGAGTGCTGGGAGGCGGCGGTCGCGGAGCGGTCGGCGCGTGTGATGGCGGCGAGTACCGGCGCGGAGACATTGTTGGCGTGGAGTTCGGCGCGGGCGTCGAGGGCCGCAGCCACCTGGCGGAGGACACCGGAGCGAAGCCGCTGTTCGGTGCCCGCGGACATCCGGTCCGCTGCCAGCGCAAGTGCGGGTGCCGCCACGAGGCTCAGCAGGGCTGCGGCTATCACGGCGGGCAGCGCGGCCGGCAGCAGCAGGGCGGTGCTGATAACTGCGGCGGCGGCGACGGCCACGGCGGTCAGCGGCGGCAGGACCACCCGGGGCAGGAGCTCCCGGACCGTGTCGACGTCGTCCACCACGGTGCCCAGGACGTTGCCGCCCTGCAGCAGCCGGCGCAGCGAGAGGGCGCGCCGGCTCAGCGATTCCCAGAGCTGGCCCCGGAGCCGGGTCAGGGCGGCGAAGACAGCGTCGTGCAGCAGGAGCCGTTCAAGGTAGCGCAGCGCGGCACGGCCGATGCCGAAGAAGCGCACCCCCACGATCGCGGTGAGCAGGTAAAGGATGGGCGGCTGCTCGCTGGCTCGGATAATCAGCCAGCCGGAGAGCCCGGCAAGGGCGACGGCGAAGAGGGCCGCCAGGGTGCCGACGACGCCGGCCGCGGCGAATTTGACTCCGACCGGGGCGAGCAGCCGGCGGAGCCGGGCGGCCGTTGACCCGCGGGCCGCGCTTCCGTCCGCCCAGGCTGGCGGCTCACCGGATTCCATCCCGCCGGCCGGCTGGAGATCGGTTGGCCGGAGTCCGGTTGGCCCGGCGGACTGTGGATCGGAGGATCCCAGCCCGGACCGGCGGGCCGCGGATACGGCGCCAGAGCGGCCGGACGACAGTGATGGCGGCGCGGTTTCTCGCACGGACGCCTCGACTGTCCCGCCGGCAGAAGCGGCTTGCGTAGCGGACCCGGCCCCGGAGCCGGCTGCCCCTGCCGCCGACACTGTCACTGCCCCTGTCACTGCTACCAGGTCGTCGGCGAGTTCCCGGGTCTGCCGGTCGTGGGCCACCAGCAGGACGGTGACCTTGCCGCGCAGCCCGGCGATGGCGCCGCTGACCGCGGTGGCGGATTCCCGGTCCAGGTGGGCGGTGGGTTCGTCGAGCAGCAGCACAGTCGCTCCGGACTCGATCCTGGCCAGGCCGCGGGCCAGTGCGACGCGGCGCAGCTCCCCCGGGCTGAGTTCAGCGGGGTGCTTAGCGGCAAGGTGCCCGGCGGCACAGGCCGTCAGGCAGCGCAGGGCGGGGTCGTCGGCGGCGTCGGCGGCGTCGCGCGCTGCCCGGCCGTCGGCGGACGGCCCCGCGGCCGCTCCCAGATACAGCCTGACTTCCTCCAGCACGGTCGGGGCGACCATCACGGGATGCTGCGGCACCCAGGCGACGTCCGCCGTCGTGAATCCTTCGAGCCGTCCGGTGACCGTGGTGTGCCGGTCCGTGCCGCCGCCGGTCCCGATGGTGCCGGCCAGCACGCCGAGGACGGTGCTCTTGCCCGCTCCGCTGGGGCCGTCGAGGGCGGTGATCCGGCCCGGGGCGGCGGTGAAGCTGAGCGGCCCGACGGCGGCGCCGGTCCTGCCGCCGTAGCGGACGGTCAGGCCGGCAACGGTCAGGGCCGGCGGCCGTGGGGCTCCGGAGGCAGTCCCCGCGGCAGCAGCGGTGGGATCAGCCGCGGCTGGAGCAGCGGGCCGCAGCGGAGTGGGCTCGGGTGCCTCGAGGATGGCGGTGGTTTCTGCGAGCGCGGCGCGGCCTTCGTCGCTGGCGTGGTGGGCGGTGCCCAGTTCCCGGAGCGGGAGGTAGCAGTCGGGGGCGAGGATCAGGGCCAGCAGCCCGGCTTCCAGCGCCATGTCGCCGTGGACCAGCCGGACGCCGATGAAAACTGCGACGACGGCAACGGAGATGGTGGCGATGAGTTCCAGCGCGAGGGCGGAGAGGAAGGCGGTCCGCAGGGTTCCCATGGTCCGGTGGCGGTAGTCCTCGGAGAGGTTCTCGAGGGCCTTGCGCTGGGCGGTGGCGCGGCCAAGCCCCACGAGGACGGGCAGGCCCTTGGCGAGCTCCAGCATGTGGCCGGACAGCCGGGCCAGGGCCGACTGGGCTTCCCGGACGCGGTCGTCGGTGTAGCGGCCGATCAGGATCATAAAGAGCGGGACCAGCGGCACGGTCAGCACGATCACCACGGCGCTGATCCAGTCGGCGTAGAGGATGCGCGCACCCAGCAGCAGCGGGATCGCCGCGCAGTTCACCAGGGCGGGCAGGAACTGGGTGTAGTAGCTGTCCAGGGCGTCCAGCCCGCGGGTCGCGAGTACGGCGAGTCCGCCGTCGGACGGGCCTGACGGCCGGGTGCCGTTGCGCAGGGCATGCTCGAGCAGCTGCGAGCGCAGTTCCTCCTTCACGCCCAACGCCGCCCGGCGCGAAGCGACGGCCTGGGCCCAGACAGTCAGGGACCGAAGCACCACCCCCGCGACTCCCCAGTACAGCTGCCCGCCCCAGGCGGGATCACCGGCCATCAGCCCGGCCAGCATGGATGCGACGGCCTGTCCGATCAGCACCAGGGACAGGGCCTTCAGGGCCGCGAGCAGGCCCAGCAGGTAGAGGGCGGCACGGTTGGCGGCCCCCGCGGGGAACTGCGGTCTCATCAGCTGCTAGTCCTTGGGCGCCAGGGCTTTGGCGGCGATGGCGGGGAGGAAGCTGTGGGCGTCGGGGATGTGCGCATCGCTCACCCGGCGCCGGAACACCCAGTACGTCCAGGCCTGGTAGGCAAGGACCAGCGGCAGCCCGATGCAGGCGACGATGGTCATCAGCCCCAGGGTGTAGTCCGAGGAGGAGGCGTTGGAGATTGTGAGGTTGAAGGCCGGGTCCAGTGTGGACGGCAGCACAACGGGGAAGGCTGCGCCGAAGATCGAGGCGCTGCCGAGCAGGAGGAACGCGCCCAGGGACAGGAACGCACGGCCTTCGGCACCCTTGCGGGCGAAGTTCCAGGCCACAACGGCGGCCACCACGGCGGCGACGACGGCGAGCACGGTCCAGATCTCGCCGCTGAGCAGCTGCAGGCTCACCGCCCAGCCCGCGATCGGCAGCAGCAGGACGGGCAGGAGCCGGACGAACCACTGGCGTGCGCGGTGCCGGACGTCGCCGTCGGTCTTCAGGGCCAGGAAGGCGAGTCCGTGCAGCAGCGAGAACCCGACGACGGCGAGGCCGCCCAGCACAGCGTAGGCGCTGAACCACGCGAAGGGGCCGCCTTCGCGGTCGCCGTTGGCGTTAATCGGGAGGCCGGTGGTGGTCAGTGCCAGGGCCGCTCCGACGCCGAAGGCCGCCACGAGGGAGCCCAGGGAGATGGCCCAGTCCCAGCGGGCACGCCAGCGCGGGTTGTCCACCTTGCCACGGTATTCGAAAGCCACCGCGCGGAAGATGAGAGCCACGAGGACCAGCAGCAGCGGCAGGTACAGGGCGGAGAACAGCGAGGCGTACCAGAGCGGGAATGCCGCGAAGGTGGCGCCCCCGGCTGTCAGCAGCCAGACCTCGTTGCCGTCCCAGACCGGGCCGACCGTGTTGAGCAGCACACGGCGCTCGGTATTGTTCCGGGCGAAGCCCTTCATCAGCATCCCGACTCCGAGGTCAAAGCCCTCGAGAAAGAGATAGCCCGTCCACAGCACCGCGATGGCGATGAACCAGATGGTGGGAAGCAGTTCCATGCTCAGTATCCTCTGCGTTTCTTGGGGTGCGAAGGCTTAGTAGGCGAAGGCCAGGACGTCGTCGGTTCCCCCGGGCTTGCCGGGACCACCGTCCCTGGGGGTGGCGTCCTCGTTCTCGTCGGCGGGGACGTGCGCGAGTTCCGGCATGGCCGCAACCACCCCGCCGCGGATGTACTTGACCAGCAGCTTGACCTCGACCACCAGGAGCACGGCGTACACGGCGGTCAGCACCACGAGGGAGGTCAGCAGCTCGCCGGCCGAGACGCCGGGTGAAACCGCTGCGGCCGTGAACATAAAGACCTGGTCGATCCCACTGAGGTCCGGGTTCGGGGCGACGACGAACGGCTGCCGGCCCATCTCGGTGAAGATCCAGCCGGCGGCGTTAGCTCCGAACGGCGCCAGGATCCCGAAAACGGCCAGCCGCATGAGGCCGCGAGAGGCCGGGACGGTTCCCTTGCGGGTGACCCACAGGGCCGCGAGCGCGGCCAGGGCGGCCACTCCGCCGAAGCCAATCATCATCCGGAAGCCCCAGTAGGTGACCTCCATGACCGGCACGTACTGGATCTCCTGCCCGGCCCGGTCCCCGTAGATCGGGTTATCCGGCAGGTTGGTGCCGTAGTCGGCCTTGTACTGGTCCAGCAGGCTGTTGACGCCCCTGACCTCGGTGGTGAAGTCACCCTTGGCGAGGAAGGACAGGATCCCGGGCACCTCGATGACGGCGACGACGTCGTCGCAGTTCTTGGAACCGACGTTGCCGACGCTGAGGATGGAGAAGCCGGTGCCGTCGTGGCAGGCCGCCTCGGCGGCAGCCATCTTCATGGGCTGCTGTTCGAACATGAGTTTGCCCTGCAGGTCGCCGGTGAGGGCGGTGCCGGCGAAGGAAATCATGGCGACGACGGCGCCGATGCGCAGGGAGCGGATCCAGACGGCGTGGTCGGTGCGGTCGCGGCCGGGGATGGCGGCCTCGCCGGGAATGACCTTGCCGTCGGCGCCGATGGTGTCGATCCCGTCGTGGCGGCGGCGCCACAGGTGGTACCAGGCGATGCCGAGCAGGAAGGCGCCGGCCACGGCGAGGGCACCGAAGAGGGTGTGCGGGACGGCAACGAGGGCGGTGTTGTTGGTGAAGACCGCCCAGGCGTCTGTCATCACGGGACGGCCGTTGATCATCTCAACGCCGACCGGGTGCTGCATCCAGCTGTTCGCCACGATGATGAAGTAAGCGGAGAAGGCCGACCCGATCACGGCGATCCAGAGGCAGGCCAGGTGCACGGCGGGTTTGAGCTGCTTCCAGCCGAAGATCCACAGCCCCAGGAACGTCGACTCGACGAAGAACGCCAGCAGCGCTTCCATCGCCAGCGGCGCCCCGAAGACGTCGCCCACGAAGCGGCTGTACTCGCTCCACGCCATGCCGAACTGGAACTCCTGCACGATGCCCGTGGCGACGCCCATGATGAAGTTGATCAGGAAGAGCTTGCCCCAGAACTTGGTCATCCGCAGGTATTCCGGTTTGCCGGTGCGGTGCCACATCGTCTGGATGACGGCGACGACCAGGCCCAGGCCGATCGTGAGGGGCACCATCATGAAGTGGTAGACGGTGGTGATGCCGAATTGCCAGCGTGCGATTTCCAAGGCGTCCAAGGCAGTCCCTAACTTTGCTAGGCGAGCAACTTCTACACAACGTAGAAAGATTCTTCTACAGAGTGTAGAACAGTCTGGCGGTTCCCTGCACCTCAGCGTCCCACGGCGCGGATCGGCCCGCAATGGATTGGCCGGGGACCCAGGAGTGTTGCCGGCGAACAATGTGCCTGGAGGCGGGCCTATCCTCTAAGGGACTAGGCTCTGCTGTTGCTGAACCCACGGCAGACCCGTACGGACTACATCTACCTGACCGCAAACCCTGGACGCGGCCACTTGGGGAGCGGAACTCGGTGTGGGCGAGGGACGGGAAAGAATCTACCGCGTGGAACCCGAGGGCCCCTTTGAGGATGACCCCAATCTGACGGACAAAAAGTTCCCCGGCCACCCGGCCAGGTCCTACCGCATCCGGGTCCCTCTGCGGGTGGTTGACGAGATCGTTGACTGGCAGCCGCACTCCCCCGAGGCGCTTCAGGACATCCGGAACCACCTTGAGGAACTCTAGCGTCTGGGCATGGAGGCGATCAGCTGACCTCCCCCGAAGACGGCCGCTTCGGCGCATCAGCACGCGCGTCTCCATCGGCACAGACGAGCACCCGGACGGGGAGTCAGCAGGCAGCCGCGATCCTCACCGCGGATAACGAGCGCCGATAGTCAGCCCCACCCCGGGTGCCCCGAGCTGCCCTCGGCCGCGGGCCGATCCTGCGATCGCTCCCAATTGATTGGCACACCAGCGATATTCAAGAACTTGCTGCACATAGTTCCGAGTTCATGATCGGTCGCTGCACGTGGCAGCGCCGCCGTCGTTCTCGTTAACGCAGGCCGCTCGGTGGCCGGCGTCGGGGTCAAGGCTTCTGGGAGGCCGCCGCCGACGGTTCAAGATCGGAGAGAGTGAGGGGATGCGCAAGGGCGTCCGGGAAGGGGAAGGTGGCGGTCACCGCCAGGACCGGGCTGACGTGTACCAGTTCGCCGGGTGCCATGGGACGCCAGCCCGGGTTTTGGTCCATCGGTTCGGTAGCGAAGAGGACATGCGGGGAGAGCGATAGATCCGTGCTGCGGGAGTGGATCCGGTTGCTCCGGGCGTTCAGTGGGGCCGCGGGAGCCGGTTCGGCGGCAGGGTCCCGTTCCAGCATGTGTAGCTCGTGGGTTGCCGGGTACCTGACGGCCCAAAGATCCGTAGCCGTGGTCACGATGAGGTTCAGGCTAAAGACGGACAACTCCTCAGCGACCCAGTTGATCGCCCTGGTGATCCCGGCTCCGACGTCGCCGCCGGTCCGTCGGGTCTCAGCGGTGATGAGCGCGAAGAGGCGTTCACTGTCGGTCTGACCCTGAACGAGGTCTGTCACGCCAAGCCGGGCCAGATGCTGATCGAGCCGTTCGAGACCACTGAAGGCGCCGTTGTGGGCGAACAGCCGCCCGTCCTGTTCGAACGGGTGCGTGTTGACCATGGTGTGTGCGCCGGTGCTGGCATACCGCACGTGGGCCAGGAACGTCGTGCTCTTCAGATCCCGCGCTTCGCGAGCGAAGGCGTGGTCCTCCCACGCGGCAAGCGGCTGTTTGGCCACTCGGGCTCTGCCGTCCGCATCGAAAGTCCCTATGCCGGCCCCGTCGGGTTCCCGATGGCTTTGCTCGGCGAGGCTGTCCGGGGCGTCCAGGAGCCAGAAAGTGGCGCGGACCGGTCGGGGACCGGCGTGCAGCCCGAATAATCGGCACATGGCAAGCTCCTCCTCTCGAGCGCTGGCTAGTGGTGGAATGCCTGTGTTTGCCCGCGCGGGGGCATCGGCGCGGTCAGCCCGTCCAGGTAGGCAACTTCCTTTTTGAGGTCAGTCAGGAAGCTGGATGCGAGGTCGCGTGTGAAGCCGTTACGGACAACGATCCTTTGCACCGTGACCTCGCTGAGCCCTGCGGGCATGGGGTAGGCCGGAACGAACCACCCGTTCATCCGGAGGCGCTCGGACAGGTGGTGAAGGTTCCAGTTTCCGGTGTGGCCGTCGGTGAGCTGCCATGCAAAGACCGGGATGTCAGACCCGTCGCTCCACAGGGTGAAGGGCTCCATGGCTCCGATTTCGCCGGAGAGGTAGAGCGCCACGTCGCGGGACATGGCTTGCACGGACTTGTAACCGGCAAAGCCGAGCCGGAGAAAGAGGTAATACTGCAGCAGCACCTGGGCGCCGGGCCGTGAAAAGTTCAGGGCGAAGGTCGGCATGTCCCCGCCGAGATAGCTGACGTGGAAGATCAGGTCATCGGGGAGCGCCTCTTCGTCCCGCCACACGACCCAACCGAGGCCGGGGTACACCAGTCCGTATTTGTGGCCCGAGGTGTTGATCGACGCGACCCTGGGGAGCCGGAAGTCCCACTCAACCTCCGGCTGCAGGAAGGGTGCGATCATGGCCCCGGAGGCCCCGTCCACGTGGATGGGAACATCCAGGCCACGGCGTACTTGAATTTCGTCCAGAGCTGCCGAGATAAGCTCGACCGGTTCGTATATGCCGGTGTAGGCGACGATGCCAATGGTGTTCTCGTCCACGTAACGGTCCAGGTCATGGCCGTCAAGCATCGGGTGTTCCACCGATACCGGAACAAAGCGGGCTTCCACCTCCCAGTAGTTGCAGAATTTCTCCCAGCACACCTGGACAGCTGAGCTGAGCTGAGGACAAGGTTGGGTCAGCATCGCCTCATCGTGGACAACCTGATAGGCGGTCGAGGGCAGGGACTCCCCGTCGGGAATCGTGAAGCGCGGAAAGATGGTGGACTCCCCCGGCCGGCTGAACCGGGGGTTCAGCTCAACAGCCGTGTCGGGTTCATGATGCGATGTCCGGTGTGACCTGCCCATAGCTAGCTCCTTAGAATCGCGCGGCCTCGTCGACAGCACAGCCTGGCCCGTAGTTCACGGTACAAGGAGTGCCAGCTGCGCCCAACCTGCGCGGAGGCCGGGTTGCGCGAGCGTGCGGGCTCCACGTGGGCGATCCCGCCGGGACTTGGAGTCTGCGCGATCGGATCACACGTTGGATCGATACCCGGTAGTCGACAGCGCAGTGCCTGCAGCAAATGCCAGGCGTGCGAAACGTTCCCCCATCAGCTGGTGCGTTGCCGCATCCGGATGCAGTGCATCTGGGAGCGGGAGCTCGATCGAGTCCTGCTCTCCATATAGTTCGCGGCCGTCCAGGTAGTACAGGTTCGCGTCGTCCAGAGACCGCTGGCAAACGATCCGGTTCAACTCATCCCGGATCACGCCGAGGGTGAGCTTGCCGGCAGCACGCTCGGAGGGGTCTCCGGTCGCTCGGAACCGGAGCTCACCGGCCGCGAGCGCCTCGGGGTCGAAGGCGCCTGGCCCAGGGGTTTTCTCATGGATCGGACAGTGGATGGGCGATACGACCAACAGTGGTGTCGCTGGGTGTCCGTCGCGGATGGTGTCAAGGAAACCGTGGACAGCCGGCCCGAACGCGCGTAAACGCATCAGGTCGAGGTTGACGAGGTTGATGCCGATTTTTAGGCTGATCAGTTCGGCGGGTGTGTCGCGTATGGCGCGTGCCGTGAACTGGTCGAGGAGCGCACTGCCGCCAAAACCCAGATTCGTCAGATCGGCGCCACCCAAGCGCCCGGCGACCGCCGGCCAAATCGTCGTCGGACGGGTGGCATTGGATCCTTGACTAATTGAACTGCCGTGATGCAGCCATCTCGGCCGCCCGGCCGGTGGACTGGGTTCCACCGATGCATTGGTGCGAAGTGCAATGAGTTCCGTCGTCTCGTTGTGGGGCAACCACAGTTCGATGTCCTTGATTCCCTCCGGGAGGTCCACGAATCGACTCGTGCAGGCGGGGCCAACCACCTTGGTGGCGGCTCCTGTGGCCATGTCGATCGTCACGGCGTTCCCGCCACTGGTCACGGAACTGCCGAGGACTTGGCCATTTACGACTAGCTCGACCACTCCGTCCGGCCTCGGCGGCACACCGGAGTACGTCGATCGGGAGCGCAGCGTGTCAAGCTCCAGAGCGCTGGCGCCCGTCCGGAAAGCAAGCCTGACACCAGATGGTTGAGCTACCGCCATGGACAACTGCGGGTCATTGGCCTGAACGCGTGCCCTCGCCGGGAGTCGGTGGGGCAGGACCCCGCGGCCGGTCTGTTCGAGTTCAAGGACACCCCTGAAGAAGGCAGCCGGGATGGGGGTGGTGGTGGTCCAGTCAGTGATTGTCATGCCCTCGTCATTCTCGGTTGTTTGCTGTGTCCGGTTGGCGCACTTGCCAGTTCTGCAACAGGATGTGGAGTCCGTGGATGATGTGCTCCCAGCTCTCGTTGGATGAGGGCTCACTGTGGCTGAAACTTCCGCTCAGCTCCAGGCTCACGTAGCCCTGGAATGTGCTGCCGAGCAGGCGGACAGCATGGGTCTGATCAGCCTCGCTCAGCTGGTATTCACGGAGGATTGCCCGCATCAGGCGGGTGTGCCGCGGCCCGTCGCTCCGCGCGGCCGTCTCGGAGTCGAGCCGCAGTTGCATGGCGGCGAAACGTCCCGGATGCTCATGGGCATAGTTCCGATACGCGTTCCCCAAAGCCGCGAGAGCCGCCTCGCGGGACCGGCCGGCCACAGCCTCCGACGCACGGTCCGCGAGTTCGGCGAGGGCGACCAGCGCAACGCGGGCCTTGAGGTCCGCGGAGCTTCTGACGTGGAAATACAGACTCGCCGGCTTCACCTTGAATCGGCGCGCCAGTCCGGCAACCGTCACCTGCTCAAAGCCGATTTCGTCGGCAAGATCGGCTCCTCCTTGCGCGAGGCGTTCGGCTGTCAGGCCTGCTCGTGCCACGGTCGGCTCCTTCTTTCCCACGTTCTTTCGCACGTAACCTAATAGTCGTAGGCAAAAGACTACTACCATTAGGCCAACTTCTTCGATAGCCCCGCACCGCCAAGGACGAAGACTGATGCCGTAGTTCACGACACGGGCACTGTGCGCCAGGATCGCCGCGACTTTCGTAGACTCAAGAGAGCTTCGACATGTCTCCTCCATAGAGACAAGCCCGCCACAGGAAGAGCCATCGATGAAGATTATCGTCCTAGTAAAGGAGGTCCCCGACACATACGGGGACCGAAAACTGAACCTTGAAACAGGCCTCGCCGATCGAGGAGCCAGCGAGGCGGTCATTGATGAGATCGGCGAGCGGGCCCTGGAGCTGGCCCTGACCTACGCCGACGCGAACGAGGGCACTGAAGTCGCGCTCCTCTCCCTCGCTCCCGAGGGTGCGACGGCAACGATCCGCAAGGGGCTTGCGATGGGCGCGGGGAGCGCCATCCACGTCTCTGACGAAGCGCTTCGCGGTGCGGATCTTGGACTCACGGCTGAAACCCTTGCAGCAGCGATCCGTCGCGTTGGGTTTGACCTTGTCATCACTGGCAACGTCTCCACCGATGGATCCGGCGGCATGATCCCCGCGATGCTTGCAGAACTGCTTGACGTGCCGCATGCTACCGGCCTCAGCTCCGTAGCAATCAGCGACGGCGGCGTGTCCGGGTCCCGGCCCGTTGACGCCGGTGTGCAGACGGTATCGGCGAACCTGCCCGCGGTGATTTCCATTACGGAAGCGCTTCCCGGGGCGCGCTTCCCGAACTTCAAAGGAATTATGGCCGCGAAGAAGAAGCCTCTTGAGCTGCTTACCCTCGCAGACCTCGGGATCACGGCGGACAACCCGGAGGCGGCGCGTTCGATCATGCTGACCGTTGCAGAGAGGCCTCCGCGCGCGGCGGGCGTAAAGATCATTGACGAGGGTGATGCCGGCGAGAAACTCGCTGACTTCCTCGTAGAGAACCGACTGGCGTAAGGAGCATCGACATGACTGAATTCCCTCGTGACGCAATCCTCGTCGTCGTTGAAACCCGGTCTTCCGGTGAACTGGAGAAGGCTGCACCCGGACTCTTCGGCGCTGCCGCTGGAGTCGGCACGCCAATTGCATTGGTACTCGCCGCACCCGGCGCCGGGAGCGCCGCCGCTGCGGAGGCCGCGGGCCTTGGTGCCGTGCGCGTACTGATCGCGGAGACCCCGGATCCTTCCGAGCTCGGCGTGCCGGGCGTGGACGCGCTTGCCGCCGCTGCGGAGCAGGTGCAGCCGGACGCGATCCTGATTTCGCATTCCCTGAACGGGCGCGACCTCGCTGGCCGTTACGCCGCTCGCACCCGTGCAGCGGTTTCTGCCGATGCGGTCGGAGTGTCACGTGATGACTTGGGCGTCGTGGCACACCACTCCGTTTACGGCGGCGCCTACAACGTGACGTCAGCGTCCACGTTTGGGGCACCGGTGATTACGGTTCGCCAGGGCTCCATCGAGGCCCGTGCTACGGCTCAGCCGCCGGTGTCGGAGGCCTTGGCTGTGACGCGCTCTGACAAGCCGACCGCGCGGATCGATGCGTTCGAGGAGGCAGTTGCCGCCACCTCGCGGCCGGAGCTGCGTGGTGCCGCCAAGGTTGTCGCGGGTGGCCGCGGCCTCGGGTCGGAGGAACAGTTTGCCCTCGTTGAACAGCTCGCCGATACCCTCGGCGCTGCCGTTGGTGCTTCGCGTGCCGCGGTGGATGCAGGCTACATTCCGCAGTCGCAACAGGTCGGCCAGACCGGGGTCTCCGTGTCATCACAGTTGTATGTCGCACTGGGCATTTCCGGCGCGATTCAGCACCGGGCTGGCATGCAGACCTCGAAGATGATCGTCGCCATCAACAAGGATTCAGACGCGCCGATCTTCGAGATCGCCGACTTTGGTGTGGTCGGCGACCTCTTCAAGGTGGTACCCCAGCTGATCAACGCACTTGAGGCTCGGAAGAAGTAGATGGCAACCCTGTCTCAGTCCATTCGGCGGGGCCTGCCGCGCGTCGAAGGTGGCGACCCCTGGCCTGCAGCAGGCCGGGCGCCCGCACGCATTCTCACGGCAGCCGGGTCGGCGTCTGTGTCCGGGGCGGGTTCGGTCACCGCCGTGCCGGCGGCCGCCGCGCCTGCTGCTGCCACGCCCGCCGCACCCGCTGCTGCCCGGGAAACGGCGCCGGGTGCGACGGTGTCCGTTCCAGTCCCGTCAGTGAACGCAGGCGCCGTGGTGGCGCGGCAGCTTCGCCGCGGGCTGCCGCGCGTGCCCGGCGGCGAGCCTTGGCCGCCAGCGGGTGAGGTTCCGGTATCAGTGGCGGCTCCGTCCGTCGCTCCCGCCGCGGGCGCCGCGCCCACGCCGCCCGCAAATGCTGCAGTGCAGGCACTGCCGGCAGTGGCAGCACCTGCCGCTGTCCCGGCCACCGCACCGGCCACACCGGCGACGGGAACCACCCCGCTTCGTCGCGGGCTTCCCCGGGTCCCCAGTGGTGATCCGTGGCCGCCGGCTGGACTTGCTCCGGCGGCCGCTGCTGCCCCCGCGGTGCAGGCAGCCCCCGAACACGTCACTCAGGCCCATGCCCCTGCCCCTGCCCCTGCAATCAGCGTGGCGGAGACCGTTGCCGAGGCGGAGCCGTCAGTAACCGCGAATGCACCTGCGGTCACCGCCGCCCCGGCATCGGTGGCACAGTCCGTCGCGGCGGAGAAGCCAGCGAGGCCAAAGGCCGAGGCAAGGCTCTACGGTACGCGCACCTTGGGTCAGTGGATAAGGCGCGTCGTGCTCCTCGCGCTCGGCGCCGTGGCCGCCGCAGCGATTCTTGTGCTCGCCGCGCGGGGCGTGACGACACTGCCAGGTGTGCCGGAATTCCTCGCGAGGTACCCCGGCGAATACAGCCTGCCCGATACGGCCGAGTCCGGCTTCCCGTGGTGGGCCCAGTGGGCGCACTTCCTGAACATTTTCATGATGGTACTCATCATCCGCTCCGGCTATCAGGTGCGCACCCAGCAGAAGCCGCCGGCGTTCTGGACGCCCAAGCGCGGCGGCAAGAAAATCAGCATCAACCTGTGGCTGCACCAGTCGCTCGACATCTTATGGCTGGTCAACGGGCTCATCTTTGCAGTGCTGCTGTTTGCCTCCGGCCACTGGATGCGAATCGTACCGACCAGCTGGGAGGTCTTCCCGAATGCGCTCTCCGCGCTCCTGCAGTACATGACCCTCGATTGGCCCGTTGAGAACGGCTGGGTGAACTACAACAGCCTGCAGCAGCTCATGTACTTCCTCGTGGTGTTCATCGCGGCCCCGCTCGCGGCGATCACGGGGGTGCGCATGAGCGAGCTCTGGCCGAAGGACGCGAAGACGCTGAACAGGATCTACCCGGTGGAGGTTGCGCGCGCGGTTCATTTCCCGACGATGCTGTTTTTTGTGCTGTTCATTCTCATCCACGTGTTCCTGGTGTTCTCGACCGGGGCGCTGCGCAACCTGAACCACATGTTCGGGGGCACCGACGCGGTGAACTGGGTCGGGTTCTGGCTCTTCACGGCCGCCATCGCCATCACGGTGGCCGGGTGGTACGCCGCCCGCCCGATCGTGCTCGCACCCGTCGCGAAATTGTTCGGCCAGGTGAGCAGCCGCTAGGCTTCAACGCCTGCATGGGAAGGAGCCGCCCCGGAACCTCGGATCAGCCTCTGGGTGCGCTGACCGCGACGACGCCGCCTTGAGGGTCCCTGATCACAGCGCTTCGAAATCCCGGGGCGTCCACGGGCGCCATCAGGATGCCACCACCCAGGGCGACAGCATGCTCGGCGATGGCGTCGGCATCGGTGACGGCAAAGTTCACGCTCCAGTGCGGCGGGACCTCGACGCCGTCGGTGGCCGTCACTACCGCCACAACCCGGCCCGAGCGCAGCCACTGCGAGAAGGGAACATCCGGCAGCGATTTGAGCTCCCAGTCGAACATAGCCCCGTAAAATGCCTGGGCCTGTCCAACATCGGGCGTGTGCAGCGAGCTCATGGCCCAACAGCTCGGCTCATCGGCCAGTTCGACGCCGTCGTTCCCACCCGCCTGCCGCAGGCAGAAGGGGACACCGGCAGGATCGGCGAGCAGTGCAAAGCGGTCACCGGAGCCGGCATCAAACGGCCCGAGGCGCCTGCCACCCACCCGCTCGGCACGGGCCAAGGACTCCCCGACGTCCTCGACACGGACGTGGGTGAGCCAGCCCGGAGGTGACTGCGGCGGTGCCTGCCCGATGCCGGCCACCAGCTTCCCGTGGAGGCGCGCGGTGTAGTAGTCGCCGTCGAGACCGGACGGCGGCGGGATGGGGTCGTCGAAACTCCAACCGAAGAGCTGACCGTAGAAGTCTTTGGCGGCCCGGGGATCGGGCTGCCAGGCGTCGACCCAGCACGGCGCACCGACTGAGGAGGTATCCCGCGCTGTCATAGCAGAAATCCCTTTCGACCTGGCTGGATCCGGCCGGAACATTGTTTCCCACGCCGGCACCTTCGGGCAAGCGTCCGGCTGGGCGGGCACCTGCTGCCTGCCGCCTGCTGCCTGCTTCCTGCTGCCTTGGAATGCTGGGTCTCTACACGGAACTGACGTACGCTGGCGAAAGCTCAGCGGCCTGCAAGTCAAAGCAGTGCAGCCGGATCCAGAGGGGCAGGACATGAATGAGATCGAAGCTTTGATCGGTGCCGAGCGGACCCGGATGCTCGGTGTGCTGGAGGCGTTGGACAACGAGCGGTGAAACTCGGCCAGCCTGTGCGCCGGATGGCGCGTGCGGGACGCCGTCGTGCACCTGCTCATGCCCTACCACCTGACGGTGCCGCGTTTCCTCGTCAACATGGCGGCCGCAGGCTTCAAATTCGACAAGATGGCTGACCGATGGGCGACGGGAGACACCCGGCCCAACGCACAGATCGTGGAAGCCCTCCGCGCCACCGGGCAGGGGCGTTTCCGCATTCCTGGCGCCCCCGCCGAGGCGCCACTAAGCCACCTGGTCATCCACGCCCAAGACATCTATCGGCCCCTTGGCGTCGATCACACGATTGACCCGCAAAGCGCCAACATCGTCCTGGAACAGCTGACCAGCCCCCAGGCCCGGAGGGCGCTCAAGCCAGGATTGCTGGAGGGGCTCGCCTTCACCGCCCACGACTCTGGCTGGAGGTACGGCACCGGCGCCGAAGTCATCGGAAGCGCATCAGCGCCGGTCACAACTCTCGCCGGCAGGACGGCAGCGGCGCACGAACTTACCGGCAGCGGAGCCGACCAAATCCGGCGAAGACTCCTGCCGCCCCCGCCCGAAACCGGCGAGCCTACTGCAACCTGAACCCGGGCCCAGTCTCTCCGGTCAATTCAGTTGGCAGATCAGGTGACCAGGCCGGGTCGTAGTCCGGATGCTCCCGATGGGAACCCGCGAGGATGGTCAACATTGACCTGCGGGCGACGGCTACGGTCCCCTCGGCTTCGCTGAGATCGGTGATCCCTTCGGCATCGGCAGCTTCTTTCCAGCTGGCAATGATGGCCCGCTTCTGGGCGCACTCATCCAGCATCAGCTGACTCAGGGAAGCTTTGTCGTTGCGTCCGGGATCGTCGGTCCCCGAGGCGAATGTTCCCACCCGGATGGCAGACTCCTGCTCCCCGATGCGCGCCTCCAGAAACTCCACGAGATAGGTCCAGTCGTCCTCGACGGGGCTGGTCATTCTGCGGATCCTGCTGCTTGCTCCCGGGCCGTTTCGCTTTTCGCATCCTGCTCCCCGGCCGAAGCTGCCCGGAAGAACAGTTCGCGTGACGCGATTTCAATGCCCAAGGCCGTCGCGGCAATATCCTCAAGCGCGTCCTGAATCCACACCATGGCAGTCTCGTCGGCTGGTTCCGCGGACTGGGCGAAAGACTGGGCTGCCTGCGACCCCGAGTACCGGGCCACCTTCTCCCTCAGCGCCCCAGCGAGCTCTTCGATCTCTGCCAACAGCTGATCCCGCCATACTCCGGAATCCTGCGCGCTACCGCGGACACTGGTGGACGACGGCAGCTGGTCAAGACCCGGCTCCTGTCGCCTCCACAAGAAGTCGGCAAGCTCGGCCGCCAGCACCTGCTGTCGTGCCTGTGCCTGTGCCTGTGCCTGTGGCGCTGGTACTTGACCGCCGTCATCCGCTTGGCCGACCTGCTGTTCGTTGGCTTTCCAGCGCTCAGGGCGCGGAGTGTCGGTGATGGCCAAGGAATGGTGGAACGGGTGCACGGAAGCGGGTCTAAGGTTGGGGTTGCCTGGCATCAGTGGAATCCTCTTGGATAGTTCGCCGAATAATGGCGCTACCGGGGTCCAGGGCAACACGGCCATTTTATCTGAACTTGGCTCAAGGCGGTAGGGCGCCCGGAATCGGGTAGGTGCCGCCGTGGCAGCAACGGCAGAAAAGGGGAACTGGTGGCGCCGTGGGGCTCACGTTGGGGCAGGCATAAACTGAAACAAACACGCAGGGGGTTCCATCGTGATTGATGGCACTCCGACCAGGCCGAGGAGGCGCGACCCCATGGCCAGTATTTCGTACCGGCCGATTGAACGGCAGCCATCTCCCCCGGCGCCGGGTTTCGACGTCTTCAATTCGACTCGTCCGGATGCCCGGCATGGGTGATGACGCAGACTCCATGGCGGAGGGACTTGATGCCGGCCTGTGCACCGGGTTCCTCGAGTCATTGCCGATCTCCGGAGCCGCGATCTCAGTGTTCTCCGGTCTGGCACCGGAGACAATGGTGTGTGCCAGCGACTCAGTGGCGGCAAAGGTCGACGAGCTGCAGTTCGACCTGGGGGAGGGCCCGCGCTGGGAGGCACTTCGAACCCGCCGTCCCGTGCTTCTGCCGAACGTGCGCAGGGGACGGCACGCCGCGTGGCCGGTCTTTGCTAAATCCCTGTTGGAGCTCGATGTTGCGGCTCTTTTCGTTTTCCCGCTCGCGCTCGGCGCCTTGGATATCGGCGTCGTGGAGCTTTACAGTTCTGAATCCGGCCCCCTGAGCCCGGCAGAGCAATCCACAGCCCTGCAGCTGGCCGACGCCACCACCTGGCGCCTGCTGCGCCAGCTCCTCACCCTCGTCCCCGGAGACGGCGCTGACGCCCCGCCGGATGCCTCTCCCCTGTCACGACGCGAGGTCCACCAGGCAACCGGGATGGTCCTGGCACAGGCCGGGACTACAGCACGTGACGCACTTCTGCTGATGCGTGCGCACGCATTCGCCCATGGACGTACCGTCCGGGAGGTCGCCCGGGACGTGGTCGGCAGAAGCCTCGACTTCACCCCTGGGGGCGGCTGAGTTGGGCGCATACAGTAGAATTCCGGTATGGCGATGATCAGCCGCGCCGGACGCGTAAGTGCCGCTTTCGTCAAGATAGCCAACACACTCGTGGCGGACTACGACGTCTTCGACCTTCTGCACACACTGGTGGATGAGTCCGTCGGCATTCTTGACGCCGCTGCCGCAGGACTCGTCCTCGTCGATCCGGCCGGAGACCTTCAAGTAATGGCTTCAACGAGCGAGGAAAGCCAGCTGGTGGAAGTCCTCCAGCTCGAGGCTGGTGCGGGTCCGTGCGTGGACTGCTACCGGACCGGAGCTGTCGTAACCATCGATGACATCGAAGCTCAGGGCTCACCGTGGCCCCTGTTCCAGTCCTCTGCGCTATCCCAGGGCTTCCGCTCCCTGCACGCCGTCCCCATGCGCCTGCGCAGCCGGACCATCGGTGCCTTGAATCTCTTCGGCCACGAGACCGGTCCCCTCACCGCCGACGACGCCGCAATCGCACAAGCCTTCGCAGACGTGGCAACCATCACCCTCCTGCAGGAACGCGCCGCGAGGGAAAGCGCCCTGATCAACGAACAACTGCAGCATGCCTTGAGCAGCCGCATCTTGATCGAACAGGCCAAGGGCGTGATCGCCCACACCTCCAATGTAGACATGAACGCGGCGTTCGCGCTGCTGCGCGGCTATGCCCGCGCCCACAACCAGACGATTTACGAAACAGCCGACAAGATCATCACCCGCAAAATTACTGTCTAGCCCAAACAGCGGGTTCTCAACGCGGGTGCCCTCAGACTTTCCGTCTGGCTGGCCAGGGTTTGCGCCGTAGCCCCGCCTCCTCCACAGCTGGACGGCCGTTCGCAGCACAGTCGGCCGGCCTTTCCGTCGCGGCCAATCCGTTACGCAGAGATCAAACGGGCGACACGCGGCAGCCACTTCTACCTCATGTAGAAACTATCTGCAAAACACGGTAAATTTGAGTCAGAGGTATTCACCCACCGCCCGGCCGAGTCGATTGGCCGGAGCGGTCGTCACGAAGGATGTATGGAATGGCAAGTCTCGGCGAACTGGAACGGGCAGTGATGGACCTGCTCTGGGCAGGCCATGAGGCTGCAACGGCGAACACCCTGCGGGATTTGCTTGCACAGAGCACCCGCGCGGAAAACGGTACCGCCGGACACGAGGGCAAGGACCTGGCCGTCACGACGGTGCTGACTGTGCTCTCGCGCCTTGAGCGCAAGGGCCTGGTCGAACGTGAACGCGGCACCCGTCCGCACCGCTACCAGGCAGTCTCCAGCCGTGAAGACCACACCGCTGAACTGATGCACGAGGTCCTGGGATCCGCACCGGACCGCGAGGCAGTGCTGGCCCGTTTCATTGGTTCCGTCACCGACACCGAGGCAGAAACGCTGCGCAAGCTGCTGGGACTCAGCTAGCGCCCGATGTTTTGGACCTCATGGTTTCTGGCGGTCCTCGCGATAGTGCTGGCCTGGCCGGTGCCTATCATTCTGTCCCGTGCCCAGTGGCCGTCCCGTTCGCCGTTCACGGCCATGTTGCTCTGGCAGGCAATCGCCCTCGCCGGCGGCCTCTCCATGATCGGCGCCATGCTTGTCTACGGCCTGGAACCGGTCGGCGATAACCTGCTGGCGGGCCTGCGGGCACTCGCCGGGATGGTCTTCAACAATGCGCCCACCACGGCGCTGGGCTTCTGGCACATATTTGCGCTCTCGGCCGCGGCTCTCCTGACGGCTCACCTCGTGTTTACTCTGCTGCTGACGTATTACAAGATCCAGCGCCAGCGGCGGCGGCACCGCGAATTGCTTGCACTGCTCGCCTCCCCCTCCGCTGACGGCCCGCGGACCATGGTGATCAGTGTCGATTCCCCCGTCGCGTACTGCCTGCCCGGAGGCGCCCGGTCGGTCACGGTCCTCTCCGACGGGCTCATGGCGGCCCTGGAGCCCGCCGAGTTGCGCGCGGTCCTCAACCACGAGAACGCACATCTGGACCAGCGACACCATCTGTTGCTCTGGGCTTTTGCGGCTTGGCGGCAGGCGCTGCCGTGGCTCCCCACCACCCGTCTGGCGCAGGAAGCGGTCAGCTCGCTGATTGAAATGCTCGCCGACGACGTCGCATTGAAGACCGAGAGCAGGGCCACCCTGATCAAGGCCATCGCAATTGTGGCCAGCGGCTCCCCCGGCGCCCACGGCGCCCGGATGGCCTTTGGCGAGCCGGACCTGTCCGACGTCGAGCCCGGCCAGCCCGGAGCCACCGGAGGCGCCGGTTCAGCCCGGACGACGGCGTCGCGCGTCAGCCGCCTGCTGTCCCCGCAGCCTCCACTCCCGGAACCCCTGCGCGCGGCCGTCCTGGCTGCCTGTGTGCTGCTGCTGGCGGTCCCAACTGCACTGCTGATTGTCCCCGGCCTGCTGGGCTGAGCCCGCCCTGCTGATTGTGCGCGGCCCGTGCTGAGGCCCGGAGACTACTTGGGCAGTTTGTGCCCTTGTGTCCAAGTTCCACGTTGCCAGTTCCGGAAGCCGGCCCCGGGCGCCATTGCCCGGGGCCGTGAGACGACACTATCGGAACGAGGCCATCCGGGTTAGAGGGCACTTGGCCACTGGCGTAAACCGGCCGCGGCCACCACAATGCGGGCCACCAGACACCCCTCACCAGCCCCCTAAGGGGTAGGTCAGGCGTCGATGCGCTCCCGGTTCAGGCTCGCCGCTCCGGCGATGATGAAGTCTTTGCGGGGCGCGACGTCGGAGCCCATCAGCAGATCAAAGGTCTCTTCGGCCTGTTTGGCGTTTTCGATCCCGACCTTGCGCAGGGTGCGGTGCCGGGGGTCCATGGTGGTCTCGGCCAACTGCTCCGCGTCCATCTCGCCCAGGCCCTTATAGCGCTGGATCGGCTCCTTGTACCGCTTGCCCTCCTTGGCAAGCCTGTCCAGGAGGACATGCAGTTCCGCCTCGGAGTAGGTGTAGATCATCTCGTTGGCCTTCTGGCCGGCGTTGATGACCTCCACCCGGTGCAGCGGAGGGACGGCGGCGAAGACGCGGCCGTGTTCGATCATCGGCCGCATGTAGCGGAAGAACAGCGTCAGCAGGAGGGTGCGGATGTGGGCGCCGTCGACGTCGGCGTCGGTCATCAGGATGACCTTGCCGTACCGGGCCGCGCTGATGTCGAAGCTCCGGCCGGACCCGGCGCCCACCACCTGGATGAGGGCCGCGCATTCGGCGTTGGAGAGCATGTCACCCACAGAGGCCTTCTGGACGTTGAGGATCTTGCCGCGGATGGGCAGCAGCGCCTGGAAGTCGGAGGAGCGCGCCAGCTTGGCTGTGCCGAGGGCGGAGTCGCCTTCGACGATGAACAGTTCTGAGCGGGCGACGTCGTCGGTGCGGCAGTCCGCGAGCTTGGTGGGCATGGAGGACGTCTCGAGGGCGTTCTTCCGGCGCTGGGTTTCCTTGTGGACGCGGGCGGAGATACGCGACTTCATCTCACTGACGACTTTTTCGAGCAGCAGCGCCGACTGGGCCTTGTCGTTGCGGTGGGAGGAGGTCAGCTTCGCGTTGATCTCCTGTTCCACCACCTTGGCCACGATGGCCCGCACGGCGGAGGTGCCCAGGACTTCCTTTGTCTGTCCCTCGAACTGCGGCTCCGCCAGCCGCACGGTGAGGACGGCTGTGAGCCCCGCGAAGATGTCGTCCTTTTCGATCTTGTCGTTGCCCGCTTTGAGTTTCCGGGCATTGGTTTCGACCGCTTTGCGGAACGTCTTGAGGAGCGCCTGTTCGAAGCCGGTCTGGTGCGTGCCGCCCTTGGGGGTGGCAATGATGTTGACGAAGGTGCGCACCGTGCTGTCGTAGCCGATGCCCCAGCGGAGTGCGACGTCGACCTCGCAGTCCCGTTCCACCTCCGTCAGCTGGCTGTGGCCCTTCTCATCGATGACCGGGACGGTTTCCTTGAACTTCCCGGCGCCGTGCAGCCGCCAGATGTCCGTGACGGCAGGGTCCGCGGCGAGGTAGTCGACAAACTCCGAAAGGCCGCCGTCGTGGTGGAAGACCTCCTCATGCGGCCCGGACTCGCCGGGCGTGCCGGGGAGCCGGCGTTCGTCCCGGACGGTGAGCTTCAGCCCGGGGACCAGGAAGGAGGTCTGGCGGGCGCGGGCCGCCAGCTCGTCGTAGGAGAACTTGGCATCCGGGGTGAAGATCTGCCGGTCGGCCCAATAGCGGATCCGGGTGCCGGTGACGCCCCGCTTGGCCTTGCCCACGACGTCCAGGACGGAACCGTCGACGAAGGGCGAGAAGACAGAGGCCGGGTCCGGCTTGCTGCCGGTGTCCTTGAAGCGGCCGGGCTCGCCCCGGCGGAAACACATCCTGTAGGTCTTGCCGCCGCGGTCGACGTCGACGTCAAGGCGGGCTGACAGCGCGTTCACCACGGAGGCGCCGACGCCGTGCAGCCCGCCCGAGGCCGTGTATGAGCCGCCGCCGAATTTGCCGCCCGCATGCAGTTTCGTGAAGACGACCTCGACGCCGCTCAGCCCGGTTTTCGGTTCGATGTCCACCGGGACGCCACGGCCGTCGTCGTGGATTTCCACCGAGTTGTCCGCGTGCAGAATGATTTTGATGTCATGGCCGAATCCGGCGAGGGCCTCATCGACCGAGTTGTCGATGATTTCCCAGAGGCAGTGCATCAGGCCGCGGGAGTCTGTGGAACCGATGTACATGCCTGGGCGCTTACGGACGGCCTCGAGGCCCTCCAGCACGGAGAGGTGCCGGGCGGTGTAATCAGAACTAGGTGCCACGGGGCGGAGACTCCTTCAGGAACGGGACGGCTGCCATGGAACGGGCAAGCATTTGGCGCTCTTCCTAGCCTAGTCGGAGTGCCGCGGTCCGGTGTGCTGCCACTCCCCGGCCACCCCCTGCGCCGGAAGCCGTTACCGAGACGTGATACGCGTACAGCGAAAGTGGGCAATCCGAGCCATGGTTTCGCCGCGAATGCTGGTTATATAGGTATACCGATCTACCAAGGAGGCCGAACATGACAACAGCAGTTGCGGACCGCACACTTAGCACCGTCGACCGGTGCGATCGTTGCGGAGCACAGGCATATGTCCGGGTTGTTCTCGGCGCCTCCGGGGGTGAGCTTCTTTTCTGCGGCCACCACGCCCGCGCCGTAGAACCGACGCTCAGGCCGCTCAGCTCTGACTGGCACGACGAGACGGGTCGTCTTAACGAGAAGCCGCCGGTTCCCGTCGACTAGACCCTTCAAGAACGAGCCCAACTAGAAAAGGGCCCCTCCCACCGCGGAGGGGCCCTTCGGCGTTAACCTAACAGGTCCGCTCGAACGACCAACGCGGGGTCACTACCCTTAGGGTCACTACCCTTAACGACCAACGCGGGGTCACTTCCGGCCCATTCCTTCGAGGATGATGGGCGGGAAGTGACCCCGCGTTGTTTGGTTTTTTGCCTAGTCCAGGTAGTCCCGGAGGACCTGCGACCGCGACGGGTGCCGCAGCTTGGACATGGTCTTGGATTCGATCTGGCGGATCCGCTCGCGCGTGACGCCGTAGACCTTGCCGATTTCGTCTAAAGTCTTCGGCTGTCCGTCAGTCAGGCCAAAACGCATGGCGACGACGCCGGCCTCGCGTTCGGAGAGGGTGTCCAGCACCGAGTGCAGCTGTTCCTGCAGCAGGGTGAAGCTCACTGCATCGGCCGGGACGACGGCTTCGGAGTCCTCGATGAGGTCACCGAATTCGGAGTCGCCGTCCTCGCCCAGCGGGGTGTGCAGGGAGATCGGCTCGCGGCCGTACTTCTGGACCTCGACGACCTTTTCGGGCGTCATGTCCAGTTCGAGGGCCAGCTCTTCCGGGGTGGGTTCGCGGCCGAGGTCCTGCAGCATCTGGCGCTGCACGCGGGCGAGCTTGTTGATGACTTCCACCATGTGCACCGGGATGCGGATGGTGCGGGCCTGGTCGGCCATGGCCCGGGTGATGGCCTGGCGGATCCACCAGGTGGCGTAGGTGGAGAACTTGAAGCCCTTGGTGTAATCGAACTTCTCGACCGCACGGATCAGGCCCAGGTTTCCTTCCTGGATGAGGTCCAGGAACAGCATGCCGCGGCCCGTGTAGCGCTTGGCGAGGGAGACGACAAGGCGGAGGTTGGCCTCCAGCAGGTGGTTCTTGGCACGCTTGCCGTCGTGGATGACGAATTCGAGCTCGCGCTTGAGCTTCGGATCCATCGTTCCGTCGTCGGCGTTGATCTTTTCCTCGGCAAAGAGACCTGCCTCGATGCGCAGCGCGAGGTCGACTTCCTGCTCGGCGTTCAGCAGGGCGACCTTGCCGATCTGCTTCAGGTAGTCCTTGACGGGGTCAGCGGTGGCGCCGGCGGACATAACCTGCTGGACCGGGGCATCGTCATCGTCGGCGTCGGAGTAGACGAAGCCGGATCCGGTGGTGGCTGCTGCGGCCTTGCCGGGGATCTCCTCGCCGTCTTCACCGATCTCTACGGCCTCGACCACGACATCGTCCAGGTCAACCTCGACGTCCTCATCGGTGTCGTCGTCACCGTTTGCGGCTTTGCCGGCGGCCTGCGCCGCGGCCTTGGCGCCGGGCTTGGGCCCGCGCTTTTTGGGTTCGGGCTTGGCGGCCGCCAGGGCGGTGTCGCCACCTTCGGCCAGGGCTGCGTCTTTGACAGCCTTGTTGGCTGCACGCGTGGCAGCGCGCTTGGCGCTCGTCGCCGCCTTCTTCTCCTCGGGGGACAAGACGGCCTGGTCGGCGGGTTCCTTCTTCGCGGAAGACGGGGTCACAGAAAACCTTTCTAGCAGCGGTCTGTGGAATCACCATACGGGCAACACCACTATGACCCTGTCAAGTCCGTGTTTCACATCAGGTGCAATCACGACCAGCAGAGCCACTAAGTAGAACTCCTGGGGCGACCGTAATGTTCCCTGTTTCCAAGGTCCACTATGAGCACTTAATACACGGACCCAACCGGGTCTCAGCAACCATTGTCTCACGATTTTCCGGATCGGCACCGAACCGGGACGCGGGGGCGCAATATCCTGCCACCGGCGCCGTGGGCCGGCTTCGCTGATCTGCGGCGCCGCCGCAGGCCGGGATCAGCCCGGGATCAGGCGACGTCCGGCTCGAACCTTTGCCAGGCCGTCTCCCTCCTGCGCGCCCAGCCGCAGAGTGTTCCGCGGCGGACCAGCTCGCCCAGCAGTTCCGCCAGCCGGTAGCCCGGGTGCTCCTCGTCCGCGCGGCTGAACAGTGCGTCCGCGAAGGATCCTTTGCCGCGGCACCATTCGATCCAGCCCTGCCCGGTCAGCGCGGCGGCTCCCGCTTCGCCGCCGGCAGCGCCCACCTGCTCAAGGACCCGTTCCAGGCGAGCCATCGAGGTCCAGTCCGGCAGCGGGGGCGCCAGCCCCAGCAGGACCTCGCCATAGCCGGGCACCTCCGGTACTGGGTCGCTGGCGGATCCCCCGCTGTTGCCGTCCCGCCCGTGGCGCGGGGTCGGGGCAGGGAAGCCCTCCAGCAACGGCAAAGGAGCCAGTGGCGACGTCACCGGCTTGGATTCAGCCAGGGAACGGCCCCGTCGGGCGTCCAGCCAGCCGCCGTCGAACACCCCGAAGTCCTCGGCGCCACGCTGCGCGGCCGCAGGCCCCGCAGCTGCCATCACGAGGATGGCGTCGCGCCACGGTGGGACGCAAAGGGAAGCTCGCAGGTAGCCCGTGAGGTCCGACGCCAGCTTCTGGCCAGGTGCCGGGGCGTCCAACACCCGCGACCAGACGTCCAGGACCTGGCCGAACTGGGACCTGTCCCGCCCGCAGGCAGAGAACAGCTGCTCCCAGTCCCGCTGGGCCGCCAGCACGGCGGGATCCGCTGCCCCCGGCGGGGTGCGAAGGGATGTTCCGGGGGCTGCGCCGACAGTGCTGCCGCGGAACACCATCTCGGCGTTCAGCCGGCTGTTCCTGATCTCCTCAACCGGCCGCCCCGGCGGTTGGCAGCACGACGGATCGAGGCAATAGGCATTGCGCCAGTAGTCCGCCCCGACGAGCCAGGCGTCCCGCACCGGCATGCCGGCGTCGGCCAGCGCATTTTCAAGCTCGGTCAGGAGTTCCGTCCAGGGTGTGCCGTCCCCATCGGTTTCGGTGAACAGGGCCAGCAGCGAGCCGTCGGCGTCCTCGTCGGCTTCCAGGTAGGACGACACGGATCGGGCGAAGGCAGCCAGCCCGGCGGAACCGCAGCTGCCCGGGCTGCCGCCCTCGCCGGGGAGATCCACCCGGAGCGTTGCTCCGAGCCGCTTGCCCTGCAGGGTCATGGCAACGACGCTGCGGGCCGGCCAGTAGCCCAGGGAATGGGGGATGAACCCGAGGATGTCCTCCGGGCCGGTGATTCTCAGATGATCGGGAGCTGTCATAGAGCCAGCTTCGCGGTCCTGGCAGCCCTGCGTTAGTGTCCGCGCGTCCTATGTGGACAACCCGTGAGCGGCGGTCAGGGCGTGCGGCGCCGCTCCGCGCTGACCCTGCGCTGCTCGGCGAGGGCTGTCAGCAGCGGAGGCACCACAACGCCCTGGGCTGCCATCTGGCGCCGCACTTTCCGCCGGATGAAGATGATCGCGCCCGATCCTCCCGCCAGCAGCAGGAACTGCACACTCAGGGCGATGCGGAACGGATCGAGCCCGTAGAGCTCGCCCTGGGAGAACCCGGTGGCGTGCAGGACGTCCAGGACCAGGCCGATCAGGTAGATGGCGATGAGCGAGGCGATGAAGCCGCCGACGTTCACGATCCCGGTGGCGGTCCCGATCCGGTGGGCCGGGTTGAACGTGCGGGCGAAGTCGAAGCCGATCATGGAACCGGGGCCGCCGATGGCGAGCACCACCACAAGCCCGGCCAGCAGCCACAGCGGGGAACGGCCCGGAATCAGCAGCACCGCCGCCCACGCCGCGGCGGTGGCGGCGGAGATCAGCAGCACCATGGTGGACCGGCGCAGCGGATGCCGCGCGACGAAGCTGCCCATCAGCGGCCCGGCAGCGATGGCCGCGGCCACGTACAACGTCATCAGCCCGGAAACGACGGCGGTGTCCAGGCCCTGGGCGGAGATCAGGAAGGGGTAGCCCCAGGTCATGGCGAACACGGTGCCGCTGAACTGGACGGTGAAGTGGCTCCACAGTCCCAGCCGGGTTCCTGGCTGCCGCCATGCCTGGGCGAGCGTGACCCCGGTGGCGCGCAGCCCCTGGGAGGATTCCGGCGCGGGGTGCCCGGGCGGACGGTCCTTCAGCAGGACCAGCACGAGAACCACGGCAAGGGCCGACATGGCCGCCAGCGTCAGGAAGGCGGGGGTCCAGCCGGCGAGGTGCAGGATCATCGCGAACGGCACCACGCTGATGAGCTGGCCGAGCTGGCCGGACATTCCGGTCAGCTGCGTCAGCAGCGGGACGCGGGCGGGGGCGAACCAGATCGGGATCAGCCGGATCACGGAGATGAAAGTCATCGCGTCCCCGGCGCCCACCAGCACGCGGCCCAGGACGCCGCCGGGAATGTTCTCGGTGAACGCCAGCTGGAGCTGGCCCAGCCCCATCAGCAGTGCGCCGCCGGCGATCATCGCCCGGGAGCCGAAGCGGTCCACGAGGATGCCGACCGGGATCTGCAGCGCGGCGTAGACGAGGAGCTGCAGCACGGTAAAGAAGGAAATTTCGGCCGCACTGGCGTGGAAGCGTTCGGTAGCCTCGAGTCCCACCACGCCGAACGAGGTGCGCTGGCTGACCGCCACGAGGTACGCAAAGATCCCGATAATCCAGATCAGCCAGGCGCGGGGTGAAGTCACTCCCCCATTATGCCCGCGGATGGAAAAATAGTATTTATTCCCCGGGTTCTTTACTTGCCAGGTAGGCCTCCACTGCGGCACCGAGGGCGTCCGCGTTGGGAAGCTGGTCGTTCTCGTCGGCGAGCAGGGAACGGCGCACGGTGCCTTCGGCGTTCTCGTCGTACCGGGTTTCGAGCCGTGAAACCACCTGCTGCACTTCCTCCGATGCCTCGATCTGCTCGGCAATCTGGCGTCCGACTTCCCGGCCCGCTTCGCGGAGCCGGTCGGTGGGCAGCATGAGCGAGGTGGCTGCGCCCAGGTATTCGAGTCCGGCGACGGCGGCCGTCGGGTATTCGGCTTCGGCCAGGTAGTGCGGCACATGCATCACGTAGCCGGCAACGTTGCGCCCGGCTTCCGTCAGCCGCAGTTCGAGGATGTGGCCGACGGCGGCGGGCACCTCGACGGTGGGCTTCCACACCGAAATGCCCTCGATGAGGTCCGGGCGGTTGCCGTGGACGGTCACGCCGACGGGCCGGGTGTGCGGGACCGGCATGGGGATGGAATGGATCCAGGTGACGAGGTTGACGTCCAACTCCTCGACGATGCCAATGACGGCGCGGGCAAACCGCTCCCATTGCAGGTCCGGTTCGAACCCGGCCAGAAGCAGGAACGGGCTGCCGAGCCCGTCGACCAGACGGTACAGCGCGAGGCGCGGCGCCTGATAGTCCTGCAGGTGGTCTTCGACGAAGCTGATCTGCGGGCGGCGCGACCGGTAGTCGATCAGCTGGTCGGCGTCGAACTCGGCCACCATCTCCGAGTCCAGCGTCTCCAGCATTTCGCCGGTGATCTGCCGGACGACGTGCCCTGCATCAGCGAATCCGGTGAATCCCATGACGAGGTTCAGTCCGCGCATTTCGGGGCTGTGGAACAGCGCGTCATCACGCAGGTAGAGCGATTCGGGGTCCAGCAAGGAGCCGGAAATCCGTTCAATCACGGCATGTTCCTTTCGTCGTAGTCATTTGGGAGCGGCCGGACGGGCCGTGCGGGGCTGCGCCCCTGCTACCGGGTACAACGCCCCGGAGTTCGGGAGCATTCCTGACCGGGGTGTGCCCCAGCTCTCATTCAATTGAACACCCGCGCCGGGGAGAGACTACGATCGGGACTGGCCTTATGACGGCTTGAAGACACCTGGGTTACGTCTCAAACCGACAGTGGCCCAGGTTCCATGGCAGGGCGCCGAACATGCAGTTCCTGCCGCAAAAAACTCAGAGAATTGAGGACTGCCCTCGTGGTCAAGAATACTGAAGTCAAACTTAGTGCAGTCGCCGGGGACCTCAAGCGGTCCCCCAGCGATGCCCTCGTCATCGGCGTGGGGCAGGGCACGGACGGACCCGTCCTGCTCAGCAACCCCCTGACGGCCAAGGCCGCCGAAGCCCTGGCGGAATCACTGACTGTTCTTGGCATCACCGGGGCAGCCGACCAGGCCCACCGCCTCCCGGGCCTGACCGAAGCCGGCGCCAAGGTCCTGGTGCTCGCCGGGGTCGGCAAAGTTTCCGGATCGCAGCCGCTTACCGAAGAGGCACTCCGCCGCGCCGCCGGCTCGGCCGTCCGCCAGCTCGCCGGCGTCGACACGGTCGCCCTGGCCCTCCCGACGTCGTCCCTTGCCGAGGTGGCCGCCGTCGCCGAGGGTGCCGCAATGGGCGCCTATTCCTTCACCGAGTACCGCTCCTCCAAGGAGGGCCTGAAGGATCCGGTGAAGAACGTCGTGATTGTCACGGACTTTGCCGCGGACAAGGCCCTGAAGCCGGTGCTGGACCGTGCCGCGCTGATCGGCAAGGCAGTCAACGCCACCCGTTCCCTGGTCAACCAGCCGCCGAGCCACCTGTTCCCCGAATCCTTCGCCGACGCGGCCAGGGAACTGTCCAAGGGCCTGCCGGTCAAGGTGACCGTGTGGGACGAGAAGCGCCTGGAAAAGGAAGGCTTCGGCGGGATCCTCGGCGTCGGCAAGGGCTCCACCCGCCAGCCGCGCCTGGTCAAGGTTGAATACTCCCCCGCCAGGGCCACCGCCAAGATCGCCCTCGTGGGCAAGGGCATCACCTTCGACACCGGTGGCATCTCGATCAAGCCGGCTCTTGGCATGGGCGACATGAAGTCCGACATGGCGGGCGCCGCCGTGGTCCTTAACAGCGTGCTGGCCATCGCCGGCCTCGGCCTGCCTGTCAAGGCAACCGCCTGGCTCTGCATTGCCGAGAACATGCCCTCCGGCGCTGCCCAGCGTCCGGCAGACGTGCTGACCATGTTCGGCGGCAAAACCGTCGAGGTCCTCAACACCGACGCCGAGGGCCGCCTGGTCATGGCGGACGGGATCGTCGCCGCAAGCCAGGAGTTCCCGGACGCCATCATCGACGTCGCCACCCTCACCGGCGCGCAGCTGGTCGCCCTCGGCGACCGCACGGCCGGCGTCATGGGCTCCGACTCGGTTACCGGCCCGATCAAGGCTGCAGCGGACCGCGCGGGCGAGCTCGTCTGGCCGATGCCGCTTCCCGAAGAGCTGCGCCCCAGCCTCGACTCGCAGGTCGCGGACCTCGCCAACATCGGCGAACGCCACGGCGGCATGATGACGGCGGCCGTCTTCCTGCGCGAATTCGTCGGCAAGGGCAAGGACGGCGAACAGATCCCCTGGGCACACATCGACATCGCCGGCCCGTCCTTCAACAACGGCAGCCCCTACGGCTACAACCACAAGCAGGGCACCGGATGCACCGTGCGCACCCTCGTGGCCTACGCCGAGGACATCCTGGCCAAAACCGCCTAGGCCTCCCCGCCCGGACGTCTGCGCGGCCTTGCGGCCGGGGCTGATACCCCGGACACAAGGCCGCGTGACACTGGACACAAGCGCTCCACAAACGCCACGGCAAGGTGGAGCATGTATTAGTGGTTCGCTAAGGTGAACTCCGGTAGTCACAAATGAAAGGGAATAGTCCTGCTGGCATAATCACGGCAGGAAAGTTCCAAGACCAGATGATGCGTACTCTCGCGTCATCGTTCACGCGAGGGAGCGTTTTAGTGGCCGATCAGGCAACTGCGCAAGAATTCGACATCCTGGTACTCGGCGGCGGCAGCGGCGGCTACGCAACTGCCCTGCGTGCCGTTCAGCTCGGCCTCACCGTCGGCCTGATCGAAAAGGGCAAGCTGGGCGGCACCTGCCTGCACAACGGCTGTATCCCCACCAAGGCGCTGCTGCACTCGGCAGAACTGGCCGACCACGCCCGCGACTCTGCGAAGTACGGCGTCAACGTCACCCTGGACAGCATCGACATCACCGCTGTCAACGCCTACAAGGACGGCATCATCGCCGGCAAGTTCAAGGGCCTGCAGGGACTTATCAAGGGCAAAAAGGGCATCACCGTCATCGAGGGCGAAGGCAAGCTCCAGGGCACCGACACCGTCGTGGTGAACGGCACCGCGTACAAGGGCAAGAACATTGTCCTCGCGACCGGCTCGTACTCCCGCTCGCTGCCGGGCCTGGAAATCGGCGGCAAGGTCATCACCTCCGACGAAGCCCTCACCATGGATTTCATCCCCAAGAGCGCCATCATCCTGGGCGGCGGCGTGATCGGCGTCGAATTCGCTTCAGTCTGGAAGTCCTTCGGCGTCGACGTCACCATCATCGAGGGCCTGCCGTCGCTGGTCCCGAACGAGGACGCGACGATCGTCAAGGCCTTCGAGCGCGCCTTCAAGAAGCGCGGCATCAAGTTCTCCACCGGCACCTTCTTCCAGGGCGTTGAGCAGAACGCCGACGGCGTCAAGGTCACCCTGGTGGACGGCAAGACCTTCGAAGCCGACCTCATGCTCGTGGCCGTCGGCCGCGGCCCGGTCACGGCGAACCTCGGTTATGAAGAGGCCGGCGTGACCATCGACCGCGGCTTCGTCATCACCAACGAACGCCTGCACACCGGCGTCGGCAACGTCTACGCCGTGGGCGACATCGTCCCCGGCGTCCAGCTCGCACACCGCGGCTACCAGCAGGGCATCTTCGTCGCCGAAGAAATCGCCGGCCTGAAGCCCGTCGTCGTCGAGGACGTCAACATCCCCAAGGTCACCTACTCCGAGCCCGAAATCGCCACGGTGGGCTACACGGAAAAGGCCGCCAAGGCCAAGTTTGGTGACGACCAGATCCAGACCCAGGAATACAACCTCGCCGGCAACGGCAAGAGCTCCATCCTGGGCACGTCCGGCCTGGTCAAGCTGGTCCGCCAGAAGGACGGCCCCGTCGTCGGCGTCCACATGATCGGTGCCCGCATGGGCGAGCAGATCGGCGAAGCCCAGCTGATCGTGAACTGGGAAGCGTACCCGGAAGACGTGGCCCAGCTGGTCCACGCGCACCCGACCCAGAACGAGTCCCTGGGCGAGGCCCACCTGGCTCTGGCCGGCAAGCCCCTTCACGGCTAACAGTTCCGCCCGCACCACCGCAAGATCTCCGTGCTTGGTGCACCCGGCCAGAAATGCCGGGTGCACTAAGCTCGACCAAGGCAGCAATCATCCGCACTAAAGATCAATAAGGAGAACGGGGACGACATGTCTGAATCCGTTAACTTGCCCGCCCTCGGTGAGAGTGTCACCGAAGGAACCGTCACCCGCTGGCTCAAGCAGGTAGGTGACCGGGTAGAGGTGGACGAGCCGCTGCTCGAGGTTTCCACCGACAAAGTAGACACCGAGATCCCCTCTCCGATCGCCGGCGTGATCGAGGAAATCCTCGTCGCCGAAGACGAGACCGCTGAAGTTGGCGCGCCCCTCGTGCGCATCGGCGACGGCTCCGGTTCCGCTGGCTCAGCCGAAGCCCCCGCAGCCGAGGCACCGGCCGAGGAAGCACCTGCTGCCGAATCGCCGTCGGCCGCCGAGGCACCGGCCCCCGCCGCTGAGGTTCCCGCCGCCGCGGCGCCGGCTGCCGAAGCTGCCGCGCCCGCCGGCGAAGGCCACGAGGTCACGCTCCCGGCCCTGGGCGAGAGCGTCACCGAAGGCACCGTCACCCGCTGGCTCAAGAGCATCGGCGACACCGTCGAGGTCGACGAGCCGCTGCTCGAGGTTTCCACCGACAAGGTCGATACCGAGATCCCGTCCCCGGTCGCCGGCGTACTGCAGGAAATCCGCGTCGCCGAGGATGAAACGGCCGAGGTCGGCTCCGTCCTCGCCGTGATCGGTTCCGGTGCCGCTGCCCCCGCTGCGGCTCCCGCCGCTGAGGCTCCGAAGGAAGCAGCAGCACCGAAGCAGGAAGCTCCCAGGGAAGCTGCTCCGGTTGAGGCCCCCAAGAAGGAGGCACCAGCTGCTCCGGCCGCTCCCGCGGCTCCGGCCAAGGAAGCTGCCCCGGCAGCTCCCGCAGCCCCGTCCGCAGCTCCGGCCAAGGAAGCTGCCCCGGCCGCTTCGGCTGCAGAGTCCGGCTACGTCACTCCGCTGGTCCGCAAGCTTGCCAACCAGCAGGGCGTGGACATCAGCTCCCTGACCGGCACCGGCGTCGGTGGCCGCATCCGCAAGCAGGACGTGCTGGCAGCGGCGGAAGCCAAGGCAGCCCCGGCTCCTGCGGCAGCCGCACCGGCCGCGCGCCCCTCCGCTGACCAGTCCTCGCTGCGCGGCACCGTGCAGAAGGCCCCGCGGATCCGCCAGGTCATAGCCCGCCGCATGCGCGAGTCGCTGGACATCTCCACGCAGCTAACGCAGGTGCACGAGGTCGACATGACCAAGGTTGCCAAGCTGCGCGCCAAGGCCAAGAACTCCTTCCAGGCCCAGAACGGCTCCAAGCTGACCTTCCTGCCCTTCATCGCCAAGGCTGTTGCCGAAGCCCTGAAGCAGCACCCGAAGGTCAACGCCTCCTACGACGAGGACAAGCAGGAGATCACCTACCACAACGCCGAGCACCTGGCGATTGCGGTGGACACCGACAAGGGCCTGCTGGTTCCGGTTATTGCCGACGCCGGCAACCTGAACCTCGCCGGCCTGGCCGGCAAGATCGCCGACGTCGCGGACCGCACCCGCAACGGCAAGATCGGACCGGACGAGCTCTCCGGCGGAACCTTCAGCATCACCAACATCGGTTCCGTGGGCGCGCTGTTCGACACCCCGATCATCAACCAGCCGCAGGTGGCCATCCTTGGCACCGGCGCGATCGTCAAGCGGCCCGTCGTGGTTTCCGATGAGAACGGCGATGACTCGCTGGCCATCCGTTCGATGATGTACCTCTCCCTGACCTACGATCACCGGCTGGTCGACGGCGCCGACGCGGGACGCTTCCTGCAGACGCTGAAGGCACGCCTTGAGGAAGGCGCCTTCGAGGCCGACCTGGGGCTCTAGGAGCTGTACCCCGCCTGACATCAGGCAACTGCAGGGCACCTTCCCGCAAGGGAGGGTGCCCTGCAGTGTTTACCGACAGTTTGTCGCTAAGCTGAAGCCATGGACATTCTTAAATATTTTCTGGTCTTCCTGCACATCCTCGGCGCCGCCGCGATCGTCGGCGGCTGGTTCGCCACATTCAAGAAGCCCACGGTCCTGCCGGTGCAGCTGTACGGCGCCATTGCGCAGCTGGTCACCGGGCTGGCACTCGTAGGGATCGCGGGCGCCACCCACGATCCGCTGAACTACGGCAAGATCGCGGTCAAACTGGTAATCGCCATCGTTGTGCTGGTCGCCGCTGTTATCGGGTACCGCAAGGCGACGTCCGGTGCGGGCGTCCCCAAGGGCCTGGCACACGCCGTCGGCGGGATGGGACTCATCAACATCGCAGTCGCCACCCTCTGGCAGTAGTCCTGTAGCCCCGTAGTCCGACGTCGGCGACGCACCCCGCACGGGGAGCGTCGCCGTCGTCGTTCAACGGAGGGTCACAATCCACTGACAGCGGACACCGGTGCGGCGGCAGCGCGAAATCCCTAGGATGGGAAACGGCATGATCCGGCGGATCGCCGGGTCTGTGGATTTCAACGAACTTGAGGAGTGGACATGGCAGCAACACGCACCGCACACACTGTTTGGAATGGCGACCTGATGACGGGCGCAGGCAACACCACCCTGGACAGCTCGGGGCTGGGCAACTTCGATGTGACCTGGAAGGCGCGCGCTGAGGCTTCCGAGGGCAAAACCAGCCCCGAAGAGCTCATCGCCGCCGCCCACTCGGCCTGCTTCTCGATGGCCTTCAGCCTCGCCGTCGCCCAGGCCGGCCACACGCCCGAGGAAGTGAACACGAAGGCTGATGTCACCTTTGTGCCCGGCACCGGCATCACGGACAGCCACCTGACCGTCAGCGCGCGGATTCCGGGAATCACGGAAGACGAATTCCAGCGTATCGCCGAGGAAGCCAAGGTGGGTTGCCCCGTCTCGGCCGCCCTCACCGGCATCAAGATCACCCTGGACGCCACCCTGGCCTCCTAGCTTCTGACGCGCCAAAGGCGAAGGCCCCCGTTCCCTGCAGGGAACGGGGGCCTCTGCCGTTGCGGGCCGCGCCGGCGGGTGCTGCGGGTTAGGCCCCGGGCCGGCGGGCCGGTAGCGGGGCAGGCCGCACGAGGCGGTAGCCCTCGCGCAGCGGCGGACGGTCCGTGGGCAGCTCCTGGATCATTTCCTTGAGCGCGCCGATGCCGTATTCCAGCTGCGGGTCGGTGCCGGCGGCGTAGGCGTGCGGCGGGAAAGTGACTTCAATGTCCGGCGCGACGCCGAAGTTCTCGACACCCCATCCGACCCCGCCGGAGAACCAGGTGGCGTAGCGCGGCTGGGTAACGCCGGTGCCGTCCGCGAGGGCAAAGCGGTTGTCAATGCCAACCACGCCGCCCCAGGTCCGGGTGCCGATGACCGGGCCGATCCCCCGCAGCTTGGAGACCTGGGTGATGATGTCGCCGTCGGAGCCGGCGAATTCGTCGGTCAGGATGATGACCGGACCGCGCGGCGCATGGTGCGGGTAGGTCCGCGGCCGCTCCCCGCGCGGCATGCTCCAGCCGGTGACCTTGCGGCCGATGAGTTCCGCGACGAGCTGGGAGGTGTGTCCTCCCCGGTTGCGGCGGACGTCGACGATCAGTCCGTCGAGGGCCGTTTCGGTGTCGAGGTCGCGGTGCAGCTGGGCCCAGCCGTTCGCCATCATGTCGGGGATGTGCAGGTAGCCGAAGTTCCCCTGCGAGGCCTGCCGGACCGTCCGGCGGTTGGCGGCCACCCATTCCTGGTAGCGCAGCCGCTCCTCGTCCCGGACCGGGACCACAGCGACGCGGCGCTGCTTGCCGGCCCGGTTTCCGTGCCCGGCACCGTTGCGGAGGGTGAGCTCGACGGCGCGCCCCGCGGCGCCCACCAGCTGCATGGCCGGGGTCCTCGCTTCGGTGAGTTCGACGCCGTCGATCGCCAGCAACAGGTCTCCCGGTTTGGCGTCAGCGCCCGGGCGGGTCAGCGGCGAAATGGCGAGCGGGTCGGAGGATTCCCCCGCGAGGATCCGGGTGATCTCCCAGCCCTGGCCGGTGAAGGCGAGATCCGCGCCGAGGCGGCCCTGGCCGTTGCTGCCGTTCTCGGTGACAGCAAAGGGACGGACGTAGGCGTGGGAGGTGCCCAGTTCGCCGTGGAGCTCCCACAGCAGGTCCACGAGGTCGTCGTGCGAGCCGAGCCGGTCCACGATCGGACGGTAGCGGGCGTGCACCGAGTCCCAGTCCTGCCCGGCCATGTCTTCGGTCCAGAAGAAGTCGCGCTGGAGCCGCCAGGCTTCATCGAAGGCCTGCCCCCAGACGCTGAGCGGATCGAGCTGCACACGGACACGGCTGAGGTCGACCTTGACCAGCTGGCCGGCCTCCTCGTCCGCCTTGGCGTTGGCTGGCGAGACCCGGACCTGCTTGTCCTGCAGGACCACGACCTTCTCGCCGTCGCCGGAGAGCCGGTAGCTGTCCAGGGCGTCCACGATGGTGGTGGCCTTGCGCCGGGCCAGGTCGAAACGGACCAGGCACGGTGCCGCGTTCTTGTCCTCGAGGCTGGCGCGGCCCTCGCCGGTGACGCCGAAGAGTTCGCTGTCGAGCCAGAGCAGGGCTCCGGCGGTCGCCGTCAGGTCGGAGTAGTTGCCCTGCGGCACCGGCACACTGATGACCCGGTGGGCCAGTCCGTCGGCGTCGACCCGGACCGCAGGAACCTGGTCCGCGTCCGCGTTGTCCGCCGGCTTCGTGGCCTCGGGGGCTTCCTGCAGGTCCACGCTCGGACCAAAGGGCGAGGGTGTGTCCGCGGCGAGGGCCACGAGGTAGGGCTTGATCGGGCTCGGGAAGGACAGGTCGAAGGAGTGTCCGTCGTAGACCGGGTCGAAGCTGCGGTTGGAGAGGAACGCGAGGTACTTGCCGTCGGGGGTGAACGACGGCGATTCGTCGCGGAAGCGTCCGTCTGTGACGTCGATGATGGTGCGCATCCCGTCCGCTGCGGCGCCGGCGTCGTGGACCCCTGTGAGGCGCAGCCGGCTGCGGGACCCGAAGGAGGTGACCGGCTCGGACCAGCCCAGCCAGGCCGAGTCCGGAGACCAGCTGAAGCCTTCGATGCTGCCTTCGCCGATGCTGCTCACGAGCGACAGGGTGCCCGTGCGGGTGTCGGCGAGGTAGATGTCCCCGAAGGCGGTGCCCACGGCGAGCCAGTGGCCGTCCGGGCTGGCCTCGATGGCGCTCACCCGGGTCGGCTTGGGGAATTCGATCCGGGTAAGCTGAGGGGGCCGTCCCTGCGGCGCCGGGGCGGTTGCTTCCGCCGGGCCGGCGGTGTCGGCGGCGTCAGCGGCATCCGCTGTCTGGCGGGCCGTGGCGGCGGCTGTGGGTGCGGCTGTGGGTGCCGCGACGGCGGCGACGGCGTCCGGCCGGGTGAGCGCCGCCGCCGAGACGGGGCTGGGCAGGGGTGTGCCGGCGTCGGACCCCTCCTGCGGCGTCGCGGCTTTCTGCGCTGCCGGGTCGGCCGGCTCTCCGTCGGCCGGGTTTCCGCCCGGCTGGTGCCCGGCTGAGGTGGTCCCGGAGCCCGGGTTTCCGGAGTCCGGCGCTCCGAAGTCCAGGGGTCCGGCGATCGATTTCAGATACAGGGCTTCGACGCCGTCGTGGTCGGCCACGTAGGCGATCCGGCCCTCGCCGAAGGGGCGGGGCAGGCGGGCACGGACACCGGCGGTGGCCTCCAGGACCCGCGAAGGGCCGTCCTTGTGCCGCAGCCAGTGCAGCGTGCCGTGGGCTTCCACCGCGCTGGAGCCACCGGTGCGGTCCGGAACCACGTCGCCCAGGTGCTTGGACGGCTTCAACGGCGCGGCGCGGCGGGCCTGGGACGCGGACCCCAGCGAAATCTCGAGTTTGACGGCGTCCGCGCCGAGGTTCGGCAGGAGCCACAGCTCACCGGCCGACTCGAAAATGATGCGCTGGCCGTCGGTCGCGGCGTGCCGGACGTAAAAGTCCTCATGGTCCGTGTGGCGGCGCAGATCCGAGCCGTTGGGCAGCACGGAGTAGAGGTTGCCGAAGCCCTCGTGGTCGGAGAGGAAGGCGATCCGGCCGTCGATCCACATCGGGTCGGTCAGGTTGCCGTCCAGCGCGGCGGCGAGGCGTTCGAATTCGCCGTTTCCGTCGGCGTCGATCCAGAGCTTGCCGGCCGCTCCGCCGCGGTAGCGCTTCCACCATGCCGGCTCGCGGGAGAGCACGCTGGCGAGGACTACGGGGCGTTCGTCTCCGACGACCGGTCCAAAGGCGACGGATTCCACCGGGCCCAGCGGGAGTTCGGTGGCCCAGCCGCCCGCGACGGGCAGGCTGTAGGCATGGGTATGGCGGCTGTCAGCCTGGCGGAAGGCGCTCGTGACCAGCACGTCGCCGTCGGGGGTGAAGCCCTTGACCTTGGTGGTGGCGTGGCCGAAGTAGCTCAGCTGGCGGTAGCCGCCGCCGTCGACATCCGCGGTGACAACTTCCGGTGCCGTTCCTTGAACCACCGTCCACACCAGCCGCTTGCCGTCCGGCGTGAAACGCGGGTTGCGGGCGGGCAGCTGCAGCGAGGACACGCGCCAGGCGCGGCCCCCGCCCAGGGGCGCGATCCACACGTCGTTCTCGGCCACGAAAGTGACCAGATCACCGTGCAGATGCGGGAAACGGAAGTAACTCGAAGAGGTCATCGTTAGATCATAGTCAAGAGGGCCGTCCCGCCCGGGAGGTGTCCCCGTCGTGCCGGGCATGGTGAGATGGATCATGCGAATCATTGTTGCCGGCGCCTCAGGGCTGATCGGAACCGCCATTTCCCGCTCCCTGCGCCTCTCCGGGCACGACGTCGGCACGCTGGTCAGGCGGCCGCCCGCCGCGGCCTCCGAGTTCCAGTGGAACCCCGCGGAGGGCAGCATCGACGACACCGCGCTGAAGGGCGCCGACGCCGTCATCAACCTCTCCGGCGCCGGCATCGGCGACCGGCCCTGGACCCGGTCCCGTATCAACGAACTCCGCAACTCGCGGCTGGGGGCGACCCGGACACTGACGGCGGCAATGGGGCGGCTGGACACTCCGCCGGCGGTCTTCCTGAGCCAGTCGGGATCCGGCTACTACGGCAACGCCGGCGCGGCGGTGCTCCGGGAAAATGCCCCCGCGGGCAGCGGTGTGCTCGCCGGGATCTGCATCGACTGGGAGGCTGCCGCGCACGAGGCTCCGGCCGGCGTCCGGGTGGTCACTCCCCGCACCGGCGTCGTGCTGAGCCGTTCGGGGGGCGCTTTGGGACGGCTGATGCCGCTGCTGCGGCTGGGCGTGGGCGGACCGCTGGGCAACGGGCGGCAGTACTGGCCGTGGATCACGCTCCCCGACGTCGCCGGCGCCTTCGATTTCCTGCTCAGCAACCCACTGTCCGGGCCGGTGAACCTGTGCGGTCCGGAAACCGCGGACGTCAACTCGCTGATCGCGCAACTGGCCTCGGCCCTGCACCGGCCGGCGGTGCTGCGCGTCCCCGCGCCGGTGCTGCGCCTGGTGATGGGCAAACTCGCCGAGGAGCTGCTGCTCGCCAGCCAGCGGATGGAGCCGGCAGTCCTGAGCGCAGCCGGCTTTGAATGGCAGCACCCCTCGCTCGCCGAGGCCGCCGCCTGGGTGGCCGGCCGGGCCTCTGAGGACTGAGGCGCTGCGGCCCTGACGAGCCGCGGTCCCAGGGAGCCGCGGTTCTTAGGAGCCCCAACGTCCTTAGCCCCCGGTAGCCGCGTCGGCACCGTTCCCGGCACCGGACCCGTTACCCGCGTCGGCCGGAAGGATGTCCCGGATCCGCCAGCGGCCCTCGACCGGCACCAGCACCAGCCTCAGCTGCTGTGCCGGCACGGCAGCAGCATCGGCCACCACCGTCCCGGTGGCATCGCGTTCCCGGTAGGCGGACGTAGCCGCCTTGACGGCCACGACTGCCAGCGGCCGGCCGTCCTCCCCGGCAGCCGACACCTCGGTGAGGACGGTGGAGAAACCGGCCAGCACGCGGCCGGACTCCGTAAGCGCGGCGCTGATCCGTCCGTCCGCCACGGCAGCTGAGGACTCCGGGACGTTTACCTGCTCCAGCAGCCGGAAATCCCCCGAGCTGAACGCCAAAGCGCGCAGCCGGGCCAGCCCGCGGACCGCCTCCTCAGGGTCCGGCGACGCGAGCTGGGCCTGCACCTCCGGAGGAACGACGGCGGCACCCAGAGCGGGCGTGCCGGGAGCAGGGACGGAGTTGTGACCAGCCTCCAGGTTTTCGACGTTTGAAAATGGCATGGGCAGCCGGGCACCGGCGAATGCCCACACGACGACGAGGACACCGCCAAACGCCAGACCCACAGCCGCGGCCCGGTAGCCGCGGGGGCCCGGAGGTTTCGGCCCCACAGGTTTCGGACGTGCCTTGCCTTGGCCGGCCTTGCCGCGGCCGCGAAACACCCCACGGGCAGCGTGGCGCGCTCCGGTTCTCCCGGCAGTCAACCCGGCGGGTGGGCCGGTGGTTGGCCCGGCGCGTGGAGGCAACGCGGAGGGCAGGGGCCCGGCCGAGCGGGTCCTGTGGAAGCGGCGCGGCAGGGACCGGAGCAGTTCGGCCCGCCGCTCGCGTGCCGTGCCGGGCAGGGAGCGGCGGGTCAGCAGCTGGGGAATGACGGTGTGGTGGACCGAGACCGAAAGGTCCACCGGCGCGGCCGCGGCGCTGCGGTGGACGGCGGCCGCCAGCTCGGCGGCGGAGGGCCGGAGCCTGCGGTCCCCCTGAAGTCCGGCTTCCAGCGCCGCGGTCAGTGCTGCCGGAACCCCCGGAACCAGGAGAGGCAGCGGAGGCCGCTGCGCACCCGGCTCAGGGGCGTGTCCTGTCAGGCAGAACCAGCCCAGCGCTGCGAGCGAATAGACGTCCCGGTCCGGTTGCAGTCCGGCCCGGACGGGGTCCACCGGCGCCGGGTCACGGAAGCCTTCGGTCCCGACCCCGGACACCGATCTGGCATCAGCCACCATGCGGGCCACACCAAGATCGGCCAGCAGCGGCTTTCCGTGCGCCGTGAACAACACGTTGCCGGGTGAGACATCTCCGTGGGTGAAGCCCTGGCTGTGCAGATACGCTAGGGCCTGGGCGATGGGCGTCAGAACCGTCACCGTCTCCCCCGGCCCGAGGTTCCCCCTGCCGGCCACGAGCTGGCCCAGCGAGCCGCCCGCTGCGTAATCCATGATCAAACCGAGGCGTCCGCCCGAGGAACCGTCGCCGCGTTCGCCACCGCCGTCGTCGTCCCCGCCGTCATTGCCGCCGCCACCACCGTCGCCAGCGCCATCACCGCCCTGACCGCCGTCGCCGTCGCCGTCGCCGTCGCCGATGCCGGGCCTACGACCGCTGCGCATGCGCAGCACTCCCAGGGCCCGCACCAGATGCTCGTGCTCCAAAACGGACAGGATCCTCATTTCGCGCCGGATCGATTCCTGCACGTCGTCTGCGTCAGAGCCAGTGCCGGGGCCGGTGCAAAACGACTTCAGCGCGAACTGGCGTCCGGTCGACTGTTCCGTCACGAGCCACACGGTCGCGCTGGCGCCGCGTCCGAGGCACCGGCCGACGTCGTATCCGGGAACCTCGGGTGCCGCAACGCCGGCCGCTTCGTAATCTTCCATAGCCAAGGAATAGCGGATCCGTCGGATTCCCGCAGAAGTTATCCACAGGGCGGTGAGAGCTTCGCCACAGAATCAGCCGCTGGGACACCCGGGGTCTAAGCTGGATGGCATGACTCTTGAGTTCTCCCAGCTGGGTCTCGCCCCGGAATTCGTTGAATATTCACGCGGCTGGGACATCCAGCGCGAACTCCATGAGAGGGTCCTCGCCGGCACTGCCCCCAGCACGGTCCTCCTGCTGGAACACGCCGCCGTTTACACGGCCGGCAAGCGCACCGAAGACCACGAGCGCCCCTTTGACGGCACTCCCGTAGTCCCGGTGGACCGCGGCGGCAAGCTCACCTGGCACGGCCCGGGACAGCTGGTTGGGTACCCCATCATCAAGCTCAGGAACAAATCCGGCATCCGCGACTACGTGGAGCGGCTTGAAGCAGTGATCATCGCCGTCCTCGCCGACTACGGCATCGAGGCCGTCCGGATCAAGGGCCGCGCCGGCGTCTGGATCGACCAGGACGAGAAAGGCCCTGCGCGCAAGATCGCCGCGATCGGCATCCGCGTGCATGAGGGCGTCACGATGCACGGCTTCGCGGTCAACTGCAACAACGACCTCGCACCGTACGGCCAGATCATCGCCTGCGGCATTACCGACGCCGGCGTCACCACCATCTCGCAGGAGACGGGCCGGGACGTCGCGCCGGCCGACCTCGTGTCGCGGATCATCGAAGAACTACGCAACAATGAAGAAGCGCTAGTTGCAACCCATGAAGGAGCTCTACTGTGACCCTGGCACCAGAAGGCCGGAAAATGCTGCGGATCGAGCAGCGGAATGCGGCCAC
>NZ_JARUXE010000179.1 GCF_030433895.1 Arthrobacter sp. PsM3 | reverse complement strand
ATCCATTCTTTTTCCGCAGTGTTACAGCAGTCATTCCGTTTTGCAGTATTTCCAAAACAGTTAATCAGTTTCAATCCGATGCAGTATATTAAGCTGAAAAAGCAGGCAGAGGAAGTTGACCTCTTTTCCGATGATGAAGTGGAAGAAGGTACACAGCCGATTTCACATGAGGATTATGAACGGCTTATCCAATATCTGGAAAAGAAAAATCCACCTGCTATTCTTCCGATTCAAATTG
>NZ_JARUXE010000178.1 GCF_030433895.1 Arthrobacter sp. PsM3 | reverse complement strand
AACCTATGCACAGCATACACTTTGCGATTTATTCCAACACACAAATATTCGTTTTGCCTTTTTCTGCTTCTAGGAGTTAGTTTCATTATTTCTCCTTTTCTTATAAATCTACCGTCAGTTCTCTTTAATTCGGGTAAACTTTTAATATTCCCCAAACTACTTACTTGATACAATCCTTCATACCCAACAATATCACGCCATTCTTCATTCATATTTAATTAAAACCTTTTACATAATAC
>NZ_JARUXE010000177.1 GCF_030433895.1 Arthrobacter sp. PsM3 | reverse complement strand
TGCGGATCCGGGCTGGTCATCGCCGACCCCTACACCGGCTGAGCGCTGCGGATCCAGGCTGGCGACGCGCAAAACACCGGGCGCGCCGGAATGCCCATAGCGCGGAGCCGCCGTCCGCGTCGCGGGACATTTTCCGCAGCGGATCCGGGCTGGTCATCGCCGACCCCGCCGGCTGACCGCTGCGGATCCGGGCTGGTCATCGCCGACCCCGCCGGCTGACCGCTGCGGATCCGGGCTGG
>NZ_JARUXE010000176.1 GCF_030433895.1 Arthrobacter sp. PsM3 | reverse complement strand
AGAAAATAGACACCAAAGTAGCCTTCTTCTAACCTTAACGGACCTACAGTGCAAAAAGTTATCAAGAGACTGCATTATAGAGCGCACAAAGGAGAAAAAAAAGTAATCTAAGATGCTTTGTTAGAAAAATAGCGCTCTCGGGATGCATTTTTGTAGAACAAAAAAGAAGTATAGATTCTTTGTTGGTAAAATAGCGCTCTCGCGTTGCATTTCTGTTCTGTAAAAATGCAGCTCAGATTC
>NZ_JARUXE010000175.1 GCF_030433895.1 Arthrobacter sp. PsM3 | reverse complement strand
GGCGGATGCGCTTGAAGATCCGCGGGACGGTCTCGACGTTGTGGGCGAAGACCTCGGGTTTGGAGTCGCAGATCGCTTCGATGTGTTCGGGTTTGCCGGAGAAGTCCGGGATCAGGAGCTCCACGCCGGTGCCGGGATTCAGTTCGTGGATCTTGCGGACCGTTTCGGCGTAGAGCCAGACGCCCTCGTCGGCGAGGTCGTCGCGGGCCACGCCGGTGACGGTGGCGTAGCGCAGCTGCA
>NZ_JARUXE010000174.1 GCF_030433895.1 Arthrobacter sp. PsM3 | reverse complement strand
GCAATCTATAGCTGTTTTATAAGGCATTCAATGGACAGATTGAGGTTTTTGAAACATACTAGTGAAATTAGCCTTAATCCCTTCTCGAAGTTAATCATGCATTATGGTGTAAAAAATGCAACTCGCGTTGCTCTACTTTTTCCCGAATTTCCAAATACGCAGCTGGGGTGATTGCTCGATTTCGTAACGAAAGTTTTGTTTATAAAAACCGCGAAAACCTTCTGTAACAGATAGATTTTTACAGCGC
>NZ_JARUXE010000173.1 GCF_030433895.1 Arthrobacter sp. PsM3 | reverse complement strand
GCCGCATTCGGACGCGAAGAATATGCGCCAATATCAATGATACTTCCTCCTTCGTTTACGATTTGGTGCACACGTTCCACAATATCCGCCTCACTCTGCTTGCGGCTTCCGGCAAAAAAAGAGTCGGGTGTCACATTCAATATACCCATAACCTGCGGTTGCGACAAGTCCATCAACCTTCCGTTTATGTTTATCTGATTCGTCATGCTTTGCTTTATTCCCTATTTTTCGTTTTACGTGCGCAAATGTAC
>NZ_JARUXE010000172.1 GCF_030433895.1 Arthrobacter sp. PsM3 | reverse complement strand
CACCGATTGCAAGCAATCCGTACATTGCAATGCCTGCCCAGGCAGCCATGAATATAGCTCCGAACATAAGCGTAGCAGCTATCTGTGTTGTAAAACCTGCGTTAATTAATAAAACTATACCTGCGATCATTAAGAATATTAGGATAGGGTAGAATACGGAGAATGCTCCTTGCAGTCCTGCAAGTATCTGATCGAATATGGGAAGCACCATTAGAGGCTGCCTCCTCTGACAAATTCAGTGATGCCATATATC
>NZ_JARUXE010000171.1 GCF_030433895.1 Arthrobacter sp. PsM3 | reverse complement strand
GGCACAGTATCGCAACGAAGATTACCGCAAGGGGGTAGAGGGCGATGTCACAGTACCCGATTAACCCTACCGCCTGGCGCACCCAGGATCGGGCGCAGTCGGGCGTGTATATCTACAGTCTTGGAGGCTCCATGCTGGCGCGGCTGGGCACGAATGGGATGCCCTCGATATTCCTCTACGACAAAAAACTAAAGCGCGAGGTAGAGATATCGCGTGCCGCGCTGGCGGGGGCTTGCAACAAATAGGGTGTACACAC
>NZ_JARUXE010000170.1 GCF_030433895.1 Arthrobacter sp. PsM3 | reverse complement strand
CCTTTATCACAAATAAAAGTAAATTGGATTATATACCTACTACACCAGCTACATAACCATACTTATTTCTAACATCTGTATTTTGAACGTTTTCGCTATCTCTAATAAATGTTTTGACTAGGATTTTGGAAAACATGAAACTTACCTCCCTGCCCTTTATTTTATTAACAAATTTTATAATCTATCTCTTTATTTATGATAACATAATTTATATATAAAATTCTTAAAAATCACTCTACTTCAGTAAAATATTATTC
>NZ_JARUXE010000016.1 GCF_030433895.1 Arthrobacter sp. PsM3 | reverse complement strand
GGACTGCCTCGCCGAAGAACTCCGCCGCCTCGACCCGGATGAAGTGTTCGGTGAAGTGATTACTATTGGACTGCCACGTACCAATCTAAGGAGTGTCCGTCCCAGTGAGCGCTGACCCCAGAGTAAGCATCCATCCCGACTCGTCCGTCCTCATGGCCGCCATCGCGGCCCGCCTGATCACCAAACTGGTGGACATCCAGGACAAACACGGTGAGGCGACGGTGGTGCTTACCGGGGGATCGATGGGCATCGGCTCGCTCAAGGCCGTGGCCGAGTCGCCGGCGTCCGGCGCTGTCGACTGGTCCAAGGTCAACTTCTGGTGGGGCGACGAACGCTTCGTCGCTGCCGCCGACCCCGAGCGCAATGCCGTCCAGGCCCAGGAGGCGCTGCTCGCGCACATCAACGCGGACCCTGCCCGGATCCACGTGCCGGGTTCCACCGGGGAATTCGGTTCCCCCGAGGAGGCGGCCGCCGACTACGCCCGCCGGCTCAGCGAGGCAGCTGCCGCGGAACACGCCGCGGACATGTCCGATGACCGGCCGGAGCACCCGGCGCCCCTCCCCCGCCTCGACATCGTCCTGCTCGGCGTGGGACCGGACGCACACGTCGCGTCGCTCTTCCCGGAACAGGCCGGCATCCGGGAGAAGGAACTCTCCGTGGTGGGGGTCCGCAACTCCCCCAAGCCGCCGCCGGAGCGCATTTCGCTGACGCTGCCTGCCATCAACACGGCGTCGGAGATCTGGATGGTCGTCGCCGGCGAGGATAAGGCCGGCGCCGTGGGGCTGGCCCTGGCGGGCGCCAACCCGGTGCAGGTGCCGGCGGCCGGTCCGCGGGGCCGGATGGAAACGCTCTGGCTGATCGACGAAAACGCGGCTTCCCGGGTTCCGCAGCAACTGGTCCGCAAGAGCTAGCCTGGGCGGCCGGTCCGCTGCACGAGCCGGGGCGGCCGGTCCGCTGCGCTGTTCCCTGCGGCTATCCCTCCGGGAGGGCCCGGTTTGCGCGCAGTCTTTCGAGCGCTCCGGCCAGCACGTCTTCGGCGTCCTGGCTGGAGCGCCGTTCTTTAACGTATTCCAGGTGGCTCTTGTAGCCTTCCACCGGGACGTCCTCAAGCGCGAACTGTGCCTCGTCCCGCGTGGCCGTACCGCCGCAGCGGCGGCAGTCCCAGACGCCGGGGATCTGGTCATCCGGCAACTGGGCGAAGACCAGTGGCGTCTCGTGGCCCTTGGCGCACCGGTAGCTGACGCGGATGCGGGGCGTGCGGGCAGCGGTGCCGTTGAGCGGTTCTTGGCGGGGCGTGGCCCCTTCGGTGGCTCCTACTCGGATGCCCCGGAATCCGGAGGCGGAATGCAGCATCGGGAACTCCTGGCTACTCAGCGGGCGGAATGCGCATTGCAATCAGCCAAAGTGTAGTTCGCAGTTCCCGATGCCGGGGAGGGCCATAAGGACCCCTTATGAAGTTTTTAGGCAGCGGTCCTAGGAGTCGCCGCCGCCACTGAAACGCATGATCAGGCCAAGGCCGATGATGACGACGCCCCAGGTGACCCCGAGGATGACCGTGAAGCGGTTCAGGTTCCGCTCGGCCACGCCCGAGGAGCTGAGGCCGGAGCTCATGCCGCCGCCGAACATGTCGGACAGACCGCCGCCGCGTCCCTTGTGGAGCAGGATGAGCAAGGTCAGCAGGAGGCTGGTGATACCCAGGAGAACCTGCAGAATGACATGAAGAACGTCCACGACGGCCTTTCAGAAGATTTGGATTGCGGGGGCCACGATTGTGTCCGGACTAATCCGTCAGCAGGTGACTCTCGAACCTGACAATATTAGCAAACTCGGCGGCATCCAGGCTGGCACCACCGACCAGCAGTCCGTCCACATCGCGTTCCTTGAGGATTGAGGCGGCGTTGTTGGCCTTGACCGAGCCGCCGTACAGCAGCCGGGTCTTTGCCGCGGTGTCCGACCCGAAGAGGGTGGCGAGCTCGGCGCGGAGGGCGGCGCACATTTCCTGGGCGTCGTCCGGTCCCGCGACCTCGCCGGTCCCGATGGCCCAGACCGGCTCATAGGCGACGACGAGCTCAGCGGCCTGCTCGGGGGTGAGGCCCTCGACTCCAGCGCGGAGCTGCGCCAGCGTGTGGTCGACGTGTGTCCCGGCCTGCCGGATTTCCAGTCCTTCGCCGACGCAGAGCACGGGGGTGATGCCATGCCGGAGAGCCGCCTTCGTCTTGGCGTTCAGCACCTCGTCGGATTCGTGGTGGAGGGTGCGGCGTTCGCTGTGGCCGACGAGGACGTAGCCGCAGCCGAGCTTGGCGAGGAACTGGCCGGAAATGTCCCCGGTGTACGCGCCGGAATCGAACGGGGAGAGATCCTGGCCGCCATAGACGACCTTGAGTTCATCGCCCTGGACCAGGGTCTGGACACCCCGGAGGTCGGTGAACGGCGGGAAGACGGAGACCTCCACACGGCTGTAGTCGTGCTTGGCGTCGGACAGGGTCCAGGCGAGTTTCTGCAGGAGGGTGATGCCCTGGACATGGTCCATGTTCATCTTCCAGTTGCCTGCGATGAAGGGCGTGCGGGCGAATTTGCCGTTGGTTGACGTAGTCACGTGGTCTCCAAAATGTTCGTAGCAGTGGAACAGCCGGCAGGGCGCCCCGTCCTGGGACAGGCGCCCTGCCGGCTGGCTGGTTTAGCGGTCCAGGATGCTCAGGCCGGGGAGTTCCTTGCCTTCAAGGTACTCGAGGCTGGCGCCGCCGCCGGTGGAAATGTGCCCGAACTGGTCATCGGCGAAGCCGAGGGTCCGGACCGCGGCTGCGGAGTCGCCGCCGCCGACCACGGTGAATGCGCCGGTCTCGGTCAGCGCCTGGGCGATGGCCCGGGTGCCGGCGGCGAAGGCCGGGAACTCGAACACACCCATGGGCCCGTTCCAGAACACCGTCCTGGCGCTCTTGATCCGTTCCGCGAAGGCAGCGGCCGATTCCGGTCCGATGTCCAGGCCGATGCCCTGGGCGCCGAAGCTGCTTTCTTCAATCGCGTCGGCGCGCACCGTTTCATGCTGGGCGTCGGCAGCAAACTTGCTGGCCACCACGACGTCGGTGGGAACCACGAATTCCGTCCCGGCGTCCGCTGCGCGCTTGAGGTACGCCTGCACGACGGGGATCTGGTCCGCCTCCAGCAGGCTGCCGGCCACCTTGTGTCCCGCGGCGGCGAGGAAGGTAAACAACATGCCCCCGCCGACCAGGATGGTGTCCGCCTTGCCGATGAGGTTGTCGATCACGGCGAGCTTGTCCGAGACCTTGGAACCACCGAGCACAACGACGTAGGGGCGCTGGGTGTCGGTGGTGAGCTTGCGCAGCACCTCGACCTCGGTGCGCACCAGGTCGCCCTGGTACGACGGCAGCCGGGTGGCGACGTCGTAGACGGACGCATGCTTGCGGTGCACGGCGCCGAACGCGTCGTCCACGAAGGCGCCGTTTGATCCGGTGAGGGCCACCAGTTCATCGGCGAACGCGCCGCGCTCGGCGTCGTCCTTGGAGGATTCGCGGGCGTCGAAGCGCACGTTCTCCAGGACGAGGGCTTCGCCGTCCTGCAGTGCGGCGGCGGATGCCCTGGCGGCGTCGCCGACGGTGTCTTTCGCGAGGGAGACCTTGAACGGGGCGAGCTCCGCCAGCCGGGCCGCGGCGGGCTTGAGCGAATACTTCTCCTCCGGGGCGCCCTTGGGGCGGCCGAGGTGTGCTGTGACCAGCACACGGGCACCGGCGTCCGTGAGCTTCGCCAGCACTGGAAGGGAGGCCTTGATGCGGCCATCATCAGTCACTGTAGAGCCGTCGAGCGGCACGTTCAGGTCACTTCTGACCAGAACGTACCGCCCGCGGACACCATCAGCGATCAGTTCGTCGAGGGTGTGGAATGTCATGAGTCTTACCCTAGCCCAGCTTGGCTGCGACGAGCTCCGTGAGGTCCACGAGGCGGTTGGAGTAGCCCCATTCGTTGTCATACCAGGAAACAACCTTGACCTGGTTGCCGATCACCTTGGTCAGGCCGGAGTCGAAGATGGAGGAGGCCGGGTCCCCGACGATGTCCGAGGAAACGATCGGCTCGTCGGTGTAGGTCAGCAGGCCCTTGAGTTCGGGGGTCTCGGAGGCAGCCTTGAGGGCGGCGTTCACTTCCGCGACAGTGGTCTCGCGGGAGACGACGACGGTCAGGTCCGTCGCCGAGCCGGTGGGCACCGGCACGCGGATGGCGTAGCCATCGAGCTTGCCCTTGAGCTCCGGCAGGACCAGGCCGATTGCCTTGGCCGCACCCGTGGAGGTGGGGACCATGTTGATGGCGGCGGCGCGGGCACGGCGGAGGTCCTTGTGCGGGCCGTCCTGCAGGTTCTGGTCGGCGGTGTAGGCGTGGATCGTGGTCATCAGTCCGCGCTCGATGCCGAAGGCGTCGTTGATCACCTTGGCCAGCGGGCCGAGGCAGTTGGTGGTGCAGGAGGCGTTCGAGATGATGTGGTGCGCGGCGGGGTCGTAGAGCCCGTCGTTGACGCCCATCACGATCGTGATGTCCTCGTCCGAGGCGGGGGCGGAGATCAGGACCTTCTTGGCGCCGGCATCGATATGCTTCTGCGCGTCGGCTGCCTTGGTGAAGAAGCCGGTGGATTCGATCACGACGTCGACGCCGAGCTCGGCCCAGGGCAGCTTGGCCGGATCGCGCTCTGCGAGGACCTTGACGGTCTTGCCGTCGACGACGATGTTGCCGTCCTTGACCTCGATGGACTCCTTCAGGCGGCCGCCCACGGAGTCGTACTTGAATAGGTGGGCCAGGGCTTCCGGGCTGGTGAGGTCGTTGACGGCAACGATCTCGAGGTCTGCCCCCTGGGCGAGTGCGGCGCGGAAGTAGTTGCGGCCGATACGGCCGAAGCCGTTAATACCAATACGGGTGGTCACGTTTTCAGTCTCCTTGGTGCTTCTTCAAGCACGATTAGTTGAGAAGGCGCTCAAGCCAACTAACAGATCCCGCACGCCATTGGGCAGAGATGATTAACAGATCGGAGGGCGACCAGCCACATTGCTGAAGGCTAACCGCCTTCCGTGACCTATCTTACGTTTAACTTGGTCTGCCCCCGCAAGTGCAGGGGCAGACCGTCCACAATTTGAGCCGAACGGGCCTAATTGTGAGCTTTGTTACAGGCGTGTGAACTGCGGCACGCCCAGGTCGCCACGGCCGGGTTAGAGCGTGATGAGGCCGGTCGCGTTCTTGCGGGCCGCGTCGAAGCGCTTGGCGACGTCGGCCCAGTTCACGATGTTCCAGAAGGCCTTGACGTAGTCGGCCTTGACGTTGACGTAGTCCAGGTAGAAGGCGTGCTCCCACATGTCCAGCATCAGCAGCGGGGTGGTGCCGACAGCGACGTTGCCCTGCTGATCGTAGAGCTGCTCGATCACGAGGTTGCCGCCGACGGGCTCGTAGGCCAGGAACGCCCAGCCGGAGCCCTGCAGGCCCATGGCCGCCGCGGTGAAGTGGGCCCGGAAAGCGTCGAAGGAACCGAACGCGTCGTCGATGGCGGCTGCCAGCTCACCTTCAGGCTTGTCGCCACCGTCCGGGGACAGGTTCTTCCAGAAGACGGAGTGGTTGATGTGGCCGCCGGTGTGGAACGCGAGGTCCTTGGAGAGGCGGTTGATGTTGGCGAAGTCGCCCTTGTCGCGTGCTTCGGCCAGCTGGGCCAGGGCGTTGTTGGCGCCGGCCACATACGCGGCGTGGTGCTTGCTGTGGTGCAGCTCCATGATCCGCGCGGAAATGTGGGGCTCCAGCGCTGCGTAGTCATAGCTGAGGTCAGGCAGTACGTACTCGGTCACAAAATCCTCCAATGTCGTGGACTGGTTGTCCGTTTGGTAACTCTCGGATTGTGCATCCGGATGTTGTGGCACCCGGAAGTCTCTGGATCGGAATCCAGTGGGCATAGCCTCCGGTCCCCCTGAGGTATTCCCGCCGGCCCGATCCGATTCTGCAGTTGATTCCCGGCAGAGGCTACTCGTCCAGCATTTCCGGCGTCACATTGGCCTCCGTGCCGGGGATGCCGAGGTCCTGGGCGCGTTTGTCCGCCATGGCCAGCAGGCGGCGGATCCGGCCCGCGATGGCGTCCTTGGTCATCACGGGCTCCGCCAGGCGGCCGAGTTCGTCGAGGCTGGCCTGTTTGTGTGCGACCCGCAGTTCCCCGGCGTACTTCAGGTGGTCCGGGACGTCGTCGCCGAGGATTTCCAGGGCGCGGTCCACGCGGGCGCCGGCAGCGACTGCCGCCTGCGCCGAACGCCGCAGGTTGGCGTCGTCGAAGTTGGCCAGCCGGTTGGCGGTGGCACGGACTTCCTTGCGCATCCGCCGCTCCTCCCACACCATGAGCGCATCGTGGGCGCCCATCCGGGTCAGCAGGGCGGCGATGGTGTCGCCGTCGCGGATGACCACGCGGTCCACCCCCCTGACCTCACGGGCCTTGGCCTGGATGCCGAGCCTGCGGGCCGCGCCGACGAGCGCGAGGGCGGACTCGGGGCCGGGGCAGGTGATCTCCATGGCGGAGGACCGGCCGGGCTCGGTGAGGGAGCCGTGCGCCAGGAAAGCGCCGCGCCAGACAGCCTCGGCGTCGGCGGCGGACCCGTTCACCACCACAGAGGGGAGGCCGCGGACCGGGCGGCCCCGGGCGTCCAGGAGGCCGGTCTGGCGGGCGAGGGCTTCGCCGTCGCGCACCACCCGGACGACGTAGCGGCTGCCGCGGCGCAGTCCGCCGCCGGAGACGACGATGATTTCGCTTTGGTGCCCGTAAACCTCGGCGATGGCGGCCCGGAGCCGCCGCGCGGTCGAGGCGAGGTCGACTTCGGCCTCAATCACGATCCGGCCGGAGATGATGTGGAGCCCCCCGGCGAAGCGAAGCATGGCGGACACTTCAGCCTTGCGGACCGAGGACTTCTTGATGTCCAGCCGGGAAAGTTCTTCCTTGACTGATGCTGTCAGTGCCATGGCACTTTTCCTACCTGTTCCCGAAAATGTCGTGGTACGCCGTTGCCAGACGCAGCGGGTCGTGGATCGGCCGACGGCTCGACGCCCCCACTTTACCCAACACCACCTCGGCGCCGAGCATCGCGGCTGCCTCTTTGAAGTCGGCGCGGTCGGAGACGGAGGCCGGATCGGCCAGCACGACGTCGATCGTGAAGTCGGGCGCGTAGTCCCGGAGCACCCGCAGATGGTCCGCGGCGGACATGCCGAGGGTTTCCTTGGTGTCGGTGGCGAGGTTCATGGTGAGGCAGCGGCGGGCGGCCGTGTTGCAGAGCGCTTGGCGCATTTCCGGCAGCAGCAGGTGCGGCAGCACGGAGGTGTACCAGGACCCGGGGCCGAGGATGACCCAGTCGGCCAGTTCGATCGCGGTGAGCGCCTCAATGCAGGCGGGGGCGTTCTCCGGCAGCAGCCGGACGCGTTCCAGCGATCCGGCGACAGCGCATTTCGCCTGTCCAGTCAGGGTCTGCAACGCCGACGTGCCGTCCGGGGCGGTGACCCGGACCTGGCCCTCGATGGTCAGCGGGACGCTGGACATCGGCAGTACCTCCCCGCGTGCACCCAGCAGGGCGCCGGCCCATTTGAGGCCCGCCACGGTGTCGCCCAGGAGTTCCCAGAGCGTCACGATCAGCAGGTTTCCCATCGCGTGCTCGTCGAGGGACCCGCCGCGGCCCTTGCCGGGCGCGAAGCGGTGCTGCATGACGTCGCGCCAGGTGCGGCCCCAGTCGGTATCGTCACAGAGCGCGGAGAGCGCCATCCGGAGATCGCCCGGCGGCAGGACGCCGTACTCTTCGCGCAGCCGTCCCGAGGAGCCGCCGTCGTCCGCGACGGTGACGACGGCGGTCAGTTCGGAGGTGAGCAGGCGCAGGGCCGACAGCGACGCGGCGAGGCCGTGGCCGCCGCCCAGCGCGACGACGGACGGGCCTTTGTCCTGCTGGCTGGCGAAGGCCGCGCTGGCCGGAGGGACGAGGGGCAGCGGTTCGGTGAGCAACGCCATTACTCGCGGCCCAGATCCCGGTGCGTGGTGGTCACGGTGACGCGCGGGTACTGCGCGAGCCGGCGGGACAGTTCGACGGCGACGGCAACGGAGCGGTGCTTGCCGCCGGTGCAGCCGACGGCGATGGTGGCGTAGTGCTTGTTCTCGCGCCGGTAGCCGTCCAGAACCGGTTCGAGGGCCAGCACATAGCGCTCCACGAAGTTGCGGACGCCTTGCGCTTCCAGCACATAGTCGCTAACGTCCTGGTCCAGCCCGGTGTGCGGCCGGAGCGCCGGGACCCAGTGCGGGTTGGGGATGAAGCGGGCGTCGGCGACGAAGTTGGCATCGACGGGAAGCCCGTATTTGAAGCCAAAGCTCATCACGTTGAGACGGAGCGCCACGGGACCGGTTTCGCTGAAGAGTTCCGTGATCGCGGTGGCGAGGCCGTGGACGTTCAGCGCCGAGGTGTCCAGCACGATGTCCGCGGAGGTGCGAAGTTCGTGCAGCAGGTCGCGTTCGGCGGCGATGCCGTCAAGGATCCTGCCGCCGCCCTGCAGCGGGTGGGGCCGCCGGCCCTGCTCGAATCGCCGGACGAGGACGTCGTCGTTGGCGTCCAGGAACAGTACCCGGAACCCGACGCCGCTGGCTTCCAGGCTGCGCAGGGTGGTCCGGATGTCCGCGAACAGTTCCTTGCTGCGGACGTCCATCACGACGGCGAGCTTGGAAATGGAACCCGGGGAGTGGGACACGATTTCCGCGAGGGTGCCGAGCATCTGCGGGGGGAGGTTTTCCACGACGTACCAGCCGTGGTCCTCCAGGGCGTCCGCCGCAGTGCTCCGGCCTGCTCCCGACATGCCCGTCACTACGAGCAGTTCGGCCTCAACGGGTTTGACCGGTGTCATGCCGTCCGGCTCCGTCCCGGATCCTGCCGTCGACTCTGCCATCAGTGAAGCCCCGTTCTGCTGTGCTGTTGTGCCGTGGAACGGCCGTGGTGCGGCGCAATCGCCGCGTGCAGCGTTTCCCAAGTTCTTACCCTAGCTAAGATTGCCGGTGCTGACTAAGTCTCCAGGATTTCGCCGGTGGTCATGTTGATGGCAGGAGCGGCGTCGTCGCCCCCGCCATCGGTGAAGTGCTGGACGATGGCCGCGGCCAGGGACGGGCCGATGCCCTTGGCGCCGGTGAGCTCCTCGGCGCTGGCGGTCCTGATGCTCTTGACCGAGCCGAACTGGGCCAGCAGGGCCTTGCGCTTGGATTCGCCGAGTCCGGGCACGCCGTCGAGGGCTGAGACGGTCATCGCCTTGCCGCGCTTCTGCCGGTGGAAGGAGATCGCGAAGCGGTGCGCCTCGTCACGGATGCGCTGCAGCAGGTACAGCCCGGCCGAGGCCCGGGGCAGGATGACCGGGAAGTCGCTGTCCGGCAGCCAGACCTCCTCAAGCCGTTTGGCGAGTCCGACGACGTACACATCGTCGATGCCCAGTTCGGCCAGGGCACGGGCGGCCGCGTTGACCTGGGGCCTGCCGCCGTCGACCACCACGAGGTTGGGCGGGTAGGCGAATTTGGTCCGCGGCGCCGGGGTCGTGGTGTCGGCGACGGCAACGGGGGTGGAAGCCGGGGAGGGGGCCGCGACAGCTGCCTGCGCCACGGCGTTAAGCATGGCCTGGTGGCCGGGCTGCCGGGCCGCGTCCGCCTGGACGGCCTTCTCCTGCAGGTAGTTGCGGAAACGCCGCGTCAGCACGTCGTGCATGGCCGCCGTGTCATCGGTGGCGGCGGCACCGGTGACGGAGAACTTCCGGTATTCGGACTTCTTCGGCAGCCCGTCCTCGACCACCACCATGGACCCGACCACGTTGGTGCCCTGGACGTGCGAGATGTCATAGCATTCGATCCGCATCAGCGCGACGGGCAGCTCCAGGGCCTCCTGCAGTTCCTGCAGCGCCTGGGACCGCAGGGTCAGATCGCCGGCGCGCCGGGATTTGTGGAGCCTGAGGGCGTGCTCGGCGTTGTCCCGGACGGTGGACAGCAGCGCGGCCTTGTCGCCGCGTTGCGGCACGCGGATGTCAACCCTGGCTCCACGCAGCCCGCTGAGCCATTGCGCCAGCTCCGCGGCGTTGCTGGGCTCCGCCGGGACGAGGACCTCGCGGGGCAGCCTGCCCTGCAGGCCGGCTTCCTCGCCGTAGACCTGCTGGAGCAGGTGCTCGACGAGGTCCGGGGTGGTGGAATCCTCGACCTTCTCCACGACCCAGCCGCGCTGGCCGCGGATCCGGCCGCCGCGGACGTGGAAGACCTGCACGGCGGCCTCGAGCTCGTCCTCGTGGAGGGCGAAGACATCGGCGTCTGTGCCCTCGGCCAGGACGACGGCGTTGCGTTCGAAGACCTTCTTGAGCGCGACGATGTCGTCACGGATCCGCGCCGCCCGCTCGTAGTCCAGCTCCGCCACGGCGGCGGCCATCTCCTTTTCCAGCCGGGTGACGAACGGCTTGGCCTCACCGCCCATGAAGGTGCAGAAGTCCTCGGCCAGGGCGCGGTGGTCCTCGGCCGAGATGCGGCCCACGCAGGGGGCCGCGCACTTGTCGATGTAGCCGAGGAGGCAGGGCCTGCCACTCGCTTCGGCCCGTTTCAGGACGCCGGCGCTGCAGCTGCGGACCGGGAACACCCGGAGCAGGGTGTCCATGGTGTCCCGGATGGCCCCGGCGGTGTACGGGCCGAAGTAGCGGGTGCCCTTGCGTCGCTCTCCGCGCAGGACCTGGACGCGGGGGTACTTTTCCCCCATCGAGACGGCGAGGTACGGGTAACTCTTGTCATCCCGGAACATCACATTGAACCGGGGCTTGAATTCCTTGATCCAGGTGTATTCCAGCTGCAGCGACTCGAGTTCGCTGCCGACGACGGTCCACTCCACGCTGCTGGCCGCATGGACCATCGCATACGTTTTGGGGAGCAGCCCGGCCGGGTTGGCGAAGTACGAGTTCAGCCGCGAACGGAGGTTCTTGGCCTTGCCGACATAGATGACCCGGCCGTGCGGATCGCGGAAACGGTACACGCCCGGATTGGTCGGAATCTCACCCGTCTGGGGTCGGTAACTCGCTGGATCTGCCACAGTTCAAGTCTACTGAGCCGGCGGACGTGTCCTGGACGCCCGCCGACCCGGGGGTGCTATTCGACGGTCTTGCTCTGGTTGTAGCTCGTGGAGCGTTCCTGGCCGCTGAGGGCGGCGATCGCGTCCATGATGCGGTCGGTGGCCTGGCGGCGGGCGGGCAGGGAGTGGTCCGGCCCGGTCTTATCGAAGTACAGCGGTTCGCCGACCTTCATGGTGAAGTGCTGCGGCTTGACCGACTTGCTGTCCGCGGGCTGCAGGTTCTCCGTGCCGATCAGCCCGACCGGGATGACGGGAGCCCCGGTGGTCAGGGCCAGCCAGCCGACCCCGGTGCGGCCGCGGTACAGGATGCCGTCGCGGGACCGGGTCCCCTCCGGGTAGATGCCGACGCCCTTGCCCGAGTCGAGGATTGCCAGCAGGGTTTTCAGGGCCTGGACGCTGGCGGCCTGTTCGCCGCGTTCCACCGGGATGGAGCCGACAGCCTCGAAGAAGGATTTCATGGCCTTGCCCTTGATCCCGCCGGTGGTGAAATATTCCGCTTTGGCGAAGAAGGCGACGGGCCGGGGCATGAGCGCCTGGACGATCACGCTGTCGAGGAACGACAGGTGGTTGGGCGCCACGATGAACGGGCCCTCCTTGGGCACGTTGTCGAGTCCGATAACCGTGGGCCGGCACGTCGAGGTGACCAGTCCCCGCGTGGTCCAGCGGATTGCATCAAACATTGCCATCGGTGTGCACCTCGTCTTGGGCTTCGGTCAACAGGAAAGGGATCACTGCGGTGCTCGTCACGGGGTGGGCCGCACAGCGGCGGCCCGCAGCGTGTCCCGGCGGGCCACGGCGTCGTGCAGGGCAGTGCTGCTGTGCACAATCTCCACGGCGCCGGCCGTATGCAGTTCACCGGCCGGAGCGAAACCCCAGCCTACGCCGATGCAGTCCAGGCCATTGGCCGCCGCTCCGGCCACATCCTGGGCACGGTCCCCCACCATCACGGCGTGGTCCGTGTCCAGCCCGTGGCGGGTGGCAAAGTCGGCCAGGGCTGCTGCCACGATTCCGGCTTTTCCCGACGGCACCCCGGCTGCTGCCGCCTCGTCGGCCGCCGAGCCGCGGATGGTGTGGAACAGGGCCGCTATGCCGTGGTGCTCGAGCACGGTCCGGGCGAGGCCCTCGGGCTTCTGGGTGGCGACGGCGATTGGCCGGCCGGCTTCGGCAAACGATTCGAGCAGGGCACGGATGCCGGGGTAGAGCCGGCTTTGGGCGATACCCGTGGCAAGGTAGTGCGCGCGGTAGATCCGGATGGCGTCGTCGAGTTGGCAGGCGGGGACCCCGGCGATGTCCGTGAGGGAATGGCTGAGTTTCGGGCCGATCATGGCATCCATTTGGGCCTTGCCGGGGATACCGAGTCCGAGCTCCGTGAGGGCCGCTGCGATGCCGTCCGAGATTCCGCCGGCCGGATCGACGAGAGTGCCGTCGAGGTCGAAGATCACGGGCACTGTTGTTTGGGTCACCGGCTTAGTTTCTCACGAGTGAACGGATGCCCGAAACTCGCATACCCCGCTGGGAATATACAGGGAATACCTGGCCGGGCAGCGCACCGGGGCATCCGCTGCTGCGGCGGATGCCCCGGTGCGGGGCAGGCGTCAGGCCAGGATCTCGGCCAGGAAGGCTGCCGTGTGGCTTTCCGTTGACTTGGCAACCTGCTCCGGCGTTCCCGAGGCGACGATGCGGCCGCCGCCGGACCCGCCGTCGGGGCCCAGGTCCACGATCCAGTCGGCGCTCTTGATGACATCAAGGTTGTGTTCGATCGTGATGACCGTGTTGCCTTTTTCCACCAGGCCCTGGAGGACCAGGAGCAGCTTGCGGATGTCCTCGAAATGCAGGCCCGTGGTGGGCTCGTCCAGCACGTAGATGCTGCGCCCGTTGGAGCGTTTCTGCAGCTCGGCGGCGAGCTTAACCCGCTGCGCCTCGCCGCCGGAAAGCGTGGTGGCGGGCTGGCCCAGCCGGACGTAGCCGAGTCCGACGTCGACGAGGGTCCTGAGGTGCCGGGCGATCGGGGAGAAGGCGGCGAAGAACTCCGCGCCTTCCTCGATCGGCATGTTCAGCACATCGGCGATCGTCTTGCCCTTGTAGTGGACTTCCAGGGTTTCGCGGTTGTACCGGGCGCCGTGGCACACCTCGCAGGGCACATAGACGTCCGGCAGGAAGTTCATTTCGATCTTCAGGGTGCCGTCACCGGAGCAGGCCTCGCAGCGGCCGCCCTTGACATTGAATGAGAACCGGCCCGGCAGGTAGCCGCGGATCTTGGCCTCGGTGGTGTCGGCGAACAGCTTGCGGATGTTGTCAAAGACACCCGTGTAGGTCGCCGGGTTGGAGCGCGGGGTGCGGCCGATCGGGCTCTGGTCGACGTGGACCACCTTGTCGAGGTGCTCGAGCCCCTGGATCGACTTGTGCCGCCCCGCCACCTGCTTGGCGCCGTTGAGCTTGTTGGCGAGGACCTTGTAGAGGATCTCGTTGACCAGGGTGGACTTTCCGGAGCCGCTGACGCCGGTCACCGCGGTGAACAGGCCGAGCGGGAACGTGGCATCCACGTTCAGGAGGTTGTTCTCCTTGGCCCCGACCACCTTGAGTTCGCGCTTTTTGTCGTACTTGCGCCGCTTCTTGGGGATTTCAATCTGTTTCCGGCCGGAGAGGTAGTCGCCGGTGAGCGATTCGGTGTTCTTGAGCAGGTCCTCGTAGGAACCGGAGTGCACCACCATGCCGCCGTGTTCGCCGGCTCCCGGTCCGATGTCCACCACCCAGTCGGCTTCCTGGATGGTGTCCTCGTCGTGTTCCACCACAATCAGGGTGTTGCCGAGGTCCCGCAGCCGGGTGAGGGTTTCGATGAGACGGCGGTTGTCGCGCTGGTGCAGGCCGATGGACGGCTCGTCCAGGACGTAGAGCACGCCAACGAGGCCGGAGCCTATCTGGGTGGCCAGCCGGATGCGCTGCGCTTCGCCGCCGGACAGGGTGCCGGAGGGACGTTCGAGGTTGAGGTACTCCAGGCCGACGTCGAGCAGGAAGGTCAGGCGGGCCTGGATCTCCTTGAGGACCTGGTTCGCGATCTGGGCTTCGCGGCCGGTGAGCACCAGGTTGTCCAGGAAGTGGGCGCATTCGCGCATCGGCAGGGCGGCGACCTCGGCAATGGACTTGCCGTTGATCAGGACCGAAAGCGACGCCGGGTTCAGCCGTGCGCCCTTGCAGGCCGGGCACGGAATCTGCCGCATGTACTCCTCGTAGCGGTCCCGGGCCGAGTCCGAGTCCGTTTCCAGGTGTTTGCGGTGGACGTACTGGATGACGCCCTCGAAGCCGGTGCTGTACTTGCGTTCCCGGCCGAAGCGGTTGCGGTACTGCACCACGACTTTGTGGTCCTTGCCGTGCAGTACGGTCTGGCGGGTGTCCTCGGAGAGTTTGTCCCACGGTGTTGTCATCGAGAAGCCGAGTTCCTTGGCGAGTCCGCCGAGCAGGCGGTTCCAGTACTCCGTCGTCGCGGTGCCGAGTGACCAGGGTGCGATGGCCCCCTCCGAGAGGGACAGTTCCCCGTTCGGAATGATGAGTTCCTCGTCGACCTCCAGCTTCGTGCCGATGCCGCTGCAGGCGGAGCAGGCGCCGAAGGGGTTGTTGAAGGAGAAGGAGCGCGGTTCGATCTCGTCGATCGCGAGCGGGTGCTCATTGGGGCAGGCGAGGTGTTCGGAGAACGCCCGGATGCGTTCCGGGTCGTCGGCGTCGAGGTCGACGAATTCGGCGAGGATCCGGCCCTCGGCCAGGCCGAGGGCGGTTTCCACCGAGTCGGTGAGGCGCTGGCTGATGCCTTCCTTGACCACGAGGCGGTCCACGACCACTTCGATGGTGTGCTTGAACTGCTTGCCCAGCTTGGGCGGATCGCTCAGCTGGATCAGCTTGTCATCGACCCGGGCCCGCGAGTAGCCCTTGGCGGTGAGTTCCTTGAACAGCTCGACGAATTCGCCCTTGCGGCCGCGGACCACGGGGGCCAGGACCTGGAAGCGGGTGCCCTCCGGCAGTTCCAGCAGCTGGTCGACGATCTGCTGCGGGGTCTGCTTCGCGACGAGCTCCCCGCAGATGGGGCAATACGGGCGGCCGACGCGGGCCCACAGCAGGCGCATGTAGTCGTAGATCTCGGTGATGGTGCCCACGGTGGAGCGGGGGTTCTTGCTGGTGGACTTCTGGTCGATGGACACCGCGGGCGAGAGCCCTTCGATGAAGTCGACGTCGGGCTTGTCCACCTGGCCCAGGAACTGCCGGGCGTAGGCGGAGAGCGATTCGACGTAGCGGCGCTGGCCCTCGGCGAAGATCGTGTCGAACGCCAGGGAGGACTTGCCCGAGCCGGAGAGTCCGGTGAAGACGATCATGGAGTCCCGGGGCAGGTCCAGGTCCACGTTGCGCAGGTTGTGTTCGCGGGCGCCCTTGACGACGAGACGGGACATGTCCGGGCGTTTCAGCGCGGGGCGGGGGTCCTCCCCGCGGACCGGTGTTGCCGGACTCATCGGAAGGGAGGTCGGGGAGTCAACGGCTGGATCTTCAGCTACGGCTTTAGGCACGCTACCAATGCTAATCGAAAACTTCTTCGAACTTCCATTCCCCGGCGTGCTCCCGGCCGGCAAACGCCGCCCGGTATGCGACCGCCTCCGCTACTCGCGGTCGTACGCGGCGGCGAGCAGCTGCACGGCCTCGGCGAAGCTGGCGCCGCGGGCCTTCGCCGCGGCGGCGAACTCAGCGGCGGCAGCGGAAAGCGAGCTCCAGGCCTCGTCCCGGGCGCACACTACCGTCCCGTTCCGGCCCCGGGTCACCACGACCCCGGCGGCCTCGAGTTCCTTGTAGGCGCGGGCCACCGTATGGGGGGCGACCCCCAGCTCACCGGCCAGGCTCCGGACGGCGGGGAGCCTGGTCCCGGGCGCCAGGGTCCCGTTGTCAGCCCGTTCAATGATGTTGAGCCGGAGCTGTTCAAACAGCGGGACGGAGCTGCCGGGATTGGGCCGCCAAGTGCCGGGGAACGGCGCGATTGAGGTTTCGGTGGGTGTCACTGTACGGGCTCCTGGGCATGCTTGGGTTGTTCGCGGCGGGCGAACTGCGCCTCATACAGTTTCCGGTAAAGTCCACCCCTATTTATCAGTTGCTGGTGGGTCCCCTGCTCAACGATCCGTCCCTGGTCCATGACCAGAATTAGATCAGCGTCCCGGACGGTGGACAAGCGGTGGGCAATGACGAAGCTGGTGCGCCCCTGCCGTAGCCGGTGCATGGCCTGCCGGATTTGCACTTCGGTGCGGCTGTCCACCGAGCTGGTCGCCTCGTCGAGGACGAGGATGTTGCGCCCGGCCAATTGGGCCCGTGCGATCGAGATGAGCTGGCGCTGGCCGCGGCTCAGCGAATCGCCGTCGTTGCCGAGCATCGTCGCGTACCCGCCGGGCAGGGCCCGGACGAACTGGTGCACGTGGCTGGCCTGCGCGGCGGCCGTGACCGCGGCGTCGTCGGCGCCGGGGCGTCCGTATTCGATGTTGTCCCGGATGGTGCCGGTGAACAGCCAGGTGTCCTGCAGCACCGTGCCGAAATTGGAGCGCAGTTCGTCCCGGGTCAGCTCCGCGGTGTCCTGGCCGTCGACGGTGATCAGGCCGGAGTCCGGTTCGTAGAAGCGCATCAGGAGGTTCACCACGGTGGTCTTCCCGGCACCGGTCTGGCCGACGATCGCGACGGTCTGCCCGGGTTCCACGGCAAAGCAGAGGTCCTTGACCACGGGTGAGCCCGGGTAATAGCCGAAGCTGACGTGCTCGAAGGCAACCCGGCCGGCGGCAGCGGCTGGCCCTGCAACCCGGCCGGCGGCTGCGGCTGCACCGGCGGTAGCGGCTGCGCCGGCTTCGGGGGAACCAACAGCTGGTGACGGGGCCGTGCCCCCGGCAGCCTCGGTCGGGACCTCAGCCGGGATCTCCGGCGCGTCCAGGAGTTCGAAGACCCGGCCCGCCGAGACGAGGCAGGACTGCATGAGGGTCAGCATGCCGCCGATCTGCCCCATCGGCTGGCTGAAGAGCCGGCTGAACTGGATGAAGGCCTGAAGTCCGCCGATGGTCATGGCGCCGGCGAGGACCTGGAGCGCACCGACAACGGCCACGGCGATGTAGTTGAGGTTGGACACAAAAACCATCAGGGGCTGCACGACGCCGGACACGTATTGCGCGCGGGCACTGGCCCGGCAGAGTTTGTCGTTGCCGGCCTTGAACCTGGCGGTGGCTGCCTCCTGCCGGCCGAAGGCCTTGACGACTTCGTGGCCGGTGAAGAACTCCTCCAGCTGCGCGTGCAGCTCCCCCGTGCTCCCCCACTGCTCGGTGAAGTGGACCGAGGATTTCCGGGCCACCAGGACGGTGATGAAGGTGGACACCGGGACGGAAACCAGCGCGATCAGGGCCAGGACCGGTGAGAGCCACAGCATCATGGCCAGCGCTCCGGAGAGCATCAGCAGCGACAGGATGAGCTGGTTGAGGAGCTGGTTGAGGGCCTGCGCGATGTTGTCGACGTCGTTGGTGGCGCGGCTCAGCACGTCCCCGCGGTGCTGGACGTCAAAATGGCCGGACGGCAGGACGTGCAGTTTTTCCTCCACCGAGGCCCGCAGCCCGTAGCCCAGCCGCTGCACGGCAACGGCCGTCAGGGTCCCCTGGACCCAGCTGAAGACGGAGGCCCCCAGATACATGACGGAGACCGCCGCCAGCAGCGCAGCCAGTTTTTCCTGGTTGAAGGATCCCCCCACCACGCCCTCGACGACGACGTCGGTGGCGTCACCCAGGACTTTCGGTGCCGCCACGTTGAGCGTCACGAAGGCGCAGGTGGCGGCGATGACGCCGGCCATCCGCCAATTCGAGGGCCGGAGCAGTCTGAGCAGCCGTCCGGCGGTCCGCCAGCGGAACCGGCCGCCCTTCGGGGGCTCCTCGGCAGGCACCCCCGGGAGGGCTTCGCTGCGTCCGCCGGACGGGGCGTCCACCAGCGGCTGGTCTCTGGCGTCGCGGGCGGCGCGGGCGGCGGCGGTCCCGGTTTCGAGCGACTGTTCCGGGGTCACAGGGTCTCCTCCAGGACGAGCTGGGAGGCGGCGATCTCCCGGTAGCCGTGCGATGACTCCATCAGTTGCTGGTGTGTCCCCTGCGCCACGATCCGGCCGTCTTCAAGGAGCAGGATCAGCCCGGCGTCCACGATCGTAGCGATCCGTTCAGCGACGATCAGTACGGTGGCGGTACGCAGCAGCGGCCGCATCGCCTCCCGGAGCCGGTAGTCGGTGCCGTAGTCCAGCGCCGAGAAACTGTCGTCGAACAGGTACACGGGCGCCTCGCGGAGCAACGCGCGCGCGATGCACAGGCGCTGCCGCTGGCCGCCGGAAAAGTTCGTGCCGCCCTGGTTCACCGGCGCGTCCAGCCCCTGCGGCAGTTTCCTGACAAAATCCGCGGCCTGCGCGCTGGCCAGGACGCGCCAGAGGTCCTGGTCCGTCGCCGCGGGGGCCGCCATCCTCAGGTTCTCGGCGAGCGTCCCGGAGAATAGATAGGAATGCTGGGGAACGACGGCGATCAGGCTCCGCAGCGTGTCCAGGGGCATGCCGCGCACCTCGCAGCCGCCAACCCTGATCTCGCCGCCGGTGGCCGCCAGGAAGCGTGGCAGCAGGTTCAGCAGGGTGGTCTTGCCGCTGCCGGTGGCGCCGATGACCGCGGTCACCGTCCCGGGAACGGCCGTGAAGCTGATGCCGTCGAGGACCGGGTACTCGGCGCCCGGGTACGCGAAGGAGACGTTCCGGAATTCTACGGCGTTGCCCTCGGGCGTGGCGCCGCCCGGACCGTCAGTGATCCCGGGGGCCGTGTCGAGGACCGCCTGTACCCGCTCCGCGCAGGCGGCCGCGCGGGGCGCCGTCATAAAGACGTACATCGCCATCATGATCGCGATCAGGATCTGCAGGATGTAGGCGATGAACGCCGTCAATGCACCCAGCCGCATCTCCCCGGACTGGATCCGGTGCCCGCCGAACCAGACCACACCAACAGAGGACAGGTTAACGACGAGCATGATCAGCGGCATCATGCCGGCGACCAGCAGCGCGGACCGCAGGTTGTTCTGCGTCAGGGCCCTGTTGACCCCCTGGAAGCGGCGGATTTCGTGCCCCTGGCGGACAAAGCCGCGGATGACGTTGGCTCCGACGATCTGCTCACGCAACACCCGGCTGACCCGGTCGACGAGCTTCTGGCCCTGCCGGTAGAGCGGAACGAGGCGGCGCACGATCAGGAACATGATGACCGCCAGCACCGGAATCACGGCGACCACGATGGCGGACAAGGCGACGTCCTGCTGCAGGGCCAGCACGATGCCGCCGACGAAGATGGCGGGCGCGGCGACGAGCATCGTGAACACGAGGACCGCAAGGTTCTGGATCTGCGCGACGTCGTTGGTGGCCCTGGTCAGCAGGCTGGCGGGGCCGAACGCGCCGACTTCCTGCGAGGACATGGCCTGCACTTTGGCAAACATCTCCTCGCGCAGCTGCCGGCCGACCTCCATGGCCACCACCGCGCCCAGGTACCCTGCGGCGGCCGCCGCCGCGACCTGCACCCCGGCGATCGCGGCCATCCAGGACCCCAGGTTCAGGATCTGCGGCACGTTGCCGCCAACGATCCCGTCGTCGATGATGGCCGCGTTCAGGGTGGGGAGGAGCAGGTTGGCCGTGGTCTGCACGAGCTGCAGGACGACGATGGCCAGTACGGTCCCTTTGTGGGCGGCCAACTGCCGGCCCATCAGGCCAATAAGCACTAAACCTCCATCGCTGGACCAGGGCACAGATCCAGATTCGTCAAAGACAGCCGCCCCCACGCTGCTTCGTCATTGTAAGCACGATCACACACTGCTTTGTTGTCATGCGGTGTCCGGCCCTGTCGCCGGTCCTGCTGCCGGCCTGGGTGCCGGTCCTGAGGTGCCGGCCGGGGGGTCATTCCCGCTTGCGGGCCACAGCGAAGACCCGGCGGAACGGAAACACCGTGCCATGCGGGCCGGCCGGGTAGGCCACGGCGAGCCGCGCTGAGTATTCTGCTTCAAAATCCCGGGCGTCCTCGGCGGACAGGGCGGCGAGCACCGGCCGGAGTCCCGTGCCGCGGACCCACTCCAGCACGGGGTTCGTGCCGTGGAGGAGCTGGCAGTAGGTGCTCTCCCACGCGTCCGCGTCGCAGCCGGCGTCGAGCATGATGTCCAGGTAGTCCTCCGGCCCGCCCACGACGTCGTCATGGCGCAGCACGCCGGCGAGGCGGCCGGCCCACGCCCCGGACTCCGCGAGGCCGCGCATCAGCGTGTGCGAGGGCGCGTTGAAGTTGCCGGGCACCTGCAGGGCGAACCAAGCGCCGGGTTTGAGCGCGGCAAGCCACCCCTTCAGCATGTTCCGGTGGCCGGGAACCCACTGCAGGGCCGCGTTGGTCACCACGACGTCGGTCTCCTCCGAGGGCATCCAGTGGGCGATGTCCGCCTGGCCGAAGGCGAGATTGGGCAGCCGGTCGGTATGGACCGCGGACCGGGCCAGCATCTCCGCTGAGGAATCCAGGCCCGTGATCTTCGCCCCGGGCCAGCGCTCGGCAAGGGTGGCTGTCAGGTTCCCGGGGCCGCAGCCAAGATCGACGACGTGCCGGGGAGCGTCCGCATGGACCCGGGCCGTCAGGTCAAAGTACGGCCTGTCCCGGTAGTCTCCGAACTGCACGTACTTGGCGGGATCCCATTTCACTGCTGTCCTCCCCTCACCGGCCAACGATGCGAAGTACGAAGCCTAACCCCGCACGGAACCACGGCGCAGGGGGCGGGCGCCCCTACCGCCCCGGCGCCGGCCACTAAGCTGGTGAGCAATGAAACTTGTAGATCAGCTCCCCGCCCCGGCCGCCCGGGTCCCCAGCCGCGCCGGACTCGACCCGGACGAGCTCTACACCCGCTTCGTCGAGTGGACGGAAACCCGCGGGCTGGCCCTGTACACCGCCCAGGACGAGGCCATCATGGAGCTTGCCTCCGGCGCCAACGTGATCCTGGCGACCCCCACCGGTTCCGGCAAATCCCTGGTTGCCATCGCCATGCACTTCCAGGCCATGGCGCGCGGACAGCGCAGTTACTACACCGCTCCCATCAAGGCGCTCGTCTCGGAGAAGTTCTTCGCCCTGTGCGAGATCTTCGGCGCCGAGAACGTCGGTATGATCACCGGCGACTCCGGCGTCAACCAGGACGCCCCGATCATCTGCTGCACCGCGGAGATCCTGGCCAACATCGCCCTCCGCGAGGGTGCCGCCGCAGAACTCGGCGCCGTCATCATGGACGAGTTCCACTTCTACTCCGACCCGCAACGCGGCTGGGCCTGGCAGGTCCCGCTGCTGGAACTCCCGCAGGCGCAGTTCCTGCTGATGTCTGCCACGCTCGGCGACGTCAGCCGCTTCGAAGCCGGCATCACCGCGCTGACCGGCCGCCCGACGACGACCGTCAGTTCGGTGGAGCGGCCCATCCCGCTGCACTACTACTACGAACAGACGCCAGTGCACGAGACGCTGGAGGAACTCCTCGCCACCAAGCAGGTTCCCGTCTACGTGGTGCACTTCAGCCAGGTGGAGGCAATTGACCGGGCCCAGAACCTGATGAGCATCAACGTCTGCACCCGCGAGGAGAAGGACAAAATCGCCGAGCTGATCGCCGGGTTCCGCTTCGCGGCCGGCTTCGGCAAGACCCTCAACCGGCTGGTCCGGCACGGCATCGGCGTGCACCACGCCGGCATGCTGCCCAAATACCGCCGGCTGGTGGAACAGCTCGCCCAGGCCGGGCTGCTCAAGGTCATCTGCGGGACCGACACCCTCGGTGTGGGCATCAACGTCCCCATCCGAACCGTACTGCTCACTGCGCTGAGCAAGTACGACGGCGTCCGCACCCGGCTGCTGAACTCCCGCGAATTCCACCAGATCGCCGGACGCGCCGGACGGGCCGGCTACGACACCGCAGGGACGGTCGTGGTGCAGGCCCCGGAGCACGTCACCGAGAACGTCAGGGCGATGGCCAAGGCCACGGCCAAGTTCGGCGACGACCAGAAGAAGCTCCGCCAGGTGGTCAAGAAGAAGCCGCCCGAGGGCTTCGTGTCCTGGGGCGAACCGACCTACAAACGCCTTGTGGAATCCGTCCCGGATCCGCTCACGTCCAGTTTCACCGTGACCCACGCGATGCTGATGAACCTGATGGAACGGCCTGGCGATCCGTTCAAGGCCGCCCGCCGGCTGCTCACCGAAAACCATGAGCCGCGCTCCTCCCAGCTGCAGCTGATGAAGCGGGCCCTCGGTATCTACCGCGAGCTGCTGGCCGCCGGCGTCGTGGAACGGATCCCGCCGGAGGAGCAGGGCGGGGACGGCCGCACGGTCCGTCTGACGGTCCATCTGCAGGCCAACTTCGCCCTGAACCAGCCGCTGTCCCCCTTCGCCCTCGCGGCGCTGGAGCTGCTGGACCCGGAGTCGCCGTCGTACGCCCTGGACGTGGTGTCCGTGATTGAGTCCACGCTGGAAAAGCCCCGGCAGATCCTGTCCGCGCAGCAAAAGAAGGCGCGCGGTGAGGCGATTGCCGCGATGAAGGCCGACGGCATCGAGTACGACCAGCGTATGGCCATGCTGGAGGAGGTCACCTACCCGCAGCCGCTCGCGGAAATCCTCGGGGAGGCCTTCGATGTCTACCGCCGGGCCGCCCCCTGGATCGGTGATTTCGAACTGGCCCCCAAGTCCGTGGTCCGGGACATGTACGAACGGGCGATGAACTTCGGGGAGTTCGTCCAGTTCTACGGACTGGCGCGCTCGGAGGGCATCGTGCTGCGCTACCTTGCCGACGGCTTCAAGGCCCTGCGGCAGACCGTCCCGCAGGACGCCCTCCGGGAGGACCTCGAGGACCTGATCGCGTGGCTCGGCGAACTGGTCCGCCAGGTCGACTCCAGCCTGCTCGATGAGTGGGAGGAGCTCACCTCCGGCAAGGCCCCGACGCCGCACGACGCTCCCCCGCCCCCGCCGCCGTCCCTGACCTCCAACGTCCGCGCCTTCCGGGTGATGGTCCGCAATGAGATGTTCCGGCGCGTGGAGCTCTTCGCGGACGAGGACGCCGCCGCCCTCGGCGAGCTCGATGCCGGATCCGGCTGGGATTCCGAGCGCTGGGAGGACATGCTGGATGACTACTTCGACGAACACGACGACATCGGCACCGGCCCGGACGCCCGCGGCCCGGGCCTGCTGATCATCACCGAGGAACCCGGGATGTGGAAGGTCCGGCAGATCTTCGAGGATCCGGCCGGCAACCACGACTGGGGCATCTCCGCGGAGGTGGACCTCGCGGCATCCGACGAGACCGGCACGGCCGTCGTGCGGGTGACGGACGTGAACCGGCTCTAGGCGTGCCGGTAACCTTGGTCCGGCAGCTCCGGGGCGCCCCGGGTAAACTCGAACAATGAGCGTAATCCGGCCCGCGACAGCGAACGACGTCCCCGCAATCCTGCAGATGATCCATGACCTCGCAATCTACGAGAGGGAACCGGACGCCGTCCGTAATACCCCCGGGATGCTGACCGAGGCCCTGTTTGGCGAGAACCCGCGGGTGTTCGCGGCGATGGCCGAAAACGAGGACGGGGACGTCCGGGGCTTCGCCCTCTGGTTCCTGAACTACTCCACCTGGGAGGGCGTCCACGGCATTTACCTGGAGGACCTCTACGTCCGGCCCGAGGCCCGCGGGGAAGGCCACGGCAAGGCACTCCTGCAGCACCTGGCCGCCACCGCCGTCGACCGCGGCTACGCCCGCGTCGAATGGAGCGTCCTGGACTGGAACGAGCCCTCCATCAACTTCTACAGGAGGCTCGGCGCCGCCCCGATGGACGGGTGGTCCACCTTCCGGCTCACCGGCGAGGCGCTTGAAGCCTTTGGCGCTGCCCGTGACGCCCAGGCCCGTGGCTGACCGGCCCGTGGCGGACCTGCCCGTTTCTCACCGGCCCCTGCCCATTTCTCACCGACCCGTGGCGGACCGGCCCGTGGCGGACCTGCCCGTGATCGGGTCTGGCGCCGCGGATCTGCTGGAGGCTGCGGATCTGCTGGAGGCTGCGCGGCCCGCGGTCCCCCACACCATCAAGGCGCGGCACGAATATCGCGGAATGCGCACCGCGGAACACTACTTCGAGGTGCCGCTGGACCATTTCGGTGCCGGGACGGCCGGCGAGACCGTCACCGTCTTTGCCCGCGAATACGTCTCCACCGACCACAGCGTGGAAGAATCGGCCCAGCTCCCGTGGCTGCTCTACCTCCAGGGCGGCCCGGGCGGCCGCGGCAGCCGTCTTCCGGCGCTCGGCGGCTGGAGCAAGGCCGCCGCGAGGGACTTCCGCATCCTCATGCTGGACCAGCGCGGCACCGGCCTGTCGTCCCCCATCGACCGCAAAACGCTGCCGCTGCGCGGGACCGACGCCGACCAGGCGGATTACCTGGCGCACTTCCGGGCGGATTCGATTGTCGCCGATGCCGAGGCGATCCGGCTGGCCCTGGGCTCCGGCCCGTGGACAATCTACGGCCAGAGCTACGGCGGCTTCTGTGCGCTCAGCTACCTGTCCTTCGCCCCCGAGGGCCTGCGTGAGGCCCTGATTACCGGCGGCCTCGCGCCGCTCTCGGGGCCAGCGGACCGGGTCTACCAGTCCACGTTCCGCCGGGTGGCGGCGCGCAACGCCGAATACTTCGGACGGTATCCCGAGGACCGGGCGGAGGTCACCCGGATCGCCCGGCACCTCCGCGGGTCGGAGGAATTCCTGTCCGACGGAGAACGGCTCACCGTGGAACGCTTTCAGATGGTCGGGTCCTTCCTGGGCGGAAACACCAGGGTGGATGCCCTGCACCACCTGCTGGAGGATGCCTTCGTGGCCACACCCGGCGGCGACCGGCTTTCGGACGCCTTCCTTGACCAGGTCCGCGGGCTGGTGTCCCGGTCCGGCAACCCGCTGTACGCGCTGATGCACGAATCCATCTACGGCCAGGGCGAGTCCACGGACTGGGCTGCCTGGCGTGTGCTGAGGGACTTCCCGGAGTTCTCCCCGGACGCCCCCGAGCCGCTGCTCACCGGCGAAATGGTCTACCCCTGGTACTTCGAGCAGGATCCCGCCCTCCGGCCGCTGCGGAGCGTTGCCCGGCTCCTCGCCGAAAAGGACGACTGGTCCCCGCTCTACGATCCCGACCGGCTCGCGCGCAACACCGTCCCGGTGGCGGCCGCCGTGTACAGCGAGGACATCTACGTCGACCGCGATCTCTCGCTCGAGACGGCCGCGGCCGTCCGCGGCCTGCAGGTCTGGGAGTCGGCGGAGTTCCACCATGACGGCATCGCGGACGACGGAGAGGGCATCTTCTCCCGTCTCCTGGGCTTGACCCGCTCCGTCCGGGACTGAGCCGGTACTGAAAAAGCGGAGCGGCCCGGGTCCTGGGCTACTGCGCCTGGGCCGCCGCTGATGCGCTGCGGCCTTGCGCGGCAGCGCGGAGGGCGACGGCGAACACCACCGCCGCGACGGCAGCGGAAGAAAAGTTGAGGCCCTGATAGCCGACCCCGGCCATCACCAGGGCCGGCTGGGCCTGGCCGAAACCGGCGACAAGGACGGACAGCGATCAGTCTGTGGCCCAGCAGGATGACCGGGAGCCGGCCGGCATGCCGGCCAGGGGCCCCTCGGTCAGCAGCTGCAGGTGCAGGGGCGTCATCGACATCACGGCGGCCATGCAGCCGTGCGCCGCAATATCGGCGACGAGGGCCAGCGCGGCCCAGGGCGAGTCACGGATGGGTCGCATGCCGTGACGGAGGCCGTGCCACCGCCTCGTGCTGTCAGTGCCCGTGGCTGTGGATCCGGCGCTGCCTCCGGTGCTGCCTCCGGCGGCGGGCTGCTGCCGGGCGGAGCGGAGCCGGTCGGCCAGCAGCAGCGGATCCGGGCGCAGGCAGATGAGCAGCAGCAAAGCGGCCAGCGCCAGCCCCGCCGTGGAGAAGACAAAGGGCCCGGCCAGCGCCGGCAGGCCGAGGGCCTCGCCGACGAGGGCACCGGGGCGGATTAGGTTCGGGCCGGCGACAGCGCCGATTGTCACGGCCCACACCACGATCGCCAGGGAACGGCCGCGGTGTTCCGGTTCGGCGAGGTCGACGGCCGCGAAGCGGGCCTGCTGGTTGGCGGCCGTGCCGAGTCCAAGCAGGGCCGAGGCGAGCAGCAGCACCGGGAAGCTGCCCGTGACCGTGGCGACGATCACCAGCAGGGCCCCGGCCATGGCGGAGAGCAGACCCGTGATGAGGGACGCGCGCCGGCCATGCCGTCCGGCGCGCCCGGCGAGGGGCAGGGCTGCCGCCGCGGCTCCGAGGGTCATGGTGGTGGTGACCGAGCCGGCCCAGGCGTTCGAGCCGGAGAGCTGGACCGCCAGCAGGGACCCGACGGACAGGCTGGCCCCGCCGCCCATCCCGCCGAGGAGCTGGGCCGTACTCAGCACCCAAACGGTACGGCGCTGGACCCGTTGCGGGTCCAGCGCCGTTCCTTAGTACTGCCGCAGGGTCAAAGATTTTCGCGGTCCGAGCTTAGCCGGACCGCTGGGCTACTCCGCGTCGCTCAGGCTCTTGCGGGAGTCCTCTTCCAGCCGCGCGTCCAGCTTCGACTGTGAGGACTTGGAGCTGATCAGGCTGGCGATGACGGCGACGATGATGGTGCCGATGATCACCCCGAGGGAGACGTACGTCGGGATCTCGGGCGCCCACTCGATGTGCTGGCCGCCGTTGATGAAGGGCAGTTCGTTAACGTGCATGGCGTGCAGGACCAGCTTCACGCCGATGAACGCAAGGATCACCGAGAGTGCGTGCTTCAGGTAGATCAGACGTGTCATCAGGCCGCCGAGCAGGAAGTAGAGCTGCCGCAGGCCCATCAGGGCGAAAATGTTGGCGGTGAAAACGATGAAGGCGCTCTGGGTCAGGCCGAAGATGGCCGGGATCGAGTCCACCGCGAAGAGCAGGTCCGTGAGGCCGATGGTCACGAAGACGATCAGCATGGGGGTGAAGACCTTCTTGCCGTCAACGACGGTGCGGAGCTTTCCGCCGTCGAACTTCTCCGACATGGGCAGGACCTTGCGGATCCGGGCGATGAGCGGGTTTTCCTTGTCCTCTTCATCCTCACCGTCGTCCTGGGCCTGCTTCCATGCGGTCCAGAGCAGGAAGACGCCGAAGATGTAGAAGACCCAGCTGAACTGTTCGATCACGATGGCGCCGAGCAGGATGAAGATGCCGCGGAGGATCAGCGCGATGATGATGCCGACCATCAGCACTTCCTGCTGGTACTTACGGGGTACCGAGAACCGGGCCATGATGATGATGAAGACGAACAGGTTGTCGATGCTGAGGCTGTATTCCGTGACCCAGCCGGCGATGAACTGGCCGCCGTACTCCGGGCCGGTGAAGACGAACATGGCTCCGGCGAAAAGCAGCGCGAGGGCAATGTAGAAGGACACCCACAGGCCGGCTTCCTTCATGGAGGGCTCGTGCGGACGTTTGAGGACCAGCAGCAGGTCAATGGCCAGGATGATGCCGAGAACGACGAAGGAGCCGATCTCGAACCAGACGGGAAGTTCGGGCACGAAGATACCTTTCGCAGGGTGTGACTCATCGGTGTAAGTCTCTCCGACTGGCCCGCATGTCCGGTACGACGTACCTGGTGCTGCGTGGCTGCCCGCTACGCCCGGCAGGGCATCTGTGCCATACGTGTTGACGATCGTAGCGCTTGGGATACTCCCCTACGTCCGACCAACATTACCCTAGGCGTGCCCGGCAGCCTGCATCTGGCGCAGTTCCTTCTTGAGCTCCCCCACCTCGTCACGCAGCCGCGCGGCCAGCTCAAACTGGAGCTCCCCGGCGGCGGCATGCATCTGTTCGGTGAGTTGCTCGATCAGGCCCACGAGGTCCTCGGCAGGTGCAGCCGCCAGGCCGTCCGCCCGTACCTTGGTGGCGCCCTTTCCCTTGCCGCGTGCCTTGCCGGCGTTGGCGAGGAGTTCGCGGGTGTCGGCGTCCTCCTTGGCGATCTGGTCGGTGATGTCGGCGATCTTCTTCCGCAGCGGCTGCGGATCGATCCCGTGCTTGGTGTTGTAGGCAACCTGGATCTCGCGGCGCCGGTTGGTCTCGTCGATGGCCTTGGCCATCGAATCGGTGATCCGGTCCGCGTACATGTGCACCTCGCCGGAGACGTTGCGGGCGGCACGGCCGACCGTCTGGATCAGCGAGGTCGCCGAACGCAGGAAGCCTTCCTTGTCGGCGTCCAGGATGCTCACCAGCGATACCTCGGGCAGGTCCAGCCCTTCGCGGAGCAGGTTGATGCCCACCAGCACGTCGAAGACGCCCATCCGGAGCTCGCGGAGCAGCTCCACCCGGCGCAGGGTGTCGACGTCCGAGTGCAGATATTCGACCTTCACGCCGTGGCCCAGCAGGTAGTCGGTGAGGTCCTCGGCCATCCGCTTGGTCAGGGTGGTGACCAGCACGCGCTCGTTCTTCGCCGTGCGGGTCTTGATTTCCCCGAGCAGGTCATCGATCTGGCCCTTGGTGGGCTTGACGACGATCTCGGGGTCGATCAGTCCGGTGGGCCGGATGATCTGCTGCACGAAGCCGTCAGCCTTGCCGAGCTCATACTTGCCCGGCGTGGCGGAGAGATAGACGGTCTGGCCCACGCGGTCCTGGAACTCATCCCACTTCAGCGGCCGGTTGTCCATCGCGGAGGGCAGCCGGAAGCCGTGGTCGACGAGGTTCCGCTTGCGGGACATGTCGCCCTCATACATCGCGCCGATCTGCGGCACGGTGACGTGCGATTCGTCGATCACCAGGAGGAAATCGTCCGGGAAGTAATCGATGAGGCAGTGCGGCGCGGTTCCGCGGGCGCGGCCGTCGATGTGGCTGGAGTAGTTCTCGATGCCGTTGCAGAAGCCCATCTGCTGCATCATTTCGAGGTCGTAGGTGGTGCGCATCCGCAGGCGCTGCGCCTCCACCAGCTTGTTCTGGCTCTCCAGGACCTGGAGCCGCTCGGCGAGTTCGTCCTCGATCCGCTTGATCGCCCGGCCCATGCGTTCGGGACCGGCCACGTAGTGCGAGGCCGGGAAGACGTACATCTCGGTCTCATCCCGGATGATTTCCCCGGTGAGCGGGTGCAGGGTGTAGATGTTCTCGATCTCGTCGCCGAAGAACTCGATCCGGATCGCCAGCTCCTCGTACATGGGGATGATTTCCACGGTGTCGCCGCGGACCCGGAACGTGCCGCGGTGGAAGTCCATGTCGTTGCGGGAGTACTGCATGGAAACGAATTTCCGGAGCAGATCATCGCGGTTCATCTGGGCGCCCTGGCGGAGCGTCACCATGCCTGCGATGTACTCTTCCGGGGTGCCCAGGCCATAGATGCAGGACACGGTGGCGACGACGATCACGTCCCGGCGGGTCAGCAGCGCGTTGGTGGCGGAGTGCCGGAGCCGTTCGACTTCCTCGTTGACGGAGGAGTCCTTCTCGATGAAGGTGTCAGTCTGCGCCACGTAGGCTTCCGGCTGGTAGTAGTCGTAGTAGGAGACGAAGTACTCGACGGCGTTGTTTGGGAGCAGCTCGCGGAATTCATTGACGAGCTGCGCGGCGAGGGTTTTGTTCTGGACCATCACCAGGGTGGGCCGCTGGACCTGTTCGATCAGCCACGCCGTCGTCGCGCTCTTGCCGGTACCGGTGGCGCCGAGCAGCACCACGTCCTTCTCGCCGTTCTTGATGCGTTCGGTCAGTTCCGCGATCGCGGCCGGCTGGTCGCCGGCCGGCTGGAACTCGCTGATGACCTCGAAGGGCGCCACGACACGGTTGATCTGCTGGGCAAGGCTCATGTATCTAATCTACCGCCGGGCCCTGACAGGATGTCCTGATTCAGCTTTGGGCGGTACCGGGGCCGGTATGGCGCGGTCCCGGTACCGCATCCGGGGCGGCCTCCGGTCCCCGTTCCGGCGCGGGGGTGATGTACGGCGGCGGCTGCCAGCCGGTGCGCCGCGCCCACGCGTCCATCCGTGGCGCGGCGTAGTTGGCGAACCAGCCTTCCTTGTCGGCGGCGTAGCCGGCGGTGGATTTGTCCACGCCGTGGAGCTTGGCGACGCGGCGCTTCTCGGCCAGGTAGTCGGCGCGGGCGGCCGCGTCGTCCCGCAGCCAGTCCCGGAAGCAGAGCGCGAACCGCCAGCCGGGGGATCCCACCGCGCGGACATGGACGTTGACCGCGCGCCCGGGGTCCGCGTTGCCGTGCATCCGCTTCCGCCAGTCCGCGGGGTCCGGGCGGGAGGGTTTGGGGTTGTCCGAGGTGATCCCGGGCCAGCCGGGGAAGCCGGCGTCGGCGAGCAGCGGCGCGATCCGTTCCGCCGCGGCCATGTCCTCCACGCCAAGCTGGAGGTCAAGCACGTCCTTGGCGTCGAGCCCGGGGACAGCCGTGGAACCGACATGGTCCAGGGCCAGGATGTCCTGCGCGGCGGCGGCGCGCAGCCGCGCCATGAGCCGGCCGGCCTGCGCGGGCCAGTCCGGGTTGGCGGGCATGAGCACCGGGCCGCCGGTGCGCGGTGCGAGGCGGTGCCTGGCCAGGTTCCCGGCGAACGGTGCCAGCCGGAACTTCCAGAGCCGGTCCACCGCGTCCTGGAGTTCGGCCTTTGACCCCGAGTTGTCCAGGACGATGTCGGCCGCGGCCAGCCGGTCCTCCCGCGTGGCCTGGGCGGCCATCCTGGCTTGGGCTTCCTCAGCGCTCAGGTGCCGGTGCTGCACCATGCGCTGCACCCGGACATCGTCGGGGGCGTCGACCACCACGACCAGATGGAAATTGGCGCCCTGGCCGGTCTCGACCAGCAGCGGGATGTCCTGGACCACCACGGCGCCTTTCGGAGCGGCGGCGGCCAGCGCGGCGGCGCGTTCCCGCACGAGGGGATGGATGATGCCGTTGAGCACCGCGAGGCGTTCCGGGTTGCCGAAGACGAGGCCGCCGAGCTTGGGTCGGTCCAGGCCGCCGTCGGGAGCCAGGATGGCATTGCTGAAGGCCTCTACGACCCTGGCAAGTCCCGGCGTTCCGGGTTCCACGACCTCACGGGCCAGCGCGTCTGCGTCGATCACCACCGCCCCGAGTTCGCGCAGGCGCGCGGCAGCCACTGACTTGCCTGAGGCGATGCCGCCTGTCAACCCGATTTTCAGCACCCCACCAGACTAAACTGATCCGGTGGCTGATGATGCGGTTTTCCCGGAGAGCAGGGCCACCGTTTACACCACGCTGGCGGCTGGCCAGCAGTCCCGCCACGAGATCGAGGTGAAGCGCTCCCGCTTCATCACCGTGCTGCACCGCACCGCCGATGAGGACAGTGCCCGATCGGTCCTCGCCGGACTGCGTAAGGAATTCCACGACGCCCGGCATCATTGCTCCGCCTTCGTGCTCGGCCCGGACCGCGATGTGCAGCGCTCCAACGACGACGGCGAGCCGTCCGGCACGGCGGGCCTTCCGATGCTCGACGCGCTGCTGAAGCGTGAGACCGTGCCCGGCGTGACGGACCTGAGCGACGTGACCGCCGTCGTCGTGCGCTATTTCGGCGGGATCCTGCTCGGCGCCGGCGGTCTCGTCCGGGCCTACTCCGAATCCGTGTCCGCCGGCCTGGACCGGGCCCCGCTGGTGCAGCGCCGCCGGCTGCGGATCTGCGCGGTGACGGTGCCGCACACGGCGGCCGGACGGCTGGAGAACGAACTGCGCGCCGCGGGATATGTCATGGCCGAAACCAGTTATGAGGCGCAGACTACTGTCCTGAGGCTTGCACTGCCGGATGACCGGGCGGACCTGCGCCGGGCGGCCGAACGGCTCGCCGCGCTGTCGGCAGGCACCGCCGAATTGCTGCCTGGAGAAACGGAGTGGATCGATGTCCCCCTCGGCTGAGCCTTCCCCCGCCGCTGTCCGGCTCGTCGACGTCTCCGACGCTGTCCTGGAACAGCTCCTGACCGTGGCGATCCAGGACGCCGACGCCGACGAGGTGACGCCTCCGCTGGGCAGCGCCGCCGGCTGGAATTCGGAACGGATCAGCTGGTTCCGCGAATACCACCACGCGGCGGCAGGGCTCGACAGCCCCGCGCGGCAGAAAAGCTGGGCCATCAGCGCCGACGGGGAACTCGCGGGTTCAATCAGGCTCAAGCGGACCGGGGCGGACTCGCTGGAAACGGGGATCTGGCTGGGCCGCGGCTTCCGCGGCCACGGCATCGCCCGGGCTGCCCTTGGTCTCGTGATCGACCGGGCGGCCGCAACAGGCGCCGAAGTGCTGGAGGCCGACACGACCGCCGGAAACACCGCGGCGCTGGCCCTCCTGCGCTCAGCCGGCGCCGAGCTCGTGGAGGGCCAAGCGGCCGGCGACGCCACAGTCCCGGTCAAGGCCAGGATCCGGCTGCGCTGAGGTCCGGGCCTGCGCACACCGCCCGGCTTCCCCGCCCACTGGACATGCCCCGCCCTGGCCACACCGGCTGGACATAATCCCATTGTGCCCATCGGCCGGGCCCACGACTGGACATGTCCATGACCTGGCCCTGGCGCCGAGACGGCACCGGCTCAGGGCCGCGCTGGAACCTGGTCCCTCTCCGCGAGGCCCGGGGTCAGCCCGGCCGCACCGCCGCTATTGTGCTATTTCCCAGATGTGGCCGCCTGGGTCGCGGAAAGTGGCCGTTCGAATCCCCCAGGGACGGTCCATCGGACCGTTCAGGAGCTCGACGCCGCGGCTCGCCAGTTCGGCGCACATGGCGTCGACGTTGTCGACCTCGATGGTGAACTGCATCCGGGACCCCGCCTCGGGGGCTGCCACGATGGCGGGTCCGATTAGCTCCGGAGCTTCGGACGATTTCAACAGGTTGATCATGGTGTTCGCGAACTTGAACACAGCCGAAGCATCATCCTCGAAGGCTACCGGCAGGCCGAACACGTCTCGATAGAAGCGCTTGGCACCCGGCAGATCCTCGACAAACAGGGTGATGGCGCCGATGCCTCTCGGCCATGGTCCAGCGCCTGCTGAGTCCGCCGCCCGAGGACTTCCTGAAGTCTCAACCATAATCGCTCCCCTAGTGTGTTCCGTACACTCAACCCGCCTAGTCTGAACGCGTCACCAGGCGGCGTCAATGTTTCCAGCCGTCACAGGCCCGAGTCGCCGGCATGCCCCGTCCCCGGAATCGCTGTTGGACATAATGCCAAGATGCCCATGGACCGCGGCCAGGACTGGGCATGTCCACCCGGCGCCACGGACTCCGTGGCTGGAGCAAGCCCCGCCGTCGTGCCCACGTTTGGACATAGTGCCCATATGTCCAGTGGCCTGCCCGGGGACTGGGCATGTCCCTCAGAAACGAAAAGTGGCCGCCCCCGCAGGGACGGCCACCTTCACGGTGCTACTTCAAGCTACCAACTGCCAAGCCCCGGGGAGCGGACTCCCCGGGGTCTGCGGGCAATTAGTTGCCGGTCAGCTTCTCGCGCAGTGCTGCAAGAGCCTCGTCGGAAGCGAGCGTGCCGCCACCGGTGTTGGACTCGGCTGCAGCCGGCTCAGAGGAGTAGCTGGTGGTGCCGGAGTCGCTCTCGCCGGACGTTGCAGCTGCAGCGTCGTCGGCAGCGTGCTGGGCAACCTGCTTCTTGTGGGCTTCCCAGCGGGTCTGGGCGTCAGCGTACTGCTGCTCCCAGGCGGCGCGCTGCGTCTCGTAGCCTTCAAGCCACTCGTTGGACTCCGGATCGAAGCCCTCCGGGTACTTGTAGTTGCCCTCTTCGTCGTACTCAGCGGCCATGCCGTAGAGAGCCGGATCGAATTCGGTGGACTCGGCGTCGACGCCCTCGTTGGCCTGCTTGAGGGACAGCGAGATGCGGCGGCGTTCGAGGTCGATGTCGATGACCTTGACGAACAGCTCATCCCCTACGGAGACAACCTGCTCGGCCAGCTCAACGTGGCGCACGGCGAGCTCGGAGATGTGGACCAGGCCTTCGATGCCGTCTTCAACACGAACGAACGCGCCGAACGGAACCAGCTTGGTGACCTTACCCGGCACAACCTGCCCGAGGGCGTGGGTGCGGGCGAAGGTCTGCCACGGATCTTCCTGCGTAGCCTTGAGCGACAGGGACACACGCTCGCGGTCCAGATCGACCTCGAGAACCTCGACGGTGACTTCCTGGCCAACTTCGACAACCTCGGACGGGTGGTCGATGTGCTTCCAGGACAGCTCGGAAACGTGAACGAGGCCGTCTACGCCGCCCAGGTCCACGAAGGCACCGAAGTTGACGATGGAGGAAACGACGCCGGGACGGACCTGGCCCTTTTCCAGCTTGTTGAGGAACGTGGAGCGGACCTCGGACTGGGTCTGCTCGAGCCATGCACGGCGGGACAGCACAACGTTGTTGCGGTTCTTGTCCAGCTCGATGATTTTGGCTTCGATCTTCTGACCGATGTACGGAGCAAGGTCGCGCACACGGCGCATCTCGACGAGGGATGCCGGCAGGAAGCCGCGCAGACCGATGTCGAGGATAAGACCACCCTTGACAACCTCGATGACGGTACCGGTGACGACACCGTCTTCTTCCTTGACCTTCTCGATGTCGCCCCAGGCACGCTCGTACTGAGCGCGCTTCTTGGAGAGGATCAGGCGGCCTTCTTTGTCTTCCTTGGTGAGCACCAGGGCTTCGACGAGATCGCCAACGGAGACGACGTCTCCGGGATCAACATCGTGCTTGATGGACAGCTCGCGGGAGGGAATGACACCTTCGGTCTTGTAACCGATGTCGAGCAGAACTTCATCGCGGTCGACCTTGACGACGGTACCTTCGACGAGGTCTCCGTCGTTGAAGTACTTGATGGTGGCGTCGACTGCTGCGAGGAAGTCCTCAGCGGTACCGATGTCGTTAATCGCGACTACGGGGGTACCGGGCTTCTCGGTGGAGGTGATGGTCATGTAGTAGGGGCTCCGTTGTGGATAGTTAGTCGGTCAGGCAAACCGCTGCGCCCGCGTCGGCGACACGGGCACAGAACACGGCATAACGCCGGGTCATCCTGATTTGTGGATTGTAGATGCGCGCACGTAGTACACGCCCGTTTAGTCTAGTCGTATACGGGAACGCGGGTCAAAGCGCAACGGGATGGTTGGGACCCGTTTAGAAGTGCGTCAGGCAGTGCGGTGCACGTTCGACGGCGAACATGAGTCGCGCCGTCAGCGCCGCCCCCGGTGTGTGCTCGGTTATCCGTCCGGCGGCTGCCAGCGTCACCGGGCAGACAGCGCCCAGATAGACGGACCCGAGTTCCGCGACGTCGAGGGAAAGCTCCGGAACGGCGCCGTCCGGAGCGGCCGCCACCCGTGCCTCGCCGCCGGTGACGGTCAGTGTGAACGTGCCGTCCGCGAAGCCCAGGGCATCGGTGATGCGCAGGACCAGGCTGCCGTCGTAGGAGTAACGCCTAGCACCAAGGGCCTTGGCCGTGTCAAGGATGCGGAGCCAGAGCATGTCGCTGTTCTCGGTGGACTCGATGCAGCGCGGGTCCTCAAGCGCCCACGTCAGCGGATCGTCGACGGGCGCTTCGGCCCAGGTGACCCGCTGGATCAGGTCGAGGCTGCCAAGGAACTGCCAGAGGTCCAGGTAGCCGGAATCAGTTGCCGCCACGAGGTCGATGACTTCCATGGTGTGGGGTTTGGTGTCCCAGCCGGAGAACTTGTAGGCCACATAGCCGTCGATTCTTCCGTCGGCGTCGTAGTGCAAGGCGCACCTGATCGATTCGTCCTCCGCGCCGTCCTGGCCGAGGGTTCCAGAGCTGCGCTGCCGGTAGGCATCCTGCCGCACGATTGAGCCCGGGGTGACGCGGTGGACGCGTTCGAACACCACAGGAGCCAGTTCCAGCAGGACTTTGCGGTCGGCGATTTCCACCGAGCCGGCCGGTGTGTGCCTCAGCCGGAACCGCGGCCCGGTGTCGACCTTGGTGCTGCGTTCGAAGGTTGCGACGCCAAAGCCGAAGCGGCCGTAGATCGACGCTTCCGAGGCCGTCAGCGCCGCGATGGCCAGGCCGTCGGCTTTGGACGCGGCGAGGTCCTCGGTCATCATCCGGCGCAGGAGCCCCTGCCTGCGGTGGGTTCCGCGGACGGTCACGGCGGTGATCAGCTGTGCCTCGAGCTGACGGCCGTAGCCGATGTTGAGGTCCTTGCGCAGGGTCCCGAAGGTCGCGACCGGGATCTCCGCCGGGAGGGAGCGGCCCGCCACAGCGCCGGTCTGGTAGACCCCGGTCATCTCGCGGTTGTCCACCCGGTACATGGTCATGACCTTGTCGACAAACTCTTCCTTGTGCCGCTCGTCGTAGAACCCGACGCCGACGCCGCGCAGCCAGTCCACCCCCAGCGCGTAGCCGGGTTCGCCTTTGTCGGCCGCGCGGAAACGACGGATCTCATACTTCTCTGTCATGTAGTTCTCCCCCTAGAAATCCTGACAGCGCCCAACGACTAAGCGCCCAAGGATGCAGTGCGTCAGTGCCCGGCCTCGTACCAGCTGGAGCCGATGCCGATCTGCACGTCCAGCGGAACGGTCAACTGCGCCGCAGAGCCCATCTGTTCCGTTACCAGCTGCTCCACGGCCTCCCGCTCGCCGTGCGCCACTTCGAGGACCAGTTCATCATGGACCTGCAGCAGCATGCGCGATTTCAGGCCCTGTTCGGCCAGAGCGCCGGAGACTCCAAGCATGGCGCGTTTGATGATGTCCGCGGCGGAACCCTGGATCGGCGAGTTCAACGCCACCCGTTCCGCGATTTCGCGCAGCTGGCGGTCGGTGCTGGTCAGGTCCGGAAGGTAGCGGCGCCGCCCCTCAATCGTGGCGGTGTAACCGTCGATCCGTGCCTGTTCCACCACGCCCCGGAGGTAGTCGCGGACCGCGCCGAAACGCTCAAAGTACTCCTTCATCAGCGTCCGGGCCTCGTCCACGGAAATTTCGAGCTGCTTGGACAGGCCAAAGGACGTCAGCCCGTAGGCCAGGCCATAGGACATCGCCTTGACCTTGGACCGCATCGCACTCGTGACCTCGGCCGGGGGCACATGGAAGATGTGCGATCCGACGAAGCGGTGCAGGTCCTCGCCCTCCTGGTAGGCCTGGATCAGACCGGGGTCGCCGGAGAGGTGCGCCATGATCCGCATTTCGATCTGCGAATAGTCCGCCGAGAGCAGGCAGTCGTAGCCCTCGCTCACCACAAAGATGCTGCGGACGCGCCGGCCTTCCTCGCTGCGGATCGGGATGTTCTGCAGGTTCGGGTTGTTCGAGGAGATACGCCCGGTGGCGGCGACATTCTGGGCATAGGTGGTGTGGATCCGGCCGTCCTCGGCGACGGACTTCTTCAGCGATTCGATCATCTGCCGCAGCTTCGCGGATTCACGGTGCGCCATGAGCTGGACCAGGAATTCATGGCCGGTCTTCTCCAGCAGCGACTTCAGCGAGGCGGCGTCCGTGGTGTAGCCGGACTTGATCTTCTTGGTCTTGGGCAGCCCCAGTTCCTCGAACAGCACGGTCTGCAGCTGCTTGGGCGAGCCGAGGTTCACTTCGTGGCCGATCGCGGCGAACGCGAGTTCCTGGGCGTTGTCGATCACCTTGGCGAGGTCGGCCAGCTGTTCGTTCATCCGCTCCATCGACACGCCGATGCCATCGAGTTCCATCCGGGCCAGCACCCGGCTGACCGGAAGCTCCAGGCTGGTCAGCAGCTCCTGCGCCTTCCGGACCCTCAGTTCCGTTTCGAAGTGGTGGCTCAGGGCAAACACGACGGCGGCCTGCTGCACGAGCTCGCCGGCGGAGGCGTCGTCCTCTCCCCCGAAGGAAAGCTCCAGCTGGCCCGTCTTCGCGGCCGCGGTGGAGACACCCATCTTCAGGTGGTGCTGCGCGAGCTCGGCAAGTTCGTAACTGCGCCGGTCCGGCTGGATCAGGTAGCCGGAGATGGACGTGTCATCCACGACGCCGTCCAGGCCGAGGCCCCGGGCAGTGAACGCCTTCAGGGCGGCCTTGAAACCGTGCGTGACCTTCGCCGCCTTTGGGTCCAGCAGCCAGCCGGCCAGCACGGCCTCGGCCTCGGCGTCCAGCGCCGTGACGTCGATGTATGCGGCTGCGTCGCCGCGGAGCACGGCAATGGCCGGGGCGTCGTCGGCAATCCGCCCGGGAGCGAAGTCGACGGCGAGGGCCGAGCGGTGGTCCTTGCCGGCGGCGAAGAAGGCCTTGAGTTCCGCAGCGTCGCTGAGGGCGGAGAACTCAGGGACATCGATGCTGTCCTGCCCGGCATCCTCGGAGTCGCTGGCGTAGAGCGCGAACAGCCGGGGGCGGAGCGTTTTGAACTCCAGCCGGTCAAAGATCTCTTCGATCGCATCGTTGTCGGGGCGCGGCTCCTCCAGCTCCTTGAGCGAGACGGGCAGCTCCAGATCCGTGAGAAGGCGGTTCAGCCGGCGGTTCCGCTTGACGGAGTCGATGTGCTCCCGGAGCGCGTCGCCGACTTTGCCGCCGATCGAGTCAAGGTTCGCCAGGATGCCTTCCAGCCCCCCGTATTGGTTGATCCACTTCGCGGCAGTTTTGGGCCCGACGCCGGGCACGCCGGGAAGGTTGTCCGCCGACTCCCCCACGAGCGCGGCAAGGTCTGAATACTGCGGGGGCGTCACGAAGTACTTGGTCTCGATGGCCTCGGCGTCCATCCGGGGGATGTTGCTCACGCCGGTCTTCGGGTAGAGCACGAAGACGTTGTCGGTGATGAGCTGGAAGGTGTCGCGGTCGCCGGAGACGAGCAGCACCTCGAAGCCCGCGGCTTCGCCCTGGGCTGCCAGCGTGGCCAGAATGTCGTCGGCCTCGAAGCCGGGCATGCTGATGGTCTTGATACCCCAGGCGGTCATGACCTTTTCGATCAGGTCGATCTGCCCGCTGAATTCCCGGGGCGTCTCGTTCCGCCCGCCTTTGTAGCCGTCGTATTCGGCTTTGCGGAACGTCGTGTCGTCGGAGACATCGAATGCCACGGCGACGTGGGTGGGCTTCTGCTCCTTGATCAGGTTGATCAGCATCGAGGTGAAGCCGTGGACCGCGTTCGTGTGCTGGCCTGTCGATGTGGCGAAATTCTCGGCCGGAAGGGCGTAGAAGGCCCGGAAGGCCATGGAGTGTCCGTCGAGCACCATCAGCCGGGGCTGGTCGGTAATGGGGATGACCGGGGCCTCGGTGGCGGAAACCTCCGCGGCGGTGCGGCGGGGCTTTTTCACGCGCTCAGCCACAAGGACCGGCGAGCCGTCCGTGGCCGGCGCGGCGCCGGCGGCAGTTCTTGCGGCGTTGTCTGCTGAAGTCTCCACTGCGGAGGGGGAAGGGGCCGGTTTGGTAGTTTCACTCACAGGTGCCAGCCTAGTTCCCATGATGGACAATTTCACGCCGGGCCCGTACGCGGCCGAACTGGCGGCCGCCGGGATTCCCGAGGAAATGCACGACTGGCTGGGGCAATACGGCGTGGGCGCCCTGGTGGTGAAGATGGGGATCCACTTCCTGGAGATGAGTCCTGAGCGCACCGTGGGCACCATGCCGGTGGAAGGCAACACCCAGGTGGCCGGCATCCTGCACGGCGGCGCCCATGTGGTCCTGGCGGAAACCCTTGGTTCCTTTGCCGCCGGCATGCACGCCGGGCCGAAGGGCCAGGCACTGGGGATCGATGTCAGCGCGACGCATCACCGGGCCATCACGACGGGCACTGTCACCGGGACGTGCACGGCAATACACCTTGGGCGGACCCTGACAACGCATGAGATCGTCATGACGGACGAGAGCGGCCGCCGGCTGTCCACGGCCCGCATCACCAACCTGATCCGCGACATCGCCGGGTAGGCACGACGCCGGGGATCCGCTACGCCGGACTGCGCCCGAAACGGTAGTGCAGCTCCACGATGCCCCGCCCCATGGTGTGCGAGGAGATCAGCTCAAGGGGCGCCGTCGGCCGGGAAAGGGGCAGGACCGCCTTGCCGCTGCCCAGCACGACCGGAATGATCGAGATGATGATCTCGTCCAGCGCGGAGGCATCGGCAAACTGGGCCGCGAGCACCCCGCCGCCGACGATCCAGACGTTCCGGTCTCCCGCTACGGCACGGAGGTCCTCGGCGAATTCGGCCACGGGGCCGCGGACAAAGGTAACGTCGGCACCTTTGGGCGCAGAGAGTTCGTGGTGCGTGAACACCCAGCACGGCGTGGTGGGGTACGGCCAGTTGCCAGGCTCGTGCTTCCTCAGCCAGGCATAGGTTTCACCACCCATCACGATGCAGCCGACGTCCGCCATAAAGGCGTCGTAGCTTTCCTTGCCGCCGGCGAACCCGTCGAACTGGAGCAACCAGTCCAGGTTGTCATCGGAGGTGGCGATGAATCCGTCCAGCGAGGACGCCACAAAATACTGGAAACCAGGCATGTCCCCAGCCTAGCCACTCCAGGCCGGGGTGCCCATCCTGCGCGCCGGGCGGAGGCCGGTATCCGGGCCGAGAGCGGAGAACGGCATCCACGTCGGGACGGAGGCCCCGCGGGGGCGCGGAGCGGCGCCGGCTACTTGCTGAAGTAGGGAATGATCAGGTACAGCCCGAACATCACGGCGAGGCCGCACAGGGCGAAGCACACGATCGCGAGCGGCCGTACCCAGACCGGCTTTCGTCCACTGACGTCACCGGCAATCGCGGTCAGCCGGACGCCCAGGGAGTACAGGACCACGACGGTCACTGCCGCGATGAGCGTTGCACCCGCCACTTGAACCAGTTCCAGCCACTTCATGACGGCCCATCCTTCTGCTCGTCCTTGACGCCGCTGACGACCGGTTCGTGTTCGACGCCGCTGACGACCGGTTCGTGTTCGACGCCGCTAGTGGCTTCGTCCTTGGCGCGGCTGGCGGCAGCCGCTTTCTTCTTCTTGCGGAACTGCACAGCCTGGCCGGCTTCCTCGACCTCGACAGCGTTGTGGTGGCCGACGCGTGACTTCTTGGAGTGGAGGAACATGTAGGTCACGGCAGCGGTGCCGGCCACGGCAGCGATGATGACGCCAACGACGCCGGTTTTCACCAGCAGGGCGGTGAGGGCACCCACGATCCCGGCGGCGGGGAGGGTGAACAGCCAGCCGAGCGCAATCTTTCCGGCTGTTCCCCACTGTACGGTGGTGCCGCGGCGGCCTATGCCCGAGCCGATCACGGAGCCGGAGGCAACCTGGGTGGTGGACAGTGCAAACCCCAGGTGCGAGGAGGCAAGGATGGCCGATGCGGTGCTGCTTTCGGCCGCGAAGCCCTGGGCAGGCTTGACGTCGGTGAGACCGGATCCCATGGTGCGGATGATCCTCCACCCGCCCGAGTAGGTGCCGATCGCGATGGCAAGCGCGCAGGTGGTGATGACCCAGAGCTGGGGTCCGGAGCCGGGCTGCTGGAGGCCGGCGGAGATCAGCACGAGGGTGATGATGCCCATGGTCTTCTGTGCGTCGTTGGTGCCGTGGGCGAGGGCCACGAGGCTCGAGGTGAAGATCTGGCCGGTCCGGAAGCCGCCGCGCTTCTGGGTGAGCTTGCTGCCGGATTCCGGGTCGTGGCGGGAGGTCAGCGCGTACGCCAGCTTCGTGCACAGGTAGGCGACGCCGCCGGCGATAATCGGCGCGAAGATGGCGGGGAGTATGACCTTCTGGATGAGGCTCTCGAAGTTGATCGAGTGAATGCCGATGCCTGCGATGGCGGCGCCGATCAGGCCGCCGAAGAGTGCGTGCGAGGAACTGGACGGCAGGCCCTTGAGCCAAGTGATCATGTTCCAGAGGATGGCTCCCATCAGTCCCGCGAAGATGATCTCCGGGGTGATCTGGATGCCGTCCGATCCTTCTTTGATGATGCCGCCGGACACGGTTTTGGCCACTTCCGTGGAAAGGTACGCCCCCACCAGGTTCAGCACCGCCGCGAGGGCGACTGCCGTCTTGGGTTTGATTGCACCGGTGGCGATGGGGGTGGCCATCGCGTTGGCCGTGTCGTGAAATCCGTTGGTGAAGTCAAAAAAAAGCGCTAGCGATATTACTAGCGCCACCATGATGGTGATTTCCACCTGTTGCCCAATCTGCAGAGTCGACGGTCAGCAGTTTCGTTCCCCGCTGCCGGCAGCATTTTTCCGGGGTTCACTGGAAAGATGTACGGCGTTCAGCAAAGTAGCCTGACGCGTTAAATCGTACGGGGGAAAGGCATCAGGGTAAAACAAGGTCAGCAGACGGCAAACGCCGGGCACCACGATGGTGCCCGGCGTTCAAACTGCCGGCGGGCGCGTGGCGCCTCAGGCCGGCAGCTTCACCCGTGCTGCAGGTCGCGCCGCCGAGGGGATGCCATCGCCGGCCTGGCCGTAGAGCCAGTCGTTGTACTGGAAGTCGTTGTCCTTCCGGCTCTTGAAGAGCAGGTTGCGCAGGGTCCGGGCCAGTCCGGAGACGTGCCAGGATTCGCCCCAGACGCGGGCGGTGCGCTGGACCCGGGCGGTGCGGGCAGCGCGGGTGCTGTTGAATTCCCTGATCGCTCCGTCCCAGGCGTCCGGGTTGATGCCGTCCGCGGTGAAGACGGTCCCGTTGCTGGCGTCCTGCAGCACGGCGGCGTCCTCGAGGGCCTGGCAGGCGCCCTGGGCCAGGTACTGGAGCATCGGGTGCGCGGCGTCACCCATCAGCACCATCCGGCCGGCGACCCAGTTTTCAATGGGGTCACGGTCGTACATGGGCCAGCGGATGCCGGTGGCCAGGTTCTTCAGCGCTTCTTGCACCGCGGGTACGCAGTCCTTGTAGGCTGCCTCGAGCTCGTCGACGCCGCCGTACTGCTCCTCGCCGCGTTCGAAGGACGCGGATTTGAAGACAGCCACCGTGTTCAGCAGCTCGCCCTTCCGCAGCGGGTACTGCACGAGGTGGCAGTCCGGGCCGAGGTAGACGATGACGTCCTCGAGGTCTGCCTTGGGCGTGTTTTCGGTGATCGGAACGGTGCCGCGGTAAGCGACGTAGGCGGAGGGGACCGGCTCGTCGTTGGCCACGAGCGGGCGCAGGGTGGACTTGAGCCCGTCGGCGCCGATCACGACGTCGGCCTCGTAGTCCACACCGGCTGCGGTGTGGGCCACGCCGCGGCCGTTCACGGTTTCCACGCTCTCGACCATGACGTCGTTGATGAGGGTGACGCCTGCCGCCTCACAGCCTTCCAGCAGCACCCGGTGCAGGTCGCTGCGGTGGATCACGACGTACGGTGCGCCGTAGCGTTCCGCGAATTCCCCGCCGAGGGTCTGGCGGGTGAGCTCCTCGCCGGTGACAGCGTCGCGGAAGACCAGGTGCTTGGGCTGGACACCGATCTCCAGTGCCTTTTCCAGCAGGCCCCAGCGCTGGAGGACACGGGAGGCGTTGGGGGCCATCTGCAGGCCCGCACCGACCTCGCCGAATTCAGGCGCCCGCTCCACGAGGGTGACGTTGGCCCCGTTTTCGCGCAGCGCGAGGGCTCCGGCCAGTCCGGCCATCCCCCCTCCGATGACGAGGACATCGGTGGACGTGGCGTGCTCAGACATTGCTTGCTCCTGTTGGTGTGATTGAGATTTTCGACTTGAGTTTGATGCCGACGGCGGCCAGCAGGACCGCCGCGATGGCGGCTGCACCGGCGAAGGCGAGGAAATTGGAATTGACGCCCAGACTGGCGGCCAGCAGGAGGCCGCCCACCTGGGGTGCGGCGACGGCGCCGATCCGGCCCGTCCCCAGCGCCCAGCCCAGCGCGGTCCCCCGCAGGTGTCCGGGATAGTGGCTTGCGACGGCGGCGATAATGAGGCACTGCGTGCCGTGGGTTCCGACGCCCGCGAGGACCAGCATGAGGTAGACGACGGTGACCGACGGTCCGGTCACCAGCACCACGAGCGCTCCGGCGGCGACGGCGGCGGCGGCGATGGCGGTTGGCACCGGACCAAAGCGGGTCCCGGCCCAGGCCGTGATCACCGATCCGGCCACCGCACCCAGGTTCAGGGCCAGGGCGAAGGTCAGGGCGGAGCCCAGGTTGTAGCCGGCCAGCTGCATGAGGTTGGGCAGCCAGGTGCCCAGTCCGTACCAGGCGAACAGGGTGGCGATCGTCGCCAGGGCGAACAGCACACTGACACCGAGGTACGGTGCGCGGAGCAGGGAGGAGAAACCGGAGGGCTCCCGGATGACGCTGGCGCTGCGCCCGGCAAAGCGGGCGGCCTTGCCTGTGGCTTTGTTAGTTGCACTGTCTGTGGCGCTGACCGGGGCCAGCGTCTCCGGAAGGTATTTCAGTCCCAGCGGGACCACGATCACCAGCGCGAGCACGGCCACGAGGAACATCGCCTGCCAGCCATAGACCGGGATCAGCTGGATCCCCACGAGCGCGGCGATGGAACCGCCGATCGGGACACCCGACATCATCAGGGTGGCGATGGTTGACCGCCATTTGGCGGGGACCAGTTCAGCGACAAGGGCGTTGGCCGACGGCACCAGACCGCCGAGGCCGATGCCGGCGAGGAGCCGCAGCACGCCGAAGACGGCGGCGCTGGGGGCGAAAGCGCAAAGAATCGTGAAGATCGAGAAGATGACGGCGCAGCCCAGGATGGTGCGGCGGCGCCCCCAGGAGTCGGCCATGCGGCCGGCGAAGATGGCCCCGATCATCATGCCGACGAAGGCCATGGAGCCGATGGTTCCGGCCGTGGCCTTGGTCAGGCCCCAGCCGGTGTCGTTAATCAGGGAGGACTGGACGGTGCCGTAGACAATGAGGTCGTAACCATCGAAGACCACGAGGAGCCAGCAGACGAGGACGGCAGCGGCCGAGGCTTTGGAGAACCGGGCGGCGGGGCCGCCAGCAGTGCCAGCCGGTATGGGGGTGCGGCCAGCAGTAATGGGGGCCGGAGCTCCCGGCTCGGACCGTTGCGGCGTTGCAGCGGAAGGTGTGTGATTCATACCACTACCGTCGCCGCCAGGGCAGGTGAACCACAATATAATTCTGATGTGCAGAACAAGCCAACGTCCAAGCCCACCCCCAAGCCAACCTCCAAATCAGCCCGGAAGCCCGTGCAGAAGCGGCCAAGCTATTCCGTGGAGGCAGTCGACAACGCCCTGCAGCTTCTCCAGCTGCTGCGTGACGGCGGGGCGTTGCGGCTCAAGGACGCTGCAACGGAGCTGGGTGTCGCCCCGTCCACAGCCCACCGCCTGCTGGCGATGCTGGTCTACCGGGGTTTCGCCGTGCAGGACGAAACGCGCCGCTATCTGCCTGGTCCGGCGATGGGCGTGGGGCCGGCCGGGCTGAGCTGGACCAGGCTGCTCCGATCCCTTGCCCAGCCCCACATGGAACTGCTCTCCGCGCAGCTCAACGAAACGGTGAACCTCATGGTGCGGGTGGGCACCAAAGTCCGTTTCCTGGCCACGGTGGAAGGAAACAACGTGTTGCGGGTGGGCGACCGGCAGGGGACGGTCATGCCCGCCAACAGGACGTCGGGAGGCAAAGCGATGCTGGCCGAACTCGAACCCCAGATGATCGACCAGCTCTTCCGCAGCCACAACGCCGAGATTGGCGGCGACACCATCCCGGCCGAGGAATATCCGGCGTTCCTGCGCGAGCTGGAATCCGTCCGCAGCAACGGCTTCGCGGCCAACTTCGAGGGCACGGAGGACGGGGTGAGCGCCCTGGGGATTGCCCTGCACAACCGGCACGGACAGGTCGTCGGGGCGCTCAGCGTCGCAACCCCGGCGACCCGCTTCCGCAGGGTCTTCGACGCCGGACTGGTCCCCGCGCTGCGGGAAAGCTGCCGGCAGCTCGAGATCGATATCGCGGCGAATCCGGCCGAGCCGGACTAAGTCCGGCGCAGGCCGGTACTATGAATTCTGCCCTGCAGAATATGCTGGGGATCACACGGCCGGATCCGTAGAGTCGAACTACGCCAAAGAACTGTTCGCCCTACCGAGGAGGCCCACGTGTCCATCAGCGCCGAGAACACGACTCATGAGTCAGTTGCCGCGGGGCATACTGCCCCGGAGCCGACGCCTGAAGAGGCTGCCCAGCTCAAGGAGCTGTACCGCGATTTTGACCGGGAGAACCTGATCCCGCTCTGGACCGAGATCGCGGACCTGATGCCGATGGTCCCGACCCCCAAAGCGGTGCCCCACGTTTGGCGGTGGAGCGATCTCTACCCGCTGGCCGCCCGCGCCGGGGATCTGGTTCCGGTGGGCCGGGGCGGCGAACGCCGCGCGATTGCCCTGGCCAACCCCGGCCTGGCCGGGACCCCGTATGCCACCCCCACGCTGTGGGCGGCGATCCAGTACCTTGGTGCCCGGGAGACCGCGCCGGAGCACCGCCACTCGCAGAACGCGTTCCGCTTCGTCGTCGAAGGCGAAGGCGTCTGGACGGTGGTGAACGGGGACCCGGTCCGGATGTCCCGCGGGGATTTCCTGTTGACCCCGGGCTGGAACTTCCACGGCCACCACAACGACACCGATGAGCCGATGGCCTGGATCGACGGCCTGGACATCCCGTTCGTGCACTACGCCGACGCCGGGTTCTTCGAGTTCGGCACCGAGCGTGTCACGGACGAGGCGACCCCGGACATCTCCCGGTCCGAGCGGCTCTGGGCGCACCCGGGCCTGCGCCCGCTCTCGGGCCTGGATGACACCACGAGCTCCCCGATCGCGGCGTACCGCTGGGAATACACCGACCGTGCCCTGACCGAACAGCTCCTGCTCGAGGACGAGGGGCACCCGGCCACCGTGTCCCAGGGCCACGCCGCGGTCCGCTACACCAACCCCACCACCGGCGGGGACGTGATGCCGACCATCCGGGCCGAATTCCACCGCCTCCGCCCTGGCGCCTCCACGCAAGTCCTCCGTGAGGTCGGCTCCAGCGTGTGGCAGGTCTTCGAAGGTTCCGGCACGGTGGTCCTGAACGGTGAAACCCGGACCCTGGCGAAGGGCGACCTGTTCGTCGTCCCCTCCTGGGCCGAATGGTCCCTGCAAGCCACGAGCGAGTTTGATCTCTTCCGCTTCAGCGACGCCCCCATTTTCGAACGGCTGAACTTCAACCGCACCTACATCGAAGGACGCAACAAATAATGAGACTGCTCACCCTCCGCCTCGCCCAAGGGGAAAAGACCCTCACCAAGGCCGTGCGCCAGGACGGCGACACCCTGACCGAGATCGACGGCTTCGCCGACGTCGGGGCCCTCCTGAAGGACCCGACCTGGGAAGCGACCGCGAAGGCCGCATCCGGCGCCACGCACCCGCTCGAGGGCGCGGACCTGGCCGCCGTGGTCCCCTCACCGGCGAAGATCATCTGCGTGGGCCACAACTACCGCAACCACATCAAGGAAATGGGCCGGGAGGTCCCGGAGTTCCCGACCCTGTTCGCCAAATACCAGGAATCCCTGATCGGCCCGAACGATGACCTGGCCCTTCCGCAGGAATCCGACGCTGTGGACTGGGAGTCCGAACTCGCCGTCGTGATCGGCAAAACGGGCCGCCGGATCGCCGAAGCCGATGCCGCGGACCACATCGCCGGCTATGCCGTCCTGAACGACGTGTCCATGCGCGACTACCAGTTCCGCACCATCCAGTGGCTGCAGGGCAAGACCTGGGAAAAATCCACCCCGTTCGGCCCCGCTCTGGTCACCAAGGACGAGTTCAGCGGTGGCCTCATGAGCACCGCGGTCGACGGCGAGATCCAGCAGCAGACCCCCACCAACGACGTCGTTTTCACCCCCGAATTCCTGGTCTCCTACATCTCCACCATCATCACCCTGAACCCGGGAGATGTGATCGCGACCGGCACCCCCGGCGGGGTCGGCCACGCCCAGGACCCCAAGCGCTACCTCCAGGAAGGCCAGCTCCTGGTCACCACCATCGAGGGCCTCGGAGAACTGAAGAACCGCGTCATCAAGGAAGCCTGATGGTCGCCCGCCACGACCAGAGCACCGACCCGGAGCTGCTCGCGGCGCTGCTACAGGCCCGCCGGGGCACGGCGTTCTTCGCCCGCAAACTCAACGAACTCACCGACGCGGAACTCGACGGCGACACGCTGCTGCCGGGCTGGACCCGCCGCCACATCACGGCGCACATCGGCTACAACGCCCGGGCGATCGCCCGGCTCGTCGAGTGGGCGGCCACCGGGGTGGAAACCCCGATGTACGCCTCCACCGAGGTCCGGGACCACGAAATCGACTTCGGGGCAACCCTGTCCCCGATCGCGCTGCGGCACCTCTTCGACCACTCCGCCGTGCATCTGAACGTCGAATGGCGCGACCTGCCCGAGGACGCCTGGCACCACAGAGTCCGGACCATCCAGGGCCGCGAAGTGCCCGCCACTGAAACTGTCTGGATGCGCACCCGCGAAGTCTGGATGCACGCCGTCGACCTCGCCAACGGCGCCAGCTTCCAGGACATCCCGGAACCCGTGCTCGAACGGCTCCTGACGGACATCACCGGCGCCTGGCACACCCGCGGCACCGATGCCGGCCTCCTCGTCAAGGTCACGGACCGGAACCTCACCTTCGGGGACACCACCTCGGCGTCCCCGACGGTGGTTTCAGGACCGCTCGCGTCCGTCGTCGAATGGGCCGCAGGACGCGGCAACACCGGCGTGACTGCCACCGGCCCCGGCACTGAAGCCAACACCAGTTCGGTGCCGGCCGCACCGAAATGGATCTGAGCCGCAGCGCCTGATCCCCCCATGACCAGGAAAGCCCCCTCAATCGAGGGGGCTTTCGTCATGGCCGGGCGCTGCCGCAGCCGTTTCCGTCAGCCCTGGTGGAGGTCGGGTGCCCTCCCGGCGTCGAGCATCCCCGCGATCTTTTCCTCCAGCGCGGCCAGCGTCGCGTCCGGCAGCACGATCAGTCCATCCAGTTCGCGCCGGGCGCGCTTGTACGCCGTTTGCCGCTCCGCCGGTGTGGCGGCGGCATCAGAGGCGATCCGCAGCAGCTTCCGGGCCGTTGCGAGGCGCTCCCGTTCCGGGCCGGTGAAGTTGCTGTCCCTGATCCGCCGGGCTTCCCGCTCGGCGACGTCGAACGCCAGTTCAAAGCTGTGGACGGCTTCGCGGTATTCCGCCAGCGCGGCTGCCGTGGAGATGTCCTCGGCGGCCCGCGGCCGCAGTCCGTCGGCCTGCCGCTTGGCACGCAGGAACGCCACGGTCAACGGTTCGCGGACATCGGTCATAACCGGAAAGTCGATCAGTTTCCCTACGTCCAGTTCGTAGGCGAGCCAGCGCCGGTTGACGGCGTCGTGGCTCTCCATCAGCTGCCGGACCTGGGACCGGCTGGCGTGCTCCACCTCCGCGGCCCGGTTGCGGAGCTGGTAAAGCTCCACCCGGCGCCGGTGCCGGCGTTCGCTGGCCCTGGACCAGGAACGCGCCCAGCCGCCAACCAGTCCGCTCAGCGGAAAGATGAGCCACCAGAAGTGCCCGACGTAATTGAAGAACTGATCCACCGCATCATCCTCCCATCCGCGTCCGGGCAGGCTCAAGGGGCCTGTCAAAGGGAGTGCCCCCTTCGTGTGAGGGGGCACTCCCTTTGGCGGTCAGCTGCCCGGGTGTCAGTCCTCGTGCTTGACCTTGTGCACCCGGGTGACGATGGTCGGGCACGGCAGATTGACGAGGACGGCGTGGGCCGTGGAGCCGAGCACCATCCGGGTGAAACCACCACGGCCGCGGCTGCCGATCACGAGGAGGCGTGCCTTCTTGCCGGCCTCGACCAGTGCCTTGGCGGGTTCGGTGTCGGTCTCCAACTGCTGGTGGACAACGAGGTCCGGGTACTTGTCGGCCAGCCCGGCCACGGATTCAGCCAGAACAATCCGGTCCTCCTCGAGGATCGATTCGGCGAGCCCGCTTTTCGGCAACTGGTTCTCGACCCAGCGGGCCGGCCGGTGGAAGGCGAGGACCACGGTCAACTCGTCACCGCCCCGGTCTGCTTCCGCGGCGGCGAAGTCAACGGCCTGCAGGGACTCTTCCGAACCGTCCACACCAACGACGACGCCGTGGTCGGCGGCGCTGCGCTTCAGCGGGATCACCGCTGCGGGTATTTCCGAGGCGGAGACGATTTGCAGGGCCCGGTCCGTCAGCGGTCCGCCGTCCATCCAGTGCTTGTCATGCTCGCCGACGACCACCATGGACGCTTCCTTGGACACCTCGCGCAGAACCGAGCCGCCGCTGCCATGACGAAGCTGGATGTCCACTTTCACGTCGGGGGCCTGCTCTGCGGCGCTGGCCTGTACCTTCTGGAGCAACTCCATGCCGGCTTGCCTGATGAGCTCGTGGTACTGGAAATCCGGGGACATCCAGCGGTCGTCCACAGCGTGAATGACGGTCACCGGAAGCTTGTCCCGGGCCGCCCGCCCAAGAGCCCATGTCAGGGCGGCTTCGCTTCCAGCTGATCCGTTGATACCGACGACGATTGGTTTATTCATTCTGAATCCTGCTCTTTTCCATGGCGCGGTCTGTTCTGCATCGCATGATCCGGGCGGCAGCACCAAAAGGCCGCCGACACTTCAGTGTGCGCGCCGGGGCTACCACCGGTTAGGGCCTTAAGCCCCTCACTCCCCGTGCCCCCGCGCGTAGCGTCCGGCCTGCCGGACGCTGCGGGGACGGTGCTTGTGTGGCTGCACGGCACTCAGCACTGGAGCAGCCACGGGACTCCACGCATACTGGAAAGCCAGCGGCGATCCTGCGGCCCGGGCCGCAGCGGACCGCACGGCTGGGCTGCTGCTGGCACACCGTCTCTTCAAGTCCACCTCGACCGGGCGGCCACCGAGGTGCTGCGGAGCTACATGCTGCCGGACGGCGGGCAGCAGATTAGAAGCCCGTCGGTTCCGTCTCGAATTCCGGTTCCCGGGGTGGACCTTCGTGGTGCACCGGGCGCAGTGCGGCAGTGTGCTCGAACCAGACCAGCGCGTCGTAGCGTTCGCCAATCCGGGTCGGGACGTAGTTCCCGAGCTCCCGCTCGGGATGGTAGACCACACCGATCGCCCGGTGGCCGAGCCAGGTGGAAAGCCAGGGCCCGGACCTGTCCTCACCAAACTCCAGCACCGACGGCACCCCCAGCGCCTCGTGCAGGAAGTCCTCATGGCTTCCCGGGCGCGCCGGCGGAACCGGCATGATCCGTTCCGGGCTGCCCCAGGCGTCCGCGGCGATCACCTCGCCCCGGTGGGAAGCAAAGCCCACCAGCATCACGCCGTCCGCGGCGTGCCGCTCACGCAGCAGCTGCCCCACGTTGACCAGCCCGTCCTGGGCCATGTCGGTGGCCCGGGCGTCCCCCACGTGGGTGTTGTGCTCCCAGATGAGGCCTTTGGATGCGGGACCGAGATGCCTGCTGAGCCGGTCGATGGTGTCGGCCATGTGGTGGTCGCGGATGTTCCAGGACTGGCGGTCGCCGCGAACCATGATGCGGTAGTAGTGCTCGGCGTTGGCGGCCACCTCGGCGTTCTGCACGGCGTCGAACGCGCCTTCGCCGTGGTCCCCCGGGCTGGATACCCGGTTCCTGACCTCGGTAAGGAGGGCGATGACGTCCGCTTCGCAGGACTGCGGCACCAGCCGCGTGCTCCAGGCGTACTTGTGCGGGTCCTCGTGGTGCGGCAGGAAGCACTGCCAAGCGCGCATGGCGGCGGGGACGGCGTCGGGAACGTTCTGCTCCAGCCAGCCGATGATCTCGCGGAGCGAATCCCAGAGCGAGTACACGTCCAGCCCGTAGAAGCCGACGCGCTGGCTCAGCGGCTGGCCGAGATTCCAGCTGCGGAGCCAGTCCAGGAAGGCTGCGACTTCCTCGTTCGCCCACATCCACGTGGGCCAGCGTTCGAAGCCGCTGAGCAGCGCGTGGACGCCCTGGTCCTGCCCGGCCTCGCCCCGCACCCAGCGGTTGATCCGCCAGCAGTCCGGCCAGTCGCCCTCCACCCCGATCCAGTTGTAGCCTTCCTCCTCGATCAGGCGCCTGCTGAGTGTGTCCCGCCAGGTGTAGAACTCGTGCGTGCCGTGGGAGGCTTCGCCGATCGCGACGAAGCGGCAGTCGGCCGCGCGCCGGACCAGTCCGTTGAGGTCCCGGTCGGTCTTTAGCGGGCGGGCCAGCGAGTGGATTTCCGCCAGCACAGCGGATTTGGCAACACCGGATGTCATCGGGGCTCCTCAAGAGAGATTTGTTCAAGGTGTTCCGGAACCCGCGCACGCCAGCCCAGCTCCCGCTTGATCCGGATGCGCAGGGCATCCGATGCGTCCGGTTCACCGTGCGTGATGTACGTCATCCGGGGTTCCCGTTCCGCAGCCTTCAGCCACGAGATGATCCCGTCCGCGTCAGCATGCGCCGAGAGGCTTTCCATCTGGATCACCTCGGCCCGGATCTTGACGTCCTCACCGTAGATGCGGAGCTCGCGCTCGCCGGCAGCCAGGCTGGCGCCGCGGGTGCCTCCGGCCTGGTAGCCGCTGAGGATCACGGCGTTCTTCGGATCCGGCCCGTAGGCGGCCAGATGGTGCAGGATCCTTCCGCCGGTGAGCATTCCGCTGGCGGAGATGATGATCATCGGGCCGCCGCGAAGGTTCAGCAGCTTGGATTCATCGACCGAGCGGGTCAGCTTCGCGAGTTTGTACATGTTAAGGTATTCCGCCTCCTTGAGCCGGTGCTCCTCGGGGTGTCGCTGGTACATCCCGGACGCGTCAATGGCCATCGGGCTGTTGAGGTACACCGGGATGTCGGGGATCAGGTTCTTGCTGCGGAGGCGGGAGAGGTGCAGCATCAGGGTTTCGGCGCGGCCGACGGCGAACGCGGCGAACAGCACGACGCCGCCGCGCTTCGCGACCCTGTTGATGATGTCCCCCAGCTGCTTTTCGGGATCCACGGTGGAGTGCTTCCGGTTCCCGTAGGTGGACTCCGTGACGAGCACCTCGGTCTCCCCCAGGGGGCGCGGCGGGTACATCAGCGGGTCGTCCGTCCGGCCCAGGTCGCCGGTGAAGTGCACCGAACGTGAGCCGAGGCGCACGTGGACCTGGGCGGCGCCAAGGATGTGGCCGGCGGGCAGGAACGTCATTTCCATTCCGCCGCCCAGGTCCATGGGCTCGTCGAAACCGTGGATTTTGAAACTGTTGAGGGACTTGACAGCGTCGGCCGCGGTGTAGAGCGGGAGTGCCGGGCTGTGCGCGGTTGATCCGCGGTGCGTCGCGTAGCGGGCCTCTTCCTCCTGCAGGTAGCCGCTGTCGGGCAGAAGCAGCTTGCACAGGTCCGTGGTGCCGTCGGTGGCGATGACCGGACCGGTGAACCCGTCCCGGACCAGGGCAGGAACATAACCGGTGTGGTCCAGGTGCGCGTGGCTCAGCACCACGGCGTCGATCGAGTCCGGCCGCACCGGGAAGGGCGTCCGGTTGCGCTCGCGGCTGCGTTTGTACCCCTGGAAGAGCCCACAGTCCACCAGCACCCGTTTCCCGCCGGCCTCGAGCAGGTACCGGGAGCCGGTGACGGTGTCGGTGGCTCCGAGGAAACGGAGGGTGGGCTGCTGGTGCTTCATGGTGCTCCCGTTTCCGCGAGGAATTACCGGCATCGATGCGAGGGGGCACGGCTGACCCGCGCAGGCGACGTATCCCCAGCTTCCGCCCGTGGCGGCCCTGCCCGTAGGGCCAAAGGTCACCAACGCCCGGCGCCGGCGCAGGTCCGGCGGCCTGCACCGGTAGGATTTTCCGGGCAGGCTCTTTGGCCCGCTACCACCCGGCGGATTCCAGCGGCTAGGACTGATGATGAAGAAGAAATCCATGCGGACGGCGCCCAGGGCCACGGCACAACAGCCTGCGGCGTTGTGGAGCGACCGGCCGTGGACCCGTTCCTACGGGCCGGGTGTTCCGGCGGACCTGGTGCTCCCCGAGGGCTCGCTCGTGGACCTCATGGACAGCTGCGTGCGCCGCTACGGATCGAAGCCCGCCCTGGAGTTCTTCGGTGCCCGCACGAGCTACCGCGAGCTCGGCGCTCTGATCAGCAGGGCGGCCGCAGGCCTCGCGAAACTGGGCGTCAAGGCAGGCGACAGGGTTGCCCTGGTAATGCCGAACTGCCCGCAGCACATCGTTGCCTTTCATGCCGTGCTGCGCCTCGGCGCCGTCGTGGTCGAGCACAATCCGCTCTACACCGACCGGGAACTGCGCCACCAGTTCGAGGACCACGGGGCCGCCGTCGCGATCGTCTGGGACAAGGCGGTGGAGCGGGTCCGGCAGCTGCCGCCCGACGTCGGACTGCGCAGCATCGTCTCCGTGGAGCTGATTCCCGCGATGCCGCTGCTGCAGCGGCTGGCGCTGCGGCTTCCGGTTGCCGCGGCCCGCAAGGCACGCGCTGCCCTGACGGTCGGCAAAAGGCAGCCGCAGGGCCGGCCGGCGCCGGCCCTGCGGCCCGTGCTGCCGTGGCGTGAGCTCCTCGACGCCGGGGAGCTGAGGAAGAAGCATCCCCGACCCTCCGCCCAGGACCTCGCCGTCCTCCAGTACACGTCCGGCACCACGGGATTGCCCAAGGCCGCCATGCTTAGCCACGCCAACCTGCAGGCGAACGCCGCGCAGGGCCGGGCCTGGGTGCCGGGGCTCAAGGACGGCCGGGAAACCGTGTACGCGGTGCTGCCGATGTTCCACGCCTACGGCCTGACGCTCTGCATGACCTTCGCGTTGAGCATCGGCGCGAAGCTGGTCCTCTTCCCCAAGTTCGACGTCGACCTGGTGCTGAAGGCGCTCAAGAAGTCCCCGGCAACCTTCCTGCCGGCCGTACCGCCGATCTACGACCGCATCGCCGCCGCGGCGGCAGAACGCGGCATCAGCCTGGAAAGCATCCGTTTCTCCATCTCCGGCGCCATGAACCTGCCGACGGCGACCGTGGAGACCTGGGAGAAGGCGACCGGCGGCTACCTGATTGAGGGCTACGGGCTGACCGAAACCTCACCGATCGCAATCGGAAACCCCTTCGGCCCCAGCCGCAAGCCGGGAACAGTGGGTGTCCCGTTCCCGCTGACCGACATCCGGGTGGTGGACCCCAGGAATGTCGCGCTGGACCGCGTCCCCGGCGAGGAGGGCGAACTCCTGATCCGAGGCCCCCAGGTGTTCTCCGGCTACTGGAACCGGCCGGAGGAGACCGAGGAGGCCCTGCTCGAGGGCGGCTGGTTCCGCACCGGCGACATCGTCTCCGTGGACGACGACTACTTCGTCACGATCCGGGACCGGATCAAGGAACTGATCATTACGGGCGGCTTCAACGTCTCCCCCAGCGAGGTGGAGGACGTCCTCGCCACGTTCCCGGGGATCGCGGACGTCTCCGTGGTCGGGCTTCCCCGCCCGGGAGGGGGCGAGGACGTGGTCGCCGCCGTCGTGCCGATCCCGGGCACCACCATCGATCCGGAGGCACTCCTGGCCTTTGCCCGGGAGCAGCTGACCGCCTACAAGGTGCCGCGCCGCGTAGTGGTCCTCGATTCGCTGCCCCGGTCCCTCATCGGCAAGGTCCTCCGCCGCGAGATCCGCGACACCCTCGTGGCGGGACGCTGAACCGGCGGACTACTGGCCGCGGCGCGCGCCGGGATTGAGCCTGGCGATTGCCGTGGACAAGACCGTGGCGAATCCGCACCACAGGGCGTAGGGGGCCAGGGCGACTCCGGCGGCGCGGTTCAACTGGTGGGTGCGCCGCACCAGGTCGGCGCTGCTCGCCGCCAGCACGGCGCATTCCGCCGCGGCCAGCCACGGCCGGCGGGCACGCCAGAAGAGCCAGCTCCACGCCGCATTGAGAACGAGGTTCGCGGCCAGGGCGCCCCGGTAGGCACGGAGCTGCTGCTCCCTGGTTTCGTTGCCGGGGGTGTCCCCCGCTTCCTGGCTGTTCAACGCGACGGCGGTTGTCACGGCGAGGTCGGCGTAGAGCGCCGTCCAGACCACGGGAAAGGCGATGGCGGGCGGCTGCCAGTCCGGTTTGCGCAGCCGCCGGTACCAGCCGCTGCCCGGATCCGTCGCTGCTCCGCCGGCCGCTGCCGTCGCGGCGGTCGCCGCCGCCGTCCATACCGCTGTCATTGCTTTCATTGCTGCTCCTCTGTTCGTGTGGTTGCCGCCGTACCCGGGCGCAGGCGTTCGCCGATAAACTCGATGGTCCGGTCCAGGGCCGCCTTCGTCGGGTGCCCCGGGGTGTCCACCAGGTCGACGGTCAGGACGCAGTGCGCGGACTCTGCTATTCCGAACGGATTTCCCGGTGACGAGTCGATTTCGATGCTTTCAAAACCCGCACCGAATTCCCGCCGCATGGTGGCGAAGCGCTCCGCCGGGCACGCCCGGTCATTGCTGAACCGCAGGCCGAGCAGCCGGAGTCCCTGGCTGGTCCGCGCCTTCACCTGCGCCAGCTCGCCGTCGTCCAGCCCGACGGCGGCACGACCGCGGGCGGTGAGACCCGCCGGCAGCGCGGGCTGGCTCATGACCGGGGCGATGACGGCCGGGTCCAGGGCCATGGCGAGGGCGAAGCTGCCGGTCATGCACATCCCGATGGCCCCGACCCCGGGACCGCCGCACTCCCGGTGCGCCTTGGCGGCGAGGGCCCGCAGCCAGCCCGTCGCCGGGCTGCTCCGGTTCGCCAGGACGGCGAATTCGCGGGAAATGCAGACCTTGGCGATGGACTTCACGATGCCCTCACCCGCTTTCCCGCCGGGCCGCCCGAACATGGAGGGAAGGTAGACGGTGTAGCCGCGATCGATGAAGCGGCGGGCGAGGTCCAGCACCCCCGGATGGATGCCGGGGACCTCATGGATGAGGATCACGGCCGGGCCGGCACCGCCCCGGAAAACCTGGTGGCTGATGCCGTCGTGGCTGAAGGTCGATTCGGTGAAGCCATCCAGCGTTTCCCCTCGCTTCGACTCCTCCCCTTGCTCCGGCATGGACGTCCCCCTCGGTCCCGGGGCGTTGTGCTTCGGCCCACCAGAGCCGCCCCGCGTACCGCACATGCTACGGAACTGCGGCGCCGCCGTCGACAGCAGATCCCTTGCGGCGCTCCGGGCCAGCTGATAGGCCTGTAATAGGCCTAACGGTAGGGTGCGTAGTAGTTAGTGAAGCGCCGGCCTGAACAGGCGGTGGTTGCAGAAGGGAAGTACACGTGACCAGCAAGAATCCCCAAGTCGAGGAAAACGACGAAAAGGACCTCGTGGTCGGCGACGGTCCAAAGGACTGGGCCGCCGGCATCCCGGGGGTGCTGCACTCCATGAAGCCCGCGATCGAACATATGGGCTTGAACCGTACGCGCAAGACGGTGCTGGCGATGAACCAGAAGGACGGCTTCGACTGCCCCAGCTGCGCGTGGCCGGACCCGAACCACCGCAAGGCCTTCGAGTTCTGCGAAAACGGCGCGAAGGCCGTCACCTGGGAGGCGACACCGGTGGTCATCGGCCGGGAGTTCTGGGCCGAACATTCCGTCAGTGAACTGCGGAAGCACTCCGAGTACTGGCTGGGGATGCAGGGACGGCTCACTGAACCGGTCCACAAGCCGGCGGGTGAGGACCACTACAAGCCGGTGACCTGGCCCGAAGCGATCCGGATCATCGCGGACAAGCTCAAGGGCCTGGACTCTCCGGACGAGGCAGCCTTCTACACCAGCGGCCGCACCTCCAATGAGGCAGCCTTCCTCTATCAGCTGATGGTCCGCGGCTATGGCACCAACAACCTGCCGGATTGCTCCAACATGTGCCACGAATCGTCCGGCTGGGGGATGGGCCAGACCATTGGCATCGGCAAGGCCACTGTCAGCTTTGACGATTACGCCAAAGCTGACCTGATCATCATCATGGGGCAGAACCCGGGCACCAACCACCCGCGGATGCTGACCGAGCTGGAAGCGTGCAAGGAAAACGGCGGGGAAATCGTCGCCGTCAATCCCCTGCCGGAGGCAGGCCTGCGCCGGTACAAGAACCCGCAGAAGGTCAAGGGCATCGTCGGCCACGGCACGCAGATCGCGGACCAGTTCCTGCATATCCGTATCGGCGGCGACATGGCGCTGCTGCAGGCGGTCTCCAAACGAGTGCTCGAGGCCGAGGCGCGCAAGCCGGGCACGGTGCTGGACCACGCGTTCCTCGCCGAGCACTGCGAGGGCCTGGCTGAGCTGCGCGAGCACCTCAGCCTCCTGGACGATGAGGCGGTCCTGGCAGCGACCGGTCTGCGCACCGAGGAAATCGACGAACTCGCCGCCCGGTACCTGAGGGCCGAGAAAGTCATCATCACCTGGGCCATGGGCATCACGCAGCAGAAGAAGGGCGTGGCCACGATTAAGGAGATCATCAACCTGCTCCTGCTGCGCGGCAACATGGGCAAGCCTGGCGCCGGCGCCTCCCCCATCCGGGGCCACAGCAACGTCCAGGGCGACCGCACCATGGGCATCTGGGAGCAGATGCCGCAGTCCTTTATGGAAGCCCTTGGCGAGGAGTTCGGCTTTGAGCCGCCCCGCGATCACGGCGTGGACGCCGTCGAAACCATCAACAAAATGCGCGACGGCGGGATCAAGGCGTTTGTGGCGCTCGGAGGCAACTTCGTTGGCGCCATGTCGGACACCAACGCCACCGAGGCGGCCATGGAAAGCACCGAACTTTCGGTGCAGATTTCCACGAAACTCAACCGCTCCCACACAGTGACCGGCGCCGAGGCCCTGATTCTGCCCACGATGGGGCGGACGGAGATCGACATCCAGGCGTCGGGGCCGCAGTTCGTTTCGGTGGAGGACACCGTCTGTGCCGTGCACCCCTCCTGGGGCAGTGTCGAACCCGTCTCGCACCACCTGCTCTCTGAGCCCGTGATTGTCAGCCGGCTGGGCAAGGCGCTGGTCGGGGACAGGATCAAAGCCGACTGGGACGGGTTCGAGCGGAACTACGACCTGATCCGGGACCACATCTCACACGTCGTGGGTGGCTGCGAGGACTACAACGAGCGGATCCGGCACGAAGGCGGCTTCGTTCTGGAAAACGGGCCGCGGGATTCGCGCACCTTCCCCACACCGACAGGCAAAGCCGTGCTCACCGTCAACGAGCTGGAGCACGTGGAGAAGCCCGCAGGCACGCTGATCCTGCAGACCATGCGCTCCCATGACCAGTTCAACACCACCATCTACGGCCACAACGACCGCTACCGCGGCATCAAGAAGGGCCGCCATGTAGTCTTCGTAAATCCGGAGGACATCGCGGAGCTTGGTCTGGCCGATGGAATGTTTGTCGATATCAGGGGCGAGTACCAGGACGGCCTGGAGCGTGTGCTCCGCAAGTTCCGGGTGGTCTCCTACCCGACCGCGCGCGGCTGCGCGGCCGCTTACTACCCGGAAGCCAACGTGCTCGTACCGCTGAACCACACGGCCGAAGGCAGCAACACCCCGGTATCCAAGGCTGTGATCGTCAGGCTCGAACGCAGCGAGGACCAGACCCCGGACAGTTCAACTGCCCTGGCGTCCGGCGCGGCCCGGACAAGTTAGGCCCCACCCCCGAGGGACATGCCCAGCCCTAATCGCGCCCGGTGGACATAGTGGCACTATGTCCATCAGTCCGTGCCACGGGAGGGCATGTCCCCCGGGGGTTAATTCCCACTCCACAGGACATGCCCATTCCTGGCCGCGGCCAATGGACACAATGCCACCATGTCCATTCCTGCGCGCAAAAGGAGGGCATGTCCCCCGCGGTGCTGAGGCTACTGGGCCCGCTTGGCCCAGCCCTCTTCATCGGGGCCGCCGGACTCGCCGTGCTCACACAGCTCAATGACCTTGTTGGACGCGGCGTGGACGGCGTCCTGCGTGCTCTTCCGGCCGTCGGTGGACGCGGTTCCCGCGGCGTAGCCGACGATGAAGGCGCTGATGGCATCCGCGTGCGGCCCGACGGCTTTCAGCGACTCGTCCGCGAGCTGGACGATGTTCTCGTGGTCCACTTCCAGATCAAGGATCTGCAGCGCCTGGATCAGGCGGGTACTCCAGTGCCGCAGCGCGCTGTCTTCGTCCCGGGTCAAAGTCATGGTTACTCCTCGTAGTAGGGTGCGTCAGTTGATTAGCTTCCCCACAAGGGTTAGCACCGACACCAGGGTTCCGCAACGCGACACACGAAAATCCGGGCACCAGAAACCGCCGTCCCGGAACTGCGTCAGCTCCACAACGCGACGTGGAACTTCGATCCCCGGCGTTCAAGTCCCCGGGAGCCGCCGGGGGCAACCATCGCTGCTGTCGCGTCGGCGGTGCCGGCGAACCGCTGCAGCGTCCGCGCCATCGTGGTGGTCCGGTGGTTGTTTAGGGTGCTCGCCCACCACAGGCCGGTGACCGGCGTCCCGACGACGGGCAGCCGGACGAGGACCCCGCTCTGCAGTTCGGCGCGGACGATGTGGCCGAGTGCCAGCATGATGCCCTCCCCCGCGCGGACCGCCGCCAGCGCTTCCGTCTCGCTGCTGAGCCGGATGATCTCCGGCACCACCCCCGTCGACGCCAGCCAACGGCCCTCCTCCGAACTGTCCTGGATGCCCGCCGGTCCGGCAAACCACGGCCGGTCCAGCAGCCGGGCCACGGAGACCGGCCCGGGAAGCCGGGACAGCGGATGCCCTGGCGCCGCGACCAGGGTGCGCTGGTAGCGCAGGAACGGAACACAATCCAGGCCCGGATGCGTCCCGTCAGTCCCGGCCGGGGCGACTGGCACCACCGGCCGGGCACCCAGGGCGATGTCGTACGCCCGTTCCTGCAGGAGCGAGGCAAGGTCCTCGGCGGACTTGACCACCACATCCACCGAAGCGCCGGGAACACGTTTGGTGAAAAGGTCCAGCAGCCGGCCGGCCGCATGTTCGGCAAAAGGGGCGGTGGCAGCGATCTTCAGCCGGCCGGCGTCGTTCTTGGCGTGGGACACTTCCCAGCGGGCCTGGTCCGCCAGCCCGACGATGTCCTGGGCATAATCGGCCAGCGCCCGGCCGCCCGGGGTCAGCGCAATGCCGCCTCCGGCGCGCACGAAGAGCGGATCGCCGAGGTCCTGCCGGAGCGCCGTCAAGGCGGCGGAAACAGCGGGTTCGCTGACGCCGAGCGTCTCCGCGGCAGCGTGGAGCGAGCCCAGACGGGCCACGAGGGCGAACGTGCGCAGCTGGCTCAACGTCATCGACACGGGTCATAACCTTTCGCTTATGACGATATTGACACTCCGTATCAGGCAGGGCAAGACTGGCCTGAAATCGGTGCTGCGCGACGTTGCCAGCGCCCTGGCGTGAGGTGGGACTATGCAGATTCCGGCTCCTTTCGACTACGTGCGGGCCACTTCCGTGGACAACGCCCTGGAACTCCTCTCGCGCCACGGCGCGGAGTCACGGGTCATCGCCGGCGGCCACAGCCTCCTGCCGATGATGAAGCTCCGGCTTTCCCGGCCCGAGTGGCTGATCGACATCAATGACCTCTACGAACTCGACTTCATCCTCCGCGACGGCGACAAACTGCGCGTCGGTGCGCTGACGCGGCACACGACACTGCTGGAGTCGGACGAAATTGCGGCGCTCTTTCCCATCGTCCGCGACGCAGAAGCCGTGATCGCCGATCCGGTCGTCCGCAACCGCGGAACCATCGGCGGGTCGCTCTGCCAGGCCGACCCCGCAGAGGACCTGTCCACGGTGTGCGACGTGCTGGGTGCGGAAGCCGTGATCCGGGGACCCGCCGGCGAGCGCATCCTGGCGATGGCCGACTTCCACCGCGGGCCGTATGAAACGGCGGTGGGCCAGGACGAATTGTTGTGCGAGCTCCGATTCCCGATCCGCCCCCGTGCCGGCAGCGCCTACGAGAAGGTCGAACGCCGGGTGGGAGACTGGGCCGTCGGTGCCGCCGGCGCGTCCGTGACCCTTGCAGCGGACGGCACCATCGCCGACGCCGCCGTCGGACTCACCGCCCTCGGGCTTGCCCACACCGTCGCGGAGGCCGCCGGCCTGCTCCGCGGCCAGCAGCCCCGGGAGGAACTTTTCGTGGAGGCCGGACGGCTCGCCGCGGCAGCCTGTGATCCCGTGGCCGACCAGCGCGGCCCGATTGACTACAAACGGCATCTCGCCGACGAACTCACCCGGCGGGTACTGCGGCAAGCCTGTGCCCGCGCCGCGCGGACCCAGGAAGGCTGAAGCGGATGCAGATCAACATGACCGTCAACGGCAACGAAGTCACGTCCGACATCGAGCCCCGTGTGCTCCTGGTCCACTACATCCGCGAGGTCCTCGGCCTGACCGGGACCCACTGGGGATGCGATACCAGCAACTGCGGGACCTGCGTGGTGCTGATGGACGGCCAGCCGGTGAAGTCCTGCACCGTCCTCGCGGCGATGGCTGCCGGACACGACATCCGTACGGTCGAGGGACTCGCCAGCGGCGCCACCCTGGACCCCGTCCAGCAGGGCTTTATGGAGGAACACGGGCTGCAATGCGGCTTCTGCACTCCCGGGATGATGCTGACCGCCCGCGCCCTGCTCGATAAGAACCCGCACCCGGACACCACCGAGATCCGGAAGGCCATTTCGGGCCAGATTTGCCGGTGCACCGGTTACGCCACGATTGTCCGCTCGGTCCAGTGGGCCGCCGCCCACCCGGCCGGCGGCGACACCGACGCCACGGTGGATGAGGTCATCGACGGCACGGACACCGCGGTCGAAGACATCGCAGCGGAAACCCAGGACGCAGAGGTGAAGTCATGACCGTCATCCACGAACGGCCCAGCAATCCGGCGGCCGGCGACGCGGACCGCCCGATCGGCTACGGCCGGATCCAGCGGAAGGAAGATCCGCGCTTCGTCCGCGGCAAAGGCAACTACCTGGACGACATCGTCCTGCCCGGCATGCTGCACGGCGCCATCCTGCGCGCCCCCGTGGCCCACGCCCGGCTGGTCTCCATCGACACCACCAACGCCCTGGCCCACCCGAAGGTCCTCGCCGTCATCACCGGGAAGGACCTGCTGGGCCTCAATCTCGCCTGGGCCCCCACCCTCTCCGCGGATGTCCAGGCAGTCCTGGTCACCGACAAAGTGCGCTTCCAGGGCCAGGAGGTGGCGTTCGTCGTGGCCGAGGACCGCTACGCCGCTCGGGACGCGCTGGAACTGATCGACGTTGAATACGATGTCCTGCCCCCGGTCATCGACGCCAGGAAGGCCCTCGACGCCGATGCCCCAGTGATCCGCGACGAGATCGAGGGCCGGACGGATAACCACATCTTCGACTGGGAGATGGGCGACAAGGCCGAGACCGAGGCGGTCTTCGCGAGCGCCGACGTCGTGGTCTCCCAGGAGATGGTCTACCCGCGGGTGCACCCCGCGCCGATGGAGACCTGCGGGGCGATCGCCGACTTCGACGCCGTGGACGGCAAGCTGACCCTCTACGAAACGACCCAGGCCCCGCACGCGCACCGCACCCTGTTCGCGATCGTCGCCGGGATCCCGGAGCACAAGATCCGCGTGGTGTCCCCGGACATTGGCGGCGGCTTCGGCAACAAGGTCGGCATCTACCCCGGCTATATCCTTGCCGTCGTCGGCTCGATCGTCACCGGCAAGCCGGTGAAATGGGTGGAGGACCGCTCGGAGAACCTGATGTCCACCTCCTTCGCCCGCGACTACATCATGCAGGGCGAGATCGCGGCCACGAAGGACGGCAAGATCCTCGCGGTCCGCACCAGCGTCCTGGCGGACCACGGCGCGTTCAACGCTACCGCCCAGCCCACCAAGTACCCCGCGGGCTTCTTCTCCATCTTCACCGGGAGCTACGACATCAAGGCCGCCTACTGCTCCGTCACGGGCGTCTACACGAACAAGGCACCGGGCGGCGTCGCCTATGCCTGTTCCTTCCGGGTCACGGAGGCCGTCTACCTTGTCGAGCGGATGGTGGACATCCTGGCCCGCAAGCTGGAAATGGACCCGGCGGAGCTCAGGCTGAAGAACTTCATCAAGCCCGAGCAGTTCCCCTACGCCAACAAGACCGGGTGGGTCTACGACTCCGGCAACTACGAGCCGGCCATGCGGCTGTCCATGAAGCTGGCCGGCTACGACGAGCTCCGCCGCGAGCAGCAGGAGAAGCGTGGGCGCGGCGAACTCATGGGGATCGGTATCTCCTTCTTCACCGAAACCGTCGGCGCCGGCCCGCGCAAACACTTCGACATCGTGGGCCTTGGCATGGCCGACGGCGCCGAGCTGCGGGTCCACCCGACCGGCAAGGCCGTCGTCCGTCTCTCGGTGCAAAGCCAGGGGCAGGGCCACGAGACCACCTTCGCGCAGATCGTCGCGGAGGAACTCGGCATCCCGCCGGAGGACATCGACGTCGTCCACGGGGACACCGACCAGACGCCCTTTGGCCTTGGCACGTACGGGAGCCGTTCGACGCCGGTCAGCGGCGGCGCCGTCGCCCTCGTGGCCCGCAAGGTCCGCGAGAAGGCGAAGCTGATCGCCGCGGCCATGCTGGAGACCCGACCGGAGGACCTCGAGTGGGAGAAGGGCCGCTGGTTCGTCAAGGGCGATCCCAGCGCCGGGAAGACCATCTCCGAAATCGCCATGGCTGCCCACGGCACCATGACGCTGCCCGAAGGGGTCGACGGTAATCTCGACGCCGAGGTCACGTACGACCCACCGAACCTGACCTTCCCCTTCGGCGCCTACATCTGCGTGGTCGACATCGACCCGGGCACCGGGCACGTCAAGGTGCGCCGCTTCATCGCCGTGGACGACTGCGGCACCCGGATCAACCCGATGATCATCGAGGGCCAGGTGCACGGCGGACTCACCGACGGCGTCGGGATGGCCCTGATGGAGATCATCGAGTTCGACGCCGACGGAAACTGCCTGGGCGGGTCCTTCATGGACTACCTGATCCCCACCGCGATGGAGGTGCCGGACTGGGAAACCGGCTTTACCGTCACCCCGTCACCGCACCACCCCATCGGTGCGAAAGGCATCGGCGAGTCAGCCACTGTCGGCTCGCCGCCGGCGATCGTGAACGCGGTCGTCGACGCGCTGGCCCCCTACGGCGTGGTCCACATGGATATGCCCTGCACCCCGGCCCGGGTCTGGGCCGCCATGCAGGGCCGGGCAAGGCCGCCGATCTAAGATGACACCCACTGTTGACATCCTTACAGCCCGCGCGAACGACCTTGCCTCCCGCCGTGAGCCTTTTGTGCACGCCACGGTGGTCCGCGCCCAGCATCCCACCAGCGCCCACGCGGGGGACACGGCCCTGGTCATGCCCAGCGGTGAGATCCAGGGCTTCGTGGGCGGCAACTGCGTCGAGTCCTCGGTGCGGGAGTACAGCCTGCAGGTCCTGGCGTCTCAGGAACCGCTGCTGCTGCGCGTGGTCCCCGGCGAGCCGTCCCGCAGCGCCGGGGACGGCGCGGTGGAGGTTTCCAACCCCTGCCTGAGCGGCGGGGCCATCGAGATCTTCCTCCAGCCTCGCATCCCCGCGCCCCGGGTGCTCGTGGTCGGCACGACGCCGGTGGCGCAGGCCCTGGAAACCCTCGGCTCCGGGGTCGGCCTGGCCATGGAACTCACCGACGGTGAATCAGCGGCGCCGCGGGCCGACGATGCGGCGCTGATCGTGGCCTCACACGGCAAGGCGGAGGAGATCGCGCTTGAGGCGGCCCTCCGCGCCGGAGTTCCGTACGTCGCACTCGTGGCGAGCGGAACCCGGGGCGCCGCGGTGCTGGAATCCCTCGACGTCGACCCGGCGCAGCGCGCCCGCGTCTTCACCCCGGCCGGCCTGCAGCTGGGCGCCCGCACCCCCGGCGAGATCGCCCTCTCGATCCTGGCCCAGCTCATCCAGGAGCGGGCGAAGAGCCGGCACACCGGCCCGGCGGCACAACCTGCGCCGGTATCCGCGCCTGCTGCGGCGGCGACGGCGACCGACCCCGTCTGCGGCATGACCGTCGCCGCCAGCGAATCCACCCTGCGGCTCGAGCACAACGGTGCCACCGTGTACTTCTGCTCGCCTGGCTGCCGCGCGGCCTTCCGCAAAGATCCGGAGCGCTATGCCCTCACCCTCTGAACGCCCGCCCGCACCGCACCGGACGGCGGGCCTGGTCCTCGCGGCCGGGGCGTCGCGGCGCCTGGGCCGGCCCAAGCAACTGCTCCCCTACGGCCACGGCGTCCTGCTCGACGCCGTGCTGGCGACCGCCCGGGGCTGCGGCTTCGACCAGACCGTGCTGGTTTTGGGAGGTGCGGCCGGGGAGGTGCAGCGGGCGGTGGACACGACCGGCTGCGAGATCGTGCCCAACCCGGACTCCGGCGGGGGCTGTTCCTCCTCGATCGCCGCCGGCCTCGCCGCGCTCCACCCCGCCACGGACGCCGTGGTCCTGCTGCTCGGCGACCAGCCGGGGGTCCGGGGCGACACCGTCCGGGCGCTGCTGGAGCTCCTGTTCACCGGAGAGCCCGGCAGCGGCCGGCGCGTCCCCGGCATTGCCGTCTGCCGCTACGACGACGGCGTGGGCCATCCCCTGGCGTTCGCCCGGCGGATGCTGCCGGAACTGGCGGCCCTGCACGGCGACAAGGGAGTCTGGAAGCTGCTGGAGCAGCGCGCAGACGAGGTTGCCGCACTCGATATTCCGGGACCGGTGCCGCCCGACGTCGACACGGAAGAGGACTACCGCCGGGCCCTGGCCGCACTCGAAGGCGCGTTATGAATACCGCGGCGCGCACCGGTGCGGAGGAGGATGTCCAGCGGCGGATCCCCGACGTCGCTTCGCTGATCTCGGCTCTGGACCGCAACGACTACCTGGCCGACGTCGGACTGGCCACGGCACTGTTCCTGGCCGTCCGGCTGCCGCAGCCCATCCTGCTGGAGGGCGAGGCGGGCGTCGGCAAGACCGAGGCGGCGAAGGCCCTGGCCCAGCTGCTGGACACACCGCTGTACCGGCTGCAGTGCTACGAGGGAATCGACGCCGGTGAGGCCCTCTACGAGTGGAACCACCAGCGGCAGCTGCTCGGGATCCGGCTCGCGGAAGTCCGGGACGCCTCCGTCACCGAAACCGACCTCTACAGCCCGGAGTACCTGCTGCGGAGGCCGCTGCTGCAGGCGATCGAACATCCCGGGCCGCGCCCCGCCGTCCTCCTGCTGGACGAGATCGACCGCGCCGACGCCGAGTTCGAGGCCTTCACCTTCGAACTGCTCGCCGAGGCCGCGGTCACCATCCCGGAGCTCGGCACCATCCGGGCGACCCACCCGCCGATCGTCATCCTGACCTCCAACCGGACGCGGGACCTGCACGACGCCCTGACCCGGCGCTGCCTCTACCACTGGATCGACTACCCCGGCCCGGAACGGATCGCGGAGATCGTGCGCCGCCGCGTGCCGGCCAGCAGCGGCCCGCTGGCCCTGCAGGCCGCCGCGGTGATCACGAAGCTCCGCACCCTGGACCTCGCCAAAGCGCCCGGGATCTCCGAGGCCATCGACTGGGTCTCCGCCCTCGCCGTGCTGGGCATCGGACAGATCGACGCCACGACGGCGGAACAGACCCTCGGCGCAGTCGTCAAGAACCGCGACGACCTGGAACTGGTCGGCGCCCGCGGGGCCGACTGGCTCGTGGCCGGAACGGGCGGGGGGACCCCTTGATGGCCGGCACCCTGCAGCCCACGGCCGCAGCACTCCCCGCGGTGGAGTCGGCCAGCCTGGCAGCGGCGTTCCTCTCTGCTCTGCGCCGGGCAGGGCTTTCCTGCTCGCCGGACCGGGCGGTCCGGCTGGCCGAGGCCCTGAGCCTGATCCCGCCCAGCGATGCCGACAAGCTTTACTGGGCGTGCCGGGTGGTGCTGGTGTCAACCCGCGAGCAGCTGCCGGTCTTCGACGCCGTCTTCTCCGCGGTGTTCCGCGGCGGCTTCGACCCCGCTGCGCGGTCCGGCAGTCCCGTGGCCCCCGCCGCGCCACCACCCGGCGGCCCGGAGCAGGCACGCACCCGGCCCTCCCCGGCCGAGGACCGCGCCCCGGGACAGGCGCCGCCGCAACCGCGGACGGCGCCCGTGGTTGCCAGCGCAGGACCGGACGGCGGGGACCGCAACACCCCGGAGCGGGAGGCCGTGCTGGCCGTGGCCTCCACAGAGGAGCGGCTGCACCAGATGTCGTTCGCCCAACTCTCGGACGCGGAAGTGCTCGAGATCAGGCGGCTGGCGTCCCGGCTGCTGCTCGCCACCCCCAGGCGACTGAGCCGCCGCACCCGCAAATCAGAGCACAGCAGCGCCCGGCTGGACGTCCGCGCCACGGTCCGCGCGGCCCGGCGCTCCGGCACCGACACCACCCGGCTGTTGTACGCACGACGCCGGGAGCAGCGCCGCAAGCTGGTCATGCTGTGCGATGTCTCCGGGTCGATGGAACCGTACTCCCGGGTCTTCGTGTCGCTGCTGCAGGGGGCGGTGGCAACTGCCGGTGCCGAGGCCTTCGTTTTCTCCACCCGGCTGACGCGCCTGACCCGGCAGCTGGCGCTCCGCGATCCGGACGAGGCCCTGGCCCGCGCCGCGGAAGCAGCCCCGGACTGGGCCGGCGGCACCCGGATAGCCGACAGCATCCGGCACTTCGTCGACGAACACGGCCGCCGCGGCGTGGCCCGCGGCGCGGTCGTGGTGATCTTCTCGGACGGCTGGGCGCAGGAGGACCCCGGAGAGGTGGCGGCGCAGATGGCGCGGCTGCGCCGGCTCGCGCACCGGATCATCTGGGTCAATCCGCGCAAGAGCGCCCCGGGTTACCAGCCGCTGGCGGGCGGAATGGCGGCGGCCCTGCCGTATTGCGATGCCTTCGTCAGCGGACACAACTACACGGCTTTGGCAGAGGTGGCAGCCGCAATCCGCGGCGACGGCCAGCCATTACGCAAGGAAAGAGGGAACAGCTAATGCAGATAGACAGCACTTTCTCGGTCGTCGCACCGATCGACACGGTCTGGGACACCATCATGGACTTCGAGCGCGTGGCCGGCTGCGTCCCCGGCGCCAAGATCCTGAACAAACTCTCCGACGACGCCTACCAGGTAGGCATGACCGTAAAGCTGGGCCCGGTCAACATGCAGTACAAGGGCCTGCTGAACGTCGTGGAGCGCAACTCCGCCGAACACCGGGCCGTGCTGGGCGGCAAAGCCCAGGAAACCCGCGGCCAGGGAACCGCCGAGGCCACGGTGACCCTGCTGCTGGCGGAAGAGCCCGGCGGCACCACCCGGGGCACCGTCAACGCCGACCTGTCGCTGTCCGGCAAGGCCGCGGCAATGGGCAAGGGCGTGATCGGCAGCGTCACCGAACAGATGATGGCCCTGTTCGCCAGCAATCTCCAGGCCCTGGTCACCGCGCCGGCCGCCGGAACTCCAGCCGCCGGACCGTTGGAAGCGGGCGGGGCGCCGGAGCCCGTGCCCGCAGCCGGGCTCGACGCGGAGGCGGAGGCACAGGCGGCCGCGGCCAAGGTCGCCGCGGCGGCTGCCCCGGCTCCGGCGTCCGAACTTCCCGGCCTGCCTCCGAGAGCCCTGCCCGCAGCGGCCCGGCCCGCCCCCGCACCCGCCCGGGCCGCTGCAGCGTCGCCCGCACCGGCGCCGGCCGGCAGCCTGGACGCCCTCAGCCTCGCAAAGGGGATCGCGGCGGAGCAGCTTTCCAGCCCCGGGAAGGTCCTGGCGCTGGTGGCGGTCGTGGCGTGCCTCTCCTACTGGACGGGACGCCTGTCCGCGTTCCGGATGATCCGCGCGATCGGAAGGCTGAAGATCGACCGTGCGTGATGTCCTGGCGGCCATGATGCCGGGCTGGCAGAAGGGTGACACCGCCGGCCTGGCCACCGTGGTGAGCACCTTCAAGTCGGCCCCGCGGCTCCCTGGCGCATCCATGCTCGTCACCGCCGGCGGGGAGGCAACCGGATCGGTCTCCGGCGGCTGCGTCGAGGGCGCCGTGTACGAGCTGGCCACCCAGGTCAGGGAGGACGGCATTCCGGTTCTGGTGCGCTACGGGATCAGCGACGACGACGCGTTCGCCGTCGGCCTGACCTGCGGCGGGATCATCGACATCTTCGTCGAGCCGGTCTCCCGGCGCAGCTTCCCCGAACTCGACGCCGTGCGGCAGGACGTCGCCGGGGAGCGGCGCGTGGGTGTCGCCACCGTGATCGAACACCCGGACGCCAGCTGGCTGGGCCGGCACCTGGTTGTGCGGCCGGACGGCTTCGAGGGCGACCTCGGGTCCGAGCGGGCGAACCACGCCGTGGGCGATGACACCCGGGGCCTGCTGGCCGCCGGCCGCTCGGGCATCCTCAGCTACGGCCCCGACGGGGAGCGGCTGGACGCCGGAATGCGGATCTTCTTCGCCAGCTACGCCCCGCCGCCGCGGATGCTGGTCTTCGGCGCCATCGACTTCGCCTCGGCGCTGGCCCGGCTGGGAACCTTCCTGGGCTACCGCGTCACGGTGTGTGACGCCCGGGCGGTTTTCGCGACCCCCGCACGCTTTCCCGACGCGGCCGAGGTAGTCAACGCCTGGCCGCACCGCTACTTCGCTGAGCAGCTGGACAAGGGCCTGGTGGATGAACGCACCGTGATGTGCGTCCTCACGCACGATCCGAAGTTCGACATTCCGCTGCTGGACGTCGCCCTGCGGGCCCCGCCGATCGCCTTCATCGGTGCCATGGGTTCCCGCCGGACGCACGCCGACCGGATTGCGAGGCTGCGTGAGGCAGGCCTGGGCGAGGAGGCGCTGGCCCGGCTGCACAGCCCGGTGGGCCTCGACCTGGGCGCCCGGACCCCGGAGGAGACGGCCGTGTCCATCGCCGCGGAGTTCATCGCCGAGCAGTGGAGCGGGAGCGGGGAACCACTCCGGGAGCTCGGGGAGCGCATCCACCACGACGAGCAGCATTGACCGGGCACCGTTGATCGGGAACGATCTCCTGCGCTGCGCGCTGACGGCACTGCTGCTGGCAGCGCTGCTGTACGCGGCCTTCCGCGCCGGCCGCAAGTCGGCGGCGGCCACCCGGATCGGTTTTGGACTCCACGCTGCAATGATGGCGGCCATGGTGCTGATGCTCAACCCGGGAGTCCGGTGGGTGGTCCTGCCCCAGATACTCTTCTTCGGCCTCGCCGCATGGTGGTACATCCTCCGCACTGTCTCCCGCCATTCCGTAACCCTGGCCGGGCGGCCTGTTCCCGCCGCCGGGCCCGGGACGGGCCGCAGCCCGGGACCCGCCGGCCGCGGCCGCCTGCTCTACTACGCGCTGACCATGGCTGCCATGGCCTACATGCTCGCGGCCATGGACCTCCGCAGTGACCATGTCCCGGAAGCTGCCGGTATCCAGGCTGCCGGCGTCCAAGCTGCCGGCAGCCTGGGCCAGGCCGTGCACCACGGCGGCGTCCCAGCCCCGGGGCTGGCGCTGCCGGGCCCAGACCAGGGCTGGAGCAGCCAGACCGCGCTGGTTCTGGCCGTGGCGTTCGGCCTGGCGACAGCGGTGTGGACCGTGCACCTGCTCCGGCGGCCCGGCTCCCTCCACGGCCGGCGCCGTGCGGACACCATCCTCGACGTCGTTGGTGCGGCGTCGATGGCGGTTATGTTCGCGGCGCTCACGGCGTGACACCGGCAAGGGCCGCGTGCGGGCCGCGTCCGGGCAATCAGCGGCCGGCGGTTGCCGTCACCGGGGAAAGCAGCTCCCGGTGTTGAGATGACCAGCTGCAGCCGCCTGCCGTGCAAAGCGTCCCCGCCGGCACCGTAGGCGAAGCCGTAGGTGATGACCTGGTCCATCCATTCCTTCAGCACGCCAGGAACCGAACACCAGTGCCAGGGGAACTGCAACACGATGGTGTCATGCTCACGCAAGAGCTCCTGCTCCCGGGCGGCGTCGACGCGTCGGTCCGGGTAGGCGGCTGCGCACTCAAGTCCACGGAATCGGGCGGCGTACTCCGCCGCGGGGACCGGAGGCTGACTGGTGGGCCGGACGTTGGACGGCCGGGCCGCCGTCGGGCGTAAGCTCTTCCCATGGCGAGATACTTCGATGTTCACCCCGAAAACCCCCAGGCACGCTCCATCAGCCAGGCCGTGGAGATCGTCCGTTCCGGTGGGCTCATCGCCTATCCCACCGACTCCTGTTATGCGCTTGGCGCGCAGCTGGGGAACAAGGACGCACTCGACCGGATCCGGGCCATCCGCCACCTCAATGACAAGCACCACTTCACCTTGGTCTGCAAGGACTTCGCCCAGCTGGGCCAGTTCGTGCAGATCGACAACGATGTGTTCCGCAGCATCAAGGCCGTCACTCCCGGCAGCTACACCTTTATCCTGCCTGCCACCAAGGAGGTCCCCCGGCGGCTGCTGCACCCGAAGAAGAAGACGGTCGGCGTGCGCATCCCGGACAACCGGGTGGTCCAGGCGTTGCTGGCCGAGCTGGGCGAGCCGCTGCTCTCCAGCACGCTGTTGCTGCCGGATGAGGACGAGCCGCTGACCCAGGGCTGGGAAATCAAGGAACGGCTGGAGCACGTGGTGGACGCCGTGATTGACTCCGGCGACTGCGGCGCGGAGCCGACCACGGTGATCGACTACTCCAGCGGCGTGGCCGAAGTCGTCAGGCGCGGCATGGGCGACCCGGCCCGGTTCGAATAGCCCCGGTTCGAATACCCCGTTTGGCGGCCTACGCCGTCTCGGTTGGCCCTGCGACGCCCGACGCCCGGTTGCGCACCCAGCGGCGTGAGAGGTCCACTACCGCAACCAGTCCTGCAATGGGCGTGAGCACCGCAGCGGCGTAGACGAACAGCAACCAGGTGAGCGTGGTCAGCATCGACTGGTGGTCGCTCAGCAGTGACAGGCCACCGAAGAGCCCGAGGCCCCAGAACAGGATCACTCCGGCCAGCACCGCCGCCGCGGGAAAGTACTCGTTCGTCACAGTGCTATTCGCAGTGCTCTGAAGGATTTTCAAGGTTTTCATGGACCCTCCTCATGCCTGGCGGTGGGGAATGTCCGCCGGAGTCATCTCAAGTATGAGGCCCGCCGCAGCCGGATTTTCGACGAAAACCCGGCACGTGACGAAGCTAACATCGGGCCATGCGCGCGGTCACCGCTCAGGGAATGAGTGCTTCCTCGTCGGAAAGTTGTTGGACTTCTATCCGCGCGTCTCTGAACCTCGAGAACGGAAGCACCAGAGAGGCCAGGAGGAGGAACGCGGCGGCCGCCCAGAGCGCCGTACCGGTACCCGCGACGGTGGCCATGACGCCGCCCAAGGGGGCTCCGATGACGATCATTCCCCGGTTCACCGAACGCCTCGTGGCACTCATGCTGGCTATGAGCCTGTCCGGCGTCACAGCCTGCTGGCAGCCAATTTCCAGTGGCCCTTCGACTCCCATGGCCATGCCGAATAACAACTGCCCGAAGCTGGCCAGCTCAGTGGTGCGGTTCTGTCAGCGATACGGGTCAGGGCGTGCCGTCTGGCGATCCGCTGCTTCTGCTCAAGCAAAGTATGCCGCTCGGGCGGGACAGGGTCGTATCGGCTCGGAGCCGATGATGGAGACAGAGGTTCGTGATGCGTGTATCAAGCGCGCGTCCGAATACATCTCGCTGTTCGGATCGGTGGATAAGGCGAACGAGCAGGACCAGCGGCTTGTCGCGCACTGGGCGAAGTCGGTTCCGGGTCGCGTCGTTCACGGGCCTCGGGCTCCAAGTCGGGCAGATCGGGGGGATCCTCGCTTGGTACTCCCTTATCCACCTCCGTCCAGAAGACCTTCCGTCCGCTCTGGTCGAGTTCGGGCGCTGCCTTGGCCCGGGAGGAACCCTCCTGACGGGGTTCTTTGATGGTGCGGACGGCGAAGCCTTCCCCCACGTGGTGACCACCGCCTACTTCTGGTCCGCTGATGCCATGGCTGCGAGACTCGTCCGCGCCGGTCTCGAAGTCGTTGCCGTGCAGACGCGGACCGATCCAGGCCGGCGTCCCCAGACGGCGATGATCGCGCGCAGAAGCCCTTCCACGAGCGCCGGCAGGCTCGCTGACGCTACCAGGGGCTCCTTCCTTTCTCCGCCACACGACGCTGGCAGCAAGTACGTGGCGGATGCCGGAGGCGCGTCGACGGTCCGCCAACACCTTCCGGCGGGGCTGATTGACGAGTTGCGGCTCCACATCGCGCCTATCGTCCTGGGAGCGGGCGAGCGGCTGCTGGATGGCGTCGCGAACCTTAAGCTTGAGCCGACGGAAGTGAGCGGGACCCGCCTCGTCACCCACGTGCGCTGTCGGATAATCCACTAACAAGCCGACGCTCAATCGACCGACGTCATTCCGCGGAGGATTCGGCCCCCGAGCGTGCCGTCAACGAGACTTCATCCGGTGCAAACATAGGCGGAAACGGTTGCCCGCGGGGCAGTTTTTGACTGAATTGCTCTCCGAATTTGCAGAGTCAGCAGGAGACTCCGGCAGCGATACGGGGACGAATATCGGGTGGGTGTATTCGCTCGCTGCCAACCAGCCGATAATAAGGAAATGGCGCTCGCTCCCAGGTATCGAGTTCGAAGTTACAGCATGCCGGTTTTCATGGCGGCCGGTGTCGTCCTGCTCGTAGGTGCTGCATCCGGATGCGCTGCTTCCACAGGGAACGGCGAACCGCCGTGTTTCCGCCTTGATTTCTCGTGAAGCCGGCGACTGCGCAAGCCGGGGAGAGAGTGACGGTCACCGCGCCGGATGCTGACTGCAATCCCCGTTACGGCGTCAACGCCCGTATCCAAGTAACCGTCATCGACGCAACGAACGCGAAGGTCATCGACGCAACTGCCCCGATGGATGACGCCGGCGGGTTCACCTACACCTTTGAGGTCCCATCTCAAACGGCCGTCGGCGACGCGGCGGTCACGGCCATACCGTACAACATCGACTGGTGCGATGACACCGGCAAGAACAACCGTGCCGATGGAGCCGCTGCGTCTCTGCAACGGGCGTCGTGTGTGATGCCAATGAAGCCAATGACCATCATCCCGTAGGGGCGGTTGGGCGGAAATCGGCCCGGGCCGGTCCGCATTTCAGGCGCGGTCGTTCGCGTAGTGAAGCAATACCACGCCGTTGCCGAACGCCCGCGTCCCCTCGAGTCTGCAGTCCATCCGGACATCAGGGGCCTCGAACAGCGGCCGGCCCTGACCCAGGACCACGGGAAGGACGAGAATCCGAAATTCGTCGATCAGGCCGTGCCGCAGGAACGTCGCGGCCAGATTGGCGCCGCTAAGGGCGATGTCGCCCCCGGGCTGCGCCTTCAGTTCCGCGATTTGTTCAGGCACGACGTCGTGAATCACCGTGGTGCGCCAGTCCGCACGCGTGAGTGTCCGCGAAAGACAAATTTGGGCATCGCGCGCCAGATCCCCACGAACTCAACCAGTTCCGCCGGCATGTCCGGGTCCTGGTCGGCAGTGGGCCAGTATCCGGCCATCAGCTCATGGGTAACGCGTCCGAACATGAAGGCTCCCACCGTCCGGAGCTGCCCGTTCAAGTGGCGGAGGAGACCGACATCATGAGGATGATCTTGCGCATTCGAATACCCCCGGTGGCGCCGGAAGGCGCGGTGGCCGTCTTCGTGCCTTTTTTGAACGAATAGCTCCCCGGCAGGGCACCTTCGGCGGTTTACGGGTGCTTTTCAGCCGGCGGGGCGCTGGTCGGAGTGGATCGTCACCGTGCCTGCGCCACAACTAAGTACAAGTCCTTCCCCGGAGGACTCGAGGTGGCAGTTCTCGCTGCTGATGGTCCGCGGGCCGGAGAGCTCCGGCGCCTCCCTGTACCACCTGTAGTGGAAGGCATCGAATTCCGTGTAGATATGGACTGCATCGCCATCAAATTGATCCTGGGTGACGATGATCGAGCGCCCGTCCGGGGCGACTTCACGGACAGTAGTCCCGAAGCAGAGGATCAATGAGACCAGCAGAAATGGCCCCACGAACGGGGCTGCGGCAATAGCGGCCACGACTGTTGCCCACCCTGTTGTCACTCGAAGCCAGCGGAGGGGGACCCGGCGAATCAGCGACGGAAGCAGGAGAAGAAGCCCGGCGCAACCGACCAGGCCGCCGACCAGGTAGGTCAGGCCAACTACTGCGGCCCCTTCAATCCCCCAGAAAAAAATGAGCCGCTGACCATCGGGAGCCAGAGGATGTGCCGAGAAGTAGAAGCTCACCCAGCTGGAGATGGCAGCAGCAAAAAAGGAGCAGGGCTGACCCCCAGATATGGTCCCCCAAACGCTCCGCCCTGGCGCATCTTAACCCAGAGCGCAGTGAGGGTTGGGGCCGAATTCTGCCCCAATCCAGGTTCCGCCAGCGTCTTTGCACCTTTGGATCACAGGGTTAGGGTCACGCCTCATCTGGCAGGTGGCGAGGCCGACCAGCAGCAGTGCAGTGACAAGAATCCAAACCAGGCGTCTCTGGCCCCCACGCTTGGTGCGGTTTTCCCCCATTCCCATAACGGGAGTCTATCGTCGGACACGCCAGGCCCGAGTCAGAGGCAATCAGCTCCCTTCAGCCGCAATATTTCTGCATCAAACGCGGGAGAGTCCTGAGGGGTTCAAAGGTGACAGTAAGCCCGGACGGCATTCCGAGTCTACTCATGCACCGCCACATCGCGCCGAGCATGCATCCGGTGCAACTGGGCGTTCCCACGCCGCCCCGATCACCACCGGCGCCGGGCTTCGCCAGGGGCTTGGCGTCTACGCCCAGCAGGCCAGCGCCCGCCAGGCGAAACATGGGCTGCAGGCCAAGGTGCTGACTGCGTTCGCCGCCACGTCCTACTTCAGCACCCAGGCCGGCCCGTGCCCCTCTGTCTGCGTTCCGTTGCCGATGCCCACCGCTGACCCGGTCCTCCTGGCGAGGGCGGCGTACGACCTGCTCCCCCGGATCGACGACGGCGTCAAGTACGTCCGTGCCGGGATCATGGTCACCGACCTGCGCCCCAAAGGCAACCAGGCACCCCTGCCGGTCTTGGAGATCCGCACGAGGAACGCGGCATCGGCTCGATCCTGGAGGAGGTCAGCCGGAAGTACGGCCGGGGTTCGATCGGCCTGGGTCACGCGGGAGTCCGGGGCGGCCCGGACTGGAGCATGAAGCGCGACATGCTGCCCCCCGGTACACGGCGCACTGGGCCGAGGTTCCCATCGTCAAGGCCGCGTAAATGCCTGGTAGGCATTCTCCGGGTCAGGCGGGTTGGCGTCCTCCCCCGTTATTAGACGGCGGCCAGCGCCTGCTGCAGGAAGGAGCCCAGGACACGGCCAGCCTTCTCCTGCAAGCGCCGGGACTCCGCCTCGGCGAGCGGGGTGCACTTGGGCCCATGCAGCCGCTCGCCCAGGTAAAGCAGCGCCGCCAGGACTTCGGAGAGTTCGGTGTTTCCCTCGGCACGCTGCCGCAGCAGCCTCAGGTGGGCGGCCTGAAGGGCCGGTCCCGGGGCGCAACCCAGGTCCCGGTCGAACAGGCGGCGGCAACGCTCGTACGCTGAGAGCCCCTCCACCGGCAGGCTGGCCTGCTCGTATCCCGCGACCAGAAGGGTCCAAGCCCGTTCGTTCAACGGCTCGGACCGGATGGCAGCCTGTGCCAGCGAAATGGCCAGCTGGGGATTGTCGAGGAAGGCCGCAGTCTCTGCCGCGAGAATCTGGGCGCCGACCTTCTCGGCCGCATGCCGCGCCCGCGCTTCCTCTGCCCAGTCAGCCACGAGTTCAAAGCCGAGCAACGGCTCAGCAGCCAGTTCCAGAGCCTGCATGGAGAGCAGGTGGGCCTCGGCCGGCGCCGACTGCCGGGCCGCTTGGACCAGCTGGCGAAACATCGAAAGATCCAGTTCCACAAGTTGCGGGTCCAGGACATAGCCGCTGTTGGCGGTGCGAAGCGGACCCTTCTTAGTGTTGCCGGGCTGGATCGCCCTGCGTATGCCGCTGACATAGCTCTCCAGCGTGGCGATTGACCCATCGCTGGCCTGGGGTCCCCAGAGGATCTCCACGAGGCGTGTCTTGGACACAGGGGTCCCCAGATTCAGCAAGAGAATTTCCAGAATGTGCCGGGCCTTGCAGCCGCCCATGTCTGCCGCCGTGAGCACGGCGTCATTTCTGCGGATCTCGAATGTCCCGAATAATCTGACCGAAATTCCTGGCGTGAGACCGCCCAAATTAACCACATTGATCTCCGATTTCCCCACCCAATACGTATTCGCTTTTCGGAGAGCCGGAAAGAATTACAGAAACGTGCCGAGACTCACTTCCCATCCGACTTTCTATGAAAACCCTGCCACGCGAAACAAGGGGCCACAAGCAATGACGCTACCCGACTTTTTATGCTGCGGAAAGTCGAGTACACCCGGGAGCGCCACTAAGTATTCACCGGAGCTAGTGTGAGTAGTCTGACCGAGTCAAAGTATTGCAGAACCGCCCTGCCGCACACTTCTCCGAACTCCGTCGCGAGCCCCCGCTAGTGTAGGCGGTCCGATTTGCCGTCCTTCGGCCTGCCCGGATCCGGCCGTCGAAGTTGTTTCGCGAGCATGCGGCGCTCTTCGACGGATGAGTGAGCTAAAGGGGCAGGCACCCAGTCGCGGCTGAACAGGCGGCGGCCACGACCTACTTCCAGGGGCCACTCACTTGGCCAAGGGCCATTTCCATGGCCGGGGGCTCGCCGAGCGAGATCCAACCCAGACCGACCAGATCCTTCAGCCGAAACGTGCGCCGGGATGCTTCAGGAGCCGTTGTCGTCCTGCGTCCCCTCATGCTGCACGCGAGACGCTGTGGCAGGGCCCGGATGCCGAGCAGTGTCCGAACCAGCGACGCCTGAAAGAAGTCCATCTCACGAGCTGCCTCGGAGCACTGGCGGCGGGTGCCCGGGAAGATGTCGGAATGCGCCACGGAGAAATCGAGTCCTGGCAGGAACTGTTCCATGAGCAATTGCGAGCCAGCTGCACGTGCACGGCGCTATCGAGGCGGTTGTGCCGATGTCGCACTCATAAAGGCTCACTTCCTGCACATGCCGGTGTTTGCCTTGCGACGACGACCGAACGGTTCCGTTCTCGTCCCCTCGCAGACCAGATGGCACTGCCATAGACGAGCGAAATAGCTCTGCTATTCACATTCAAGGGTGGGGCGAATCCATCACTTATCGTTCATTTCCTCGGGAACGGTGAGTATCCGGATTTCCGATCCGTCCCGCAGCACCACCAATTCCAACGGCACACCAATCGCCTCGGCAAACAGCAGCTTTTGCAGGCTCTCGGCATTGGACACGGCTTTTTCACCGACTCTGAGGAGCACGTCGCCGGACCGAAGTCCTGCCCGCTCGGCGGGCGAGTCCACCAGGACCTCGACCACGAGGAGCCCTTCCCGGTGTCCGGTCCGGACCACAGAGCTTGGCGGCAGCTGGACAGGGGTGTTGACGAGCCCCAGATAGGCACGCCGGACCCGTCCGTCCTTGAGCAGCGCGGCGATGATCCGCCGCGACGTGGCGTTGACAGGAACCGCCAGACCCAACCCGGCCCCGGCCACCGCCGTATTGATGCCAACGATCCTGCCGCGCGCGTCCGCCAGCGCCCCGCCGGAACTTCCCGGGTTCAGTGCCGCGTCCGTCTGGATCACGTCTTCGATGATGCGGCGGTTGCGTCCGGACCGGACGGGAATGGAGCGGCCCAGCCCGCTGACGACACCTGCGGTCACGGAGCCTGAGAGGCCCAAGGGGTTCCCGACCGCGATGACCAGCTGCCCCACCCTGAGTGACTCCGCATCGCCGAGCTCCGCCGGCGCCGCCGTGGGGGCCCTGCCGTGCACGACTGCCAGGTCCGAGAGTGGGTCCGAGCCGACCACTTCCACGGCCGTGGGCGTCCCGTCGGAGAACACCGCGCTGCCGGCCCGGGCGCCACCCACGACGTGGGCGTTGGTGAGGAGGTACCCGTCGGAGGTGAACAGGACGGCAGAGCCGGCGCCCATCCGGAATCGCCCGTTCCGCCCGGCGCCTGTCACTTCGAGTGCCGCCACATGGGGCGTCACCGCAGCCGCGACGCGAATCACTGTTGCGGAGTAGGAATCGAGGGGGTCCTCGGACGCCTCGGGGCCAGGGACCCGGCTGATCGCAGTGGCCACAGCGCACCTCCTGAACTGGTACTTATCCAAGTCAACCACCGGCAGGGCAGGGGTAGTCCGGCGCCCCCTACGCCCTCAGAGAACTACGCCGGAAGTCGGGCCCCCAGGGCGGCAGTTAATCCGGACGGCGTTCCGCCGCTAGGCTCAGAGGAGACCAGACTTTCAGCCACAGGAGAACCTACGTGAACCCAGCGTCCGCTTCACCCGAACCGCTGCCTCCGCTGGGCCTGAGCTGGGGCATCAAGCGCAGCTTCATCGACTACATCACCAGCCTGCCGGACGGGTCCGTTTCGGCGACCGGCGGGGCGACCGTCGCCGCAGCGTCGCTTTTCTGCTTCAGTCCCGAATCCTCGGACTACGACCCCGCGCGCGGCACCGGGGTGCTGCGCTTCCGCGGGGATGTCCGGCTCGCCGGCCACCACGGCATGCTGCTGGTCCGGCTCCTGGACCCCTGGATCACCTTCACGAGCGGCAGCGGCGTGCTCTCCATCAGCTCGGGCGACGGCGGCGGCCAGGACCGCACCACCGTCGGTTTCCTCAGCCCTTCCACCCCGCACGAAGCCGGCGGATCCCTGGTCTGGGAACACGTCGACGTCGTCATTTCCCCGGAGGGGTCCGAACTCTTCGACGGCCAGTATGCCGCCGGGCAGCCGATGGATCCAGTGTTCATCCGGATCGCCGGCTAGCCCGCGGAACCTCAAAGGAGAACTTCAATGGTGGAAGCCACGGACGCTGTTGAAGCAGCCTGCCGGCATGTGCTCGCCGCTCTGGACAGGGGACCGTCGCCGGATGACCAGGACACGGCCGACTTCCGGCGCCGTCTTGACGCCCACCTCCCCGACCTCGCCCGATTATTCCACGGTCTCTACGGGACGCGGACCGACTGGCTGGACCAGCTCGCTGCCCTCGTCAACCAGGCCGCCCAGTCGTGGGCGGTGCGCCCAGCGGAGCTGAAGGCCCTCGACGCCGCCCGCGAGGACAACAGCGGCTGGTTCCTGTCCAACCAGATGCTCGGCGGAGTGTGCTACGTCGACCGTTACGCCGGGGATCTGGAGGGCGTCCGGGCCCAGATCCCCTACTTCAAGGAACTTGGGCTCAACTACCTGCACCTGATGCCCCTGTTCCTGGCACCCGAACCGCACTCCGACGGCGGCTATGCCGTCTCCAGCTACCGCGAAGTCAACCCCAAGCGCGGCACCAAGGAACAGTTGCGCACCCTGGCCGGCGAGCTCCGGGCCAACGGCATCAGCCTCGTCCTGGACTTGATCTTCAACCACACCTCCGATGAACACGAGTGGGCCTGCAAGGCTTCCGCCGGCGATCCTGGCTACAGCGACTACTACTGGATCTATCCCGACCGGACCATGCCGGACGCGTTCGAGACAGAGGTGCGGGAGATCTTCCCGGATGATCATCCGGGCTCATTCGTGCCAATGCTCGACGGTCGCTGGGTCTGGGCGACATTCCACACCTTCCAATGGGACCTGAACTACTCCAACCCTGAGGTCTTCCGGGCGATGGCGGGCGAGATGCTCTTCCTCGCTAACCAGGGAGTGGACATCCTCCGGATGGATGCGGTCGCCTTTATCTGGAAACAGTTGGGAACGCCCTGCGAGAACCTGCCGGAGGCCCACCTCCTGCTGCGGGCCTTCAACGCCGTTTGCCGGCTCTCCGCACCCTCCCTGCTGTTCAAGTCCGAGGCGATCGTGCACCCCGACGAAGTGGCGCAGTACATCGACCCGGCCGAATACCAGCTCTCCTACAACCCCCTGCAGATGGCCCTCACCTGGGAAGCCATGGCCACCCGGGACGTTTCCCTCCTGGCGCAGGCCCTGGAGCACCGGCACAACATCCCGGAGGGAACGTCCCGGGTGAACTACGTCCGGAGCCACGACGACATCGGCTGGACCTTTGCCGACGAGGACGCCGCCGGGTTGGGCATCAACGGATTCGACCACCGCAGGTTCCTGAATGCTTCTACGCCACCGATTCCCGGGCAGTTTCGCCCATGGCGTCCCGTTCCAGGACAATCCCCGGACGGGAGACTGCCGCATTTCCCGGCCGACCGGTATGCCCGACGCGGCGACCCCTCCAGCTCCGAGGGCGCCGTATTCGCCGGGCTCCGGACCATGATTTCGGTCCGGTCCCGCACGCCGGAAATGGCCGGGACGAAGCTGCTGGACTTTGCCACCGGCATTCCGGGGGTCCTCGGCTACCAGCGGCCCTGCGACGGAACCCGGATACTGGCCCTCGCCAACTTCAGCGACCCGGCACGGAAAGTGCCCGCGCTGACCCTCTCCGGATTCGCGGCTCGCGCCGTCAATGTCCTGACCGGAAACCTGATGGGGCTTGAGCAAGGAATTGGCTCCAGCCCTGGCAGTTCGTCTGGCTCAGGGTAACGCCGGTGTCCTAGGGCTTCGGACGCTCCGAACCGCGGCTTGCACGCGCCGGCTGGCCCTATGCGTCCCCGTGTGATTGCGGCACCTGGGTAGCGGGACCGAAAAGCCAGCCGGCGACGTCGCTGCGCAGCACCAAATGGGGTCCGCCCGTTGCGCTGACACTGCCGGTGGGAACGTAATAACCGCGACCTGCGCCCGGGCCGCCCGCTGCGCGGTCGAGGGCCTCGGTGAGGTGTCTGGGCAGGTGCCCGGCCGGGCCGAGGGCCCGGAGTCCATCAAATTCCTCCGGCGTGAGCCTTCCGAGTACTGCAGCGATATCGGCCATCGCGAATCCCTTCTGGCGGACGGTGCTTGAAGAATCAGCCTAGGACCGCGGCATGAACGCCACGTGAAATCCGGACGACGATCGTCGAACATCAGGCGGGCACCCGGTGGCGGCCACACCCGGGTGTTGTCAGTGTCACTGCACGCAGCCCCCTTACACCCAGCAAATTAACGGTCGGATGCTGTACCGTTCAATTCCGGGAAACCCAGAACAACGGAATCGAGAATTAACCAGGTGGCAACCGACTATGACGAAGTCCGATCCGACGTTGCGGAATCACGCAACGCCTCGCTGGAGGCCCTCCGCTCCGCGAACGCGCCGGACGCCCGCAGCGTAACCCGTGAGCTCGACGAGGCTGACACCTCCGAAGGCGTCGAACTGCCGGGCGCCGACCTGTCCGGCGAGGAACTGACGGTTACCGTCATTCCACAGAAGGAAGACGAGTTCACTTGCTACTCGTGCTTCCTGGTCCGGCACCGCTCGCAGCTGGCCCGCGAAAAGGCAGGCCATTCGTACTGCGCTGACTGCATGAGCTAACTGCATCAATTAGCCCCGCTTCACATTTCGACCGCTACGACGCCGGGCATGCCATGTCCGGCACGTTCCCGATACGCTCCTCTTTGACGATGCGCCGCATGCCGGCAAGTAGCCGGAGGCAGGAACCATGCGGAGCTGGAGTACTAAACGGGACGACCCTGCTCACACAGAGGCTGACGCCCCCGCTGATGACCGGCTCGTTTTCGACAGCTTCGGCACCGGCAGCACCGGTACCGGAGCTGTTGCCGTTGGCGCGGAGGCCCGGCGCTTCGGACGCGGCGGGAGCCTCAAGACCGAATGGTCCAGGGCGTTCGCGCTCATGCTGGTGGCGCTGCTTCTTGGGGCTCTCGCGACAGTTGTCGGACTGAGGGTGGTCACAGACCAGGTCCAGGCAACGGCAGCCCAGCTGCACCGTGAGTCGGATGCCGTGGCGGGATTACGCTCCGCCCTTGACGCCCATGAGCAGACCGGCCACGAACTTCTGTCCAACGCGCCAGTCGACCGAACCGCGTTCCTGCAGCAGCAACAGGACATCTCGCGCCGTTTCGACGACGCCGTCCGGGTCCTTCCGTCCGAAAGGGACATGCGCGCCACCGCGAGCGAGGCCCTCACCGAGTGGCAGGCTGGCCTCGCGAAACACGGTCTGTGGGGCAGCGGGGTGCAGACTCTCTCGGGAAACCGAGTGGCCGAGTCCCCGGACCTCGCCGCGTCCGGGGCGGGCGTCCGCGCGTTGCTGGACGGGATCCAGAGCTCGGCCCTTGAATCCCTGGATTCGGGCCTGGCGTACAGTGCCGAACTCCAGCAGATCGTGATCGCGGCCCGCAGCGCTCTATTTGGGTTGGCCGCGGTCGGTGTCGTCTATTTCCGGAACAGGATCGTCAAATTCCTGATCCGGCCGGTGGAAGACCTGCACCGCGGTGTCCATAAACTGCAGACCGGCGACTACACCCACCGCATCGCTGTCGCCCGGTACGACGAGCTGGGCGAGTTGGCGGAGGCCTTCAACTCCATGGCCGGAGCCGTGCACCACAGCCACCTGGCCCTGACCCACCGGGCCACCCATGACCCGTTGACGGGTCTGGCCAACCGTGCGGCATTGAGGGAGCGCCTGTCGGCAGTGTTGAATCCGGGTTCGAACTTTGGGTCCCGGCACGAATGTCTGCTGATGATCGACGTCGATGACTTCAAGGACGTCAACGACTCACTGGGGCACGAAGGCGGCGACCTGCTGCTGGTCCAGCTGGCGGTCCGGCTCCAGGGCTGCGTGCGCGCCAGCGACCTGGCCGCCCGTCTGGGCGGGGACGAGTTTGCGATTGTGGTCACGGACGACGCCGACGGTTCCGTCACCGCCGGGATCGCCGAGCGGATTCATGATGCGCTGCGGGCACCGTTCTCCGTCGGCGAAGTCCGGTTGAAGGTCTCGGTCAGCATGGGCGCGGCACAGTGGCACCGGGGAACCGGTGATTCCGCCGAACTGATGCGGCAGGCCGACTTTGCGATGTACATGGCCAAACAAGGCGGCAAGGGCCGCTACCAGCTCTTCGACGCCGAGGGCTACAAGAAGATGACGTACCACGCTGCCCTCCGGGCCGACCTTGCCACCGCAGTGACCCGGCGGGAGCTTCGGCTCGAATACCAGCCGGTGGCCGATCTGCGCACCGGGGACATCCTGGGAGTGGAGGCGCTCGTGCGTTGGAATCACCCCACGCTGGGGCTGCTGTTGCCCGCAGCTTTCATCCCCCTGGCCGAGGAGACCGGGGACATCGAAGCGATCGGCCGCTGGGTGTTGAGAACCGCCACCCGGCAGGCCGCGGCCTGGCGGGCGTCGATCGGCCACTGCGAAAACCTTTGGGTCTCCGTCAACCTGTCCACGCTGCAGTTGCCCAGCCCGCGGAACCTGGCCGCGATCGAAAGCATCCTGATGGATCCCGCATCCCAAGCGGACAAGGTTGTTCTGGAAGTCACCGAAACGGCATTGGCCAGCAGCGTCGATGGCGGCATCACGGCGCTCCACCGGCTGAAGAGCTGCGGGGTCCGCATCGCCATCGATGACTTTGGAACCGGGTACTCCTCCTTGAGCACCCTGGCCGACCTGCCCGCGGACATCCTCAAGATCGACCGTTCCTTCCTCTCCGCCAGCAGCTCCGACGGGCCCTCCGCCGCCATGCTCGAAGGCATCCTTGGACTGGCCCATAAGCTCAACCTCGAGGCGGTCGCCGAAGGGATCGAGGACCTCGGGCAGCTGGCTCTGCTCCGGGACCTGGGCTGCCGCCTGGGGCAGGGGTATTTCCTGTCCCGTCCCGGCCCGGCACCACTGATCGAGGCACTCCTCGCCTCCGGTGCCCGGCTCCAGCCGCCGGCCCGGGCTGGGTCTTCAGATTCCTGAGGCGGCCCGCCGTCCGGCTTTCAGCAGGCGCAACCCGCTGGCAAGGACGCCCACGTGGCTGAAGGCCTGAGGAAAATTCCCAAGGAACTCCCCCGTGCCTGGATGGATTTGCTCCGGCAGCAAACCGAGCGGGTTCGCGCGGCCGCAGAGAGCCTCGTACAGCGCGTAGGCCTCATCGATCCTGCCTTGACCGGCGAGGTTGTCCACCAGCCAGAAGCTGCACAGCAGGAAGGCGCCCTCGCCTCCCGGCAGACCATCGGGTGACACTTCGGGGCGGTACCGGAAGAGCAGCCCGTTGCCGGCGTCGAGCCCTTCCATGATTGCCCTGGTGGTTGAGATCATCCGTGGGTCGTCGAAGGCGATGACATTGCGGACGGGCAGCGTCAGCAGTGCCGCGTCGAGACCACCAGCGCCGCCGAGGTTTTCCGTGAATGTCTGAAGGTCGGGGTTCCACGACTGTGTCAGCGCGGCTTCGCGGATGTCTTTGGCGGCGGCTTCCCATCTCCCCCTGGGGTAGGACAGTCCGTGCCTGCGTGCAATCTGGATGCCGCGATCCACGGCCACGTAACAAAGTGCCGCCGAGTAGGTAAACGTACGCCCCTCGGACCGGATCTCCCATGGTCCGCTGTCCGGGGTCCGCCAGCGGGCGATGGCGAGTTCGACGATGGGGACCAGCGCGGCCCAAAGCCGGCCATCCACGCGCCCTCCGCTGTTCGACCACTGGTAGGCGATATCGATGATCTCGCCGTAGACGTCGTGCTGGAGCTGATGAATGGCACCGTTCCCCCACCGGACCGGGGCCGAGCCGCGGTAGCCGCGCAGCACCGGGTCCTGGACCTCGTCCGGCGGTTGCGAGCCGTCCAGCGCATACATCACATGCGGTGCGCCATCCCTTTCAACGTTCGTCAGCACCCACGCGAGGAAGACATCCGCATCGCTGGGGTCACCGATACGCCGGAACACATAGTTCGAGAACGACGCGTCGCGCACCCAGGTGTAGCGGTAATCCCAGTTTCGCGGCGCCCCAGGCCACTCCGGCAGCGACGAGGTGGCCGCTGCCATGATGGCACCCGTCTCTGCATGGTCCAGCAGCTTCAGCGTCAGCGCCGATCGCTTCATCAGTTCGGCCTGCGACCCCTGGCAGTCCAGCCCCGAGGCCCAGCGCCGCCACGCGGCAACGGTCTGGTCGATGAGCTTCCGCGAATCCGGGTGCTGCCGGAGCCGGAAACGCCCCGACCAGTGCAGGGCTGCGGTGATCGTTTCGCCGGCCCGCAACGTCAGCTCCGCCGACAATCCCCGCCCGTCCGGAGCCAGTTCCACCGACGACCACAGATACACCTCCGAAACGCGGCCGCTCTCCCACGCGAAGCGCCAGCCCCCGGCGAGCTCGTCAAAAGTGACGCCGGCCCTGGGGACCAGCCGGATGCGGAGGCGCACATCCCCTCCCACCGCCTGGACAAACCGGAGCAGCTCGCTGCGGCCGGCCGGGACAGGCTCGACCAACTCGGCGCCGGAGCGCAGCGTCAGGCAATCCGTGATTTGGAGCAGGCCACGGTCAGAGGCAAGCGTGGTGACCAGGACGCAGGAGTCCTCCATGTACCGCTGGGCCGATGATTGGAGCGAAACCGGAGCGATTTCGAAGAGTCCGCCATTCTCCGCGTCAAGGATTCCGGCGAGGAAGGGCGGGCTGTCGAACTCCGGGATGCAGAGCCAGGAAATTCCGCCGTCCCGTCCCACGAGTGCGCAAGTGGACCCATCGCCGATGAGTCCGTGGTCCTCGATGGGCAGGTACCCGTCCCGGCGAACAATCGAACGCATGTGCGCAGCAGGGAACACTACTGCGGACTCCTTCAATCTCCTTGTGCGGCTTCCTCCCTATATTCTCCACCTGTCCGGCCACGGAGACCACAAGCCCGACGGCGGCACGGCCCCGTGCGGGCCGGGCCCCGCAGCTGAAGTCGGCTCAGCGCCGGGCGCGCTCCGCCAGCGCCTTCAGAACTGCCAGGAGTGCCGGAGTGGGATTTTGGATGCTCGCCGCGTACTGGGTGTGCTTCCCGAGATATTTCTTGATGTACGGGCACACCGGGACAATCTTCAAGCCGGCGGCAACCGTCTCGTCGAGCGCCTGCGCCGCGAGCCGGCCGGCCAGGCCCTGGCCGCCGTATTCCCTGTCGATGACCGTGTGGTAAAAAATCCGGTGGCCGCCGCCGTCGTCCACGTACGCCGCCTGGCCGATGCGCGTGCCGCCGTCGAGCACTTCGAAGCGCAGCCGTTCCGGATTGTTGCGGATGGTGATTTCGTTCAAAAGCTTCTCGCTTCTCGTGGGGCGTGCGAGGTCAACGCGGGTGGACTGCCGCCGCAGAGACCGGCGTCAGGCACGGGGACGGAGCCGGGCATTGGGCAGTGCGGGCGCCGGCAGCGGGGCGGGTTCCCCGGGAGGGAAAGTACCGAACCGCGGGCCAGTGGTTTCCGTCCCGGCAGCGGGGCGGCCGTCCTCGACGCCGATCTCCGCCTGCCACTGTGCCCGGTACCGGACGATTTCCTCGTGGCTTCGTCCCACAAAGTTCCACCACATCACGATCTGTTCGCCGAGGGGTTCGCCGCCGATCAGCAGTGCCCGGAGTGGGTCGGCGCCGGCCTGCAGGACGAGGGACGTGCGCCCCACCGGCAGGTAGGCGAGGTAATCCTTGGCCACCGGATGACCATCGAGCATAAGGACCCCGGTGTCCACCAACAATCCATGTTCAAACGACGGATCGGTGTCCAGGCTCAGGGTGGTTCCGGCATCCAGCAGGATCTCAACTCCAAGCAGCGGCGTGTGGGTGGTGACCGGCGAACTGGCCCCGGCGATTGATCCCAGGAAGACCCGCATGGTCCAGCCGGGTCCGGACAGTGGGTCGGGGCGGTAGTGCTCAAACGTGGGCTCCATCTGCCGGGCGCTGTCCGGCAACGCCACCCACAGCTGTGCACCATGCAGGACGTCGGTGCCGGGAGTGGAAAATTCCGAGTGGCTGATGCCTCGGCCGGCGGTCATCAGGTTGACCTCGCCCGGCCGCACGGCGGCGTGGAAGCCGGCCGAATCGCGGTGTTCTATCTCGCCGGTAAAGAGCCAACTGACCGTCTGCAGCCCCGTGTGCGGATGGCGCGGCACGTGCATGCCCCCGGACTCGCCAACCCGGTCCGGACCGTAGTGGTCCAGGAAACACCAGGCACCGATGAGGCTTCGCCGGCGCTGAGGCAGGGTCCGTCTCACGTCCATGGCCCGCGGTCCGCCCAGCGGGACCTGCCGGGGGGCGAGAATTTCCACCCCGACACAGCTGTCGTCCGTTGCACAAAGGATCTCCTGGGGGGCCACCTCGGTATTGCTCATAAATGACAGCCTAGCGATTGAACTGCGGTAGCCGCAGCCTCTCCAAGCGTCATGATGGAGTTATGACCATCGCCGAGTTGCCCGTCACCATTGCCGTGGGCGAATCCGTCATCTCGGGCATCTATACCCGGCCCGAGAAGCCCCTTGCTGCGCTGGTGCTCGCCCACGGGGCGGGGGCCGGCATGGATCACCCGTTCCTTGCCGGGTTCGCCCGCGCCCTGGACGGGCTGGGCGTCGCGACGCTCCGCTTCAACTTCCCCTACCGCGAGGCCGGCCGGAAGTTCCCCGACAGACCTCCGGCAGCCATTGCTGCCTGGCGGGCCGCCATGGCTGAGGCCGCCGCCAGGTCCGCGGGCGAGCCGCTCTGGGCCGGGGGCAAGTCCTTTGGTGGACGCATGGCCTCGATGGCCGTTGCCGAGGGAATGCCCGCGGCCGGTCTCGTCTACCTCGGCTACCCGCTGCATCCCCTTGGTAAGCCTGAAAAGATGCGGGATGAGCACCTCTACGGGCTGACCCTGCCGATGCTTTTCCTCCAGGGCACGCGCGACCCGTTTGCCACGCCCGAACTGTTGGAGGCCGTGGTGGCCCGCATCGGCCCGTCAGCAACCCTGGAGTGGCGCGACGGCGGGGGCCACACCTTCGAGGTCAAGGGAACGAGGCGCAGCCCGGAGGAGGTCGGGGCATCACTTGCCGGGCCGGCCGCGGCCTTCATCGCCTCACACCACTCCGGCTGAGGCTCCGCCGCCTCAGAGCCATCCGGTCCGTCGCAGCGGGGGTTCGGTGCCGCCGGGCCGCTGGACCAGGATCTGGTTGACGCCAGTCAGTCCCGTTTCGAAGCCCAGGGCGCTGGCGGCCATGTAGAGCCGCCAGACCCGGGCACGCCCTTCGCCGGCAAGCTGCACGGCCTCGCTCCAGTGGTCCTCGAGGTTCCGCACCCAGACCCGGAGGGTGAGTGCGTAGTGCCGGCGCAGGGCCTCGACGTCGAGCACTTCCAGTCCGCCGGATTCAAGGGCCCCAACCATTTCGGCCAGGCCGAGCATCTCCCCGTCCGGGAACACGTAGCGGGGGATGAAGGAGTCCGGATCCGGCGCTGTGGGTCCGGCGTTCCAGGAAATGGCGTGGTTGAGGAGCCGCCCGCCTGGCCGGAGCAGGCCGTGCAGCCTGGCGACGTACTCGGGCATCTGCTCGCGGCCCACGTGCTCGGACATGCCGATGGAACTGATCGCGTCGTAAGGGCCGTCGGCGACGTCGCGGTAGTCCTGGACGCGGATGGAAACGCGGTCAGTCAGGCCGGCGTCTGCCACCCGCTTTCCCGCCATGGCCGCCTGTTCACGCGAAAGCGTCACGCCCACGACGTCGACTCCATAGTTTTGGGCCGCCCGCAGGGCAAAGCTCCCCCATCCACATCCGACATCCAGCACCCTCATGCCGGGCTGGAGTCCCAGCTTCCGGCAGACCAGATCGATCTTGGCGTCCTGCGCAGAGCCCAGACCGGTGTCTACGTCCTCCCACACCGCGCAGGAGTAAACCATGGACGGGCCGAGGACCAGGGCGTAGAAGTCGTTGCCGACGTCATAGTGGTGGGAGATGGCCGCAGCGTCGCGCTTCCGCGTGTGCCGCCGGCCGGCGCGGACGATTTTTGCTTCCTCCGGCGGCGGAGCAGGATTGGGGCCCAGTGCTCCGAGCAGCGCGGCATTCTTGAGGATGGTCACCACTTCTCGCACAGTGGGACGCCGGAACGGCCCGGGTTCGGCGAACTTGCCGGCGGAACTCAGGGCGGCGAAGGTGGCGAAGACGTCGCCCGGGGCATCAATGTCCCCGGCAACGTATGCGCGGCTCAGTCCAAGCTGTCCGGGAGACCACAGCATCCGGCGCAGGGCCCGCCGGGAGCGGAACTCCACGACCGGTGCTCCCGCCGCACCGGCTTCCGAACCGTCCCAGGCCTTGAGCCGGAGCGGGATGTCCTCCGTGCCAAGGACGATGGCGAGTACTTCAGCCAGCCGTGGCGCCGCCCCAAATTCCTTCGTCATGATCATGGCCTTTCGTCCGATGCAACATTCCGTCCCAATCTAATTCGATGCTCCGCTCCAGAACAGGGGCCGGATGGCCCTGACGTCGCTTCCGTCCGGGGCCCGTGCCTCTGGCGCTCACAAGGCAGGACGCCTATGGTCATTGCCATGACTGAAGCTCTCTCGTCTCTCGCGGAGGCATTCAAGAATGTGGGTGTGTCCAGGGCCTACGGTCCGGCCGTCACGGTGGAGGGCGAGGAGCTGATCCCGGTGGCCCTGGTGTCCTTCGGCTTTGGCGGCGGCCAATCCGCCGGCGGCGGGGACGCGGCCGGCCGAAAAGCAGTCGGCGGGAACGCGGTCGCCGGAAACGCCGCCGGGAACGCCCCCCTGGACGGCAGCCCGGAAAACGCGGCGGGTGGCGGCGGAGGCGGCTTTGTGCTTCCGCTGGGCGTGTACTGCCGCGGGCGGAACGGGCGGGTGGCGTTCCGGCCCAACAGCATCGCCGTACTTGCCGGACTGGTTCCGCTGGTGTGTGCCGTGGGAATCGCGGTACGCGGAGCGCTCCGAGCCCTTCATCGCCGCTGACGCCACAGCGAAGCGTGCCCCCGCGGTGGCACTGGCGCGGTGCCACCGCGGGATGGCACTAAACGGACAGGGAGTTCTTCTGCCGCCGCGTCAGGGTGTTGACGGTGCCGCAATTCGAGCACATGATGCGGTAGGACCGCGAGGTGGTGAACACCGGGATAAGGAAGAGCGTCAACCTGGTGGCCCGTTCTTCCAGCCCGTGGTGACACACGCGTCCGCAACGCTGGCAGGTGGCCGGACGCCCGGGCAGCGGATGCTCCACAGTCTTGAGGCCGAAGAGAATGAACATTGGGTCCTCAGCCTTTCTTGACCGGCGGTGCGGACAGGTGTGCCGCGAGCCCGGACAACAGGATGGTGAGTCCCTCGTCCAGCTCTGCGGCGCCGTCGTAGTCAGCGAGCGCGGGAGCCAGGGCACGGAGCCGCGGGAACTCTTTCGGCGGCAGACGGTGCAGTCCAAGGCGCAGCAAGGCCTCGTTTTCATCGGGGTCCACGATGAACTCCTGAAGTTCGTTCAGGATGTGGCCGTAGAGGAATCCGTAGTAGGCCCGGTAGACGTGCAGGGCATCGGAGGCGGTAAAGCCAGCGTCAATCAGCAGGCCAAGAATCTGCTCCAGCGGCCGGAGGGTGCCCAGCGGACGGAGACCCAGCGGGGTCGAGAGCGGCCGGGTCACCAGCAGCGGAACCACGTTGGGGTGGCGGAGCGCGAGTAGCCGGAGATCGTGCGCGATGCGCCGCAGCTGTCCCTGCCAGTCGGGGTCGTCAGCAAAAATGGCCAGCTCGTTCAGGACCAGCTCCGTGACGCCGTCCAGGAGCGCGGCCCGGTTGGCTGCGTAGCGGTACAGCCCCATGGGGTCCCGGTGCAGGGCCTGCCCCAGCCGGCGCATGGTCAACGCCTCCAGCCCCTCTTCGTCGACAAGTTTCAGGGCGGCTTCCAGCACAATCTCACGGCTGAGGCGGATCTTCCGGGTAACACTGCGGCCTTCGTCGCCTGCGGGTTGCTGCGGGGTTGCCATAATAACTTGCCACTTCCTCAAGCCTTGGGCCAACGCACCGCGACTGCGGCGCCACTTGCCAGAGTTGTAGTCTACGCCTAATATCTACGATGTAGACTTCCCCGGATGACGTGTTCATGGACATGGAAACCGGGAGAGGGTACCCCGGTCCGTCCCCGGCCTTTCGGGATCGCCCGCTGACTGCCTTAGGGCACGTCGGGCCGCGGAAGGCTGACCTTCGGACCAAGACCTTCGGCGCCCTGTGCACGGCGCGGAACTAACCGCTGCTGTAGCCACACGGCAGCATCCACTGCACAGCCCGGAAGAGAGCCAACCATGGCCGCTTCACCGACTCCCCCTGCCCACATCGTCCGCTTCCTCGCGGAGGCCACCATCGCAGGAACCGACGATGGCCCCTCGCTGAGGAAAGACCAGCTCTATGGCCTCTACATCAGCTGGTGCCTGCTGCACGACGACGCACCGCACCCGTTTTCCGGCTTTTGGGCGGCACTCAGGGCCCACCGCATCAACCCCGGCCGCAGCAGGCTCCGCATGGCGGGTCCGGCGGCCACCGATTACATCCTGGCCACGTACCCCGCCCTGAACTGAGCAGACCCTGGTCCCCCGTTTCCCCGGCGGGGCGCCCGCCCGGACAAAAGGCCGGCGTGACACACTGTGGGCGTGAACAACGTAACGGACGAGCCGGCGGAAACGATGCAGGATGCTGACGTGCCCCGGTGGTGGACAGGACTCGGACTTCCGGGCCTGATCGACATCCATACGCACTTCCTCCCCGAGCGGATGCTGCGGCGAGTGTGGGCGCACTTCGATGAGGCGGGCCCCCTGATTGGCCGCCCCTGGCCCATCACCTACCGGACGGACGAGGCGGGCAGGCTGGACCGGCTGCGCCAGCTTGGACTGCGGCACTTTACCGCACTGACCTATGCGCACCGTCCGGGCATGGCGGCCGACCTCACCGATTTCGCTCTCGAGCTAGCCGCCGCCGAGCCGGACTGTGTCCCGAGCGCCACGTTCTTCCCCGAAGACGGCGTCCTGGACCAGGTGCAGTCGGCGTTGGCACGCGGGGCGCGGGTCTTCAAGATCCACGCGCAGGTGGGCGGGTTCGATCTGCGCGAGCCGGTGCTCGACCCGGTCTGGGGGCTGCTGGCCGAAGCCGGCGTTCCGGTTGTAGTGCACGTCGGCAGCGGCCCGGTTCCACGCCCCGGCTTTACCGGTCCGGACAAACTTGAGGGGGTGCTGCGCCGCCATCCCCGGCTGACCGCCGTCGTCGCCCATATGGGGGCACCGGAGTACGGCGAATTCCTGGACCTGGCGGAGAGATACCCCCAGGTGCACCTGGACACGACCATGGTCTTCACGGATTTCTTCGAGGCGGCCGCGCCCTTCCCGCCTGAGCTGCTGCCACGGCTGGCCGCGATGCCGGAGCGGATTGTTCTTGGCAGCGACTTCCCGAACATCCCGTACGCCTACGCCCATCAGCTGGAGGCTCTGGAACGGCTCCGCGACAAGGACCCCCGCCTCGACGACGACTGGCTGCGCGCCGTCTGCTGGTTCAACGGCCAGCGGCTGCTGGGCGTCTGATTCCCGCCTAGTCCTTGGTTCTGGCCCGGCTGGGCTGCACCCGCATCGGCTCGCCCGGCATCTTCGGGAAGTCCGGCGGGAACGGCATCTCCCCCAGCCCGGCCGCAAGGTCCCGCTTCCACCACCCCAGGAGGACGTCGATCGTGCCCGGCGTCGCGTGCATGTCCGCCCACGGGTCCCCGGTGGCCTTGAGCCGCTGCGGCACCGTGGTGATGGTGAAGTCCTTGGTGTCGACGCGCTCCAGTTCGTCCCAGCCGATGGGGCACGAAACTGTCGCGCCGGGCAGCGCACGCGGACTGTAAGCCCCGGCCATGGTGCGGTCGCGGTTCGCCTGGTTGAAGTCGACGAAGATCCGGGTTCCGCGTTCCTCTTTCCACCACGCGGTGGTGACCGCCCGCGGCATCCGGCGCTCCAGTTCGCGGGCGGCGGCGATTACGGCGTGCCGTACCTCGAGGAACTCATGGCTGGGTTCTATCGGGGAGAACACGTGCAGTCCCCGGTTGCCCGAGGTCTTGATGAACGACTCCAGGCCGGCCTCGGACAGCACGGAGCGCAGTTCCAGCGCGGCAGTCACGGCATCCTCGAAGCCGGTGCCCGGCTGCGGGTCGAGGTCGATCCGGAGCTGGTCCGGGTTGTCCGGGTTGCCGGCCCGCGAGGCCCAGGGGTGGAACACCACCGTGTTCATCTGGACCGCCCAGACGGCGGCGGCGATCTCATCAATCACCAGTTGGGGGTGCGAGCGACCGCTGGGGTAAACCACCATCACCGAGCGCACAAAGTCCGGGGCGCCCCGGGGCGGATTCTTCGAGAAGAACTGCTCGCCCTCGATGTTGCCGGAGAACCGCTGCAGAGTCACCGGACGGTCGCCGTTCGCCGCCAGGAAACAGTCGCCGACGTCGATCATGTAACGTGCGAGATCCAGCTTGGTCAACCCGAGATCCGGCCAGAGGACCCGGCGGGGGCTGGAGATCCTCAGTTCGCGGTTGCCGCTGGGGCTGCTGACAGTGACGGTGACTTCTTCCCTGGCCATGGGGACAAGGTACCCTCCGGACGGGGTCAACTGAATAGCAGGCCGTGCACAATCACTGCCTGCTGACCCTCCGGGTGCTGAGGACTAGGGTGAATCATGGACACCACGCCGGCCCGGGACGGCCGCATTACGTCCCTCTACACCGACCATTACGAACTGACCATGCTGCAGGCGGCCCTTCATTCCGGGGCGGCGGAGCGGAGAACCGTCTTTGAGGCGTTCGCCCGGGCCTTGCCGGAGGGCCGCCGCTACGGGATCGTCGCCGGGACGGGGAGGCTGCTGGAGGGCCTTGCCGGCTTCCGCTTCGGCCCGTCGGAGCTGGAGTTCCTGGACCGGACCGGCGTCGTCAACGGGGAAACCCTGGCCCGCCTCGCGGACTTCCGGTTCTCCGGCGACATTTGGGGCTACCCCGAGGGAGAGGCGTATTTTCCCTACTCCCCCGTCCTGATCGTGGAATCCAGCTTTGCCGAAGCCTGCATCCTGGAGACGTTCGTGCTGTCCGTCCTCAACCATGACAGCGCCATAGCCTCGGCGGCTTCCCGGATGGTCAGCGCGGCAGGAGGAAGGCCCTGCCTTGAGATGGGTTCACGCCGGGCCCAGGAGGAGGCCGCCGCCGCGGCTGCCCGCGCCGCCGTCATCGCGGGCTTCGCCGGAACGTCGAACCTGGAAGCCGGCCGGCGCTTCGGGCTCCGAACGGTGGGCACAGCTGCGCATTCCTTTACGCTCCTGCACGACACCGAACGGGATGCCTTCCGGGCGCAGCTGGACTCGCTGGGGCCCGGGACCACCCTCCTGGTCGACACGTACGACGTCGAAGCGGCCGTCCGGACCGCCGTCGAGCTCGCCGGGGACAAGCTGGGGGCCGTGCGGCTCGATTCCGGTGACCTGCTGGCGCAGGCGAGGTGGGTCCGTGAACTGCTGGACAGCCTGGGCAACGTCCACACGAAGATCGTGGTCACGTCCGACCTCGACGAATATTCCGTAGCTGCCCTGCGGGCGGCGCCGGCCGATTCGTACGGCATCGGAACGGCGCTGGTCACCGGTTCCGGTGCCCCCACCGCCGGGATGGTCTACAAACTGGTCAGCCGCACCAACGACGCCGGGGAGTTCACCTCGGTGGCCAAGAGCTCCAAGAACAAGATCAACGTCGGCGGGCGGAAGCATCCGGTACGCAGGCTCGACCGCTCCGGCACAGCCACCCACGAGGTCCTGGGGGTAGGGCGCCTGCCAGCGGACGAACCCAGCGCCAGGCCACTGTTGCAGCAGTTCATCCGCGCTGGCGAACTCCTGCCGGGATGGACCGGCCCGGAGGCCGTGGCACGGGGCCGCCGCCGGCACGCCGACACCATGGCCGAGCTGCCCGCCGTCGTGACCCGGCTCCAGCGCGGGGAACCCGCCATACCGACCATCTACGCGTGAGGCAGCCGCCTGGCGTGCCGGAATCCTGCCGGCGGGACGGCTGGCCGGCCCGGGGTTCCGCTTCGGCGCTCCAGCTCGTCGGTGACGAGCCGCAGCAGCTTTCCGGCAGACTCCGAGAGGTCCCTGCCGTTGTCCGGCGAGGCCATTTCAACGCACTGCAGCAGGGCCGAGCGGAGCCGCACCAACTGCGAGGAGGGCACCAGGGGCCAACGGCGGAAGGAGTCAAAGATCAATCCGGCACCATGGGCATGGGCGACGGACCCGTACCCGACGGCCAGTTCGGGCCTCATGCCGCACGCCCCCGGCCGGTCTTTCCAGTGCCGATCAATATGTTCCCGCGCCATCCCGAATCCCGGATCATGGCCACGGCCTGAGAATCTGCGGCGGTCAGCTTCCGCAGGTCCATCACCACCTGGAGGCCATACCCAAAAGATTCTGCCCGGTGGGCGACCGCGATAAGGCTTGGAACATTGCGAACGGTGAGTTGGCCCACCGGTGAAACGAGTGCGGATTCCGAACTGAGGTCGACAGCGACGGTGATGCCGAGTTTGCTGGTCATAATAAAAAGGTCCCCTGTGAAGCATGTGCGGCCGACTGCATGACCTCTTCTAGGATAGCCAACGCGCCGTGGGCTGCGTCACAATTACGTAATAGCTGCCCGCAAATCAGTTCCGGTTCTTGGTCCGGGCGGTCGCCGGCGCCGTCCACGGGTCCTCCGGCCAGGGATGCCTGGGGTACCGGCCGCGCATCTCGGCACGGACCTGCGCGTAGGGCCCGGACCAGAACGAGGCGAGGTCGTCCGTGACGGCCAGGGGCCGCCGGGCAGGCGAGAGCAGATGGAACAGCACCGGTACCCTGCCGCCCACAAGGCGCGGCGTCCGGTCCCAGCCGAAGCACTCCTGAAGCTTGACGGCGACAACCGGGCGCGCGCCGTCGTCACCGACTTCGGGATAGTCGATCTTCACCCAGGAACCGCTCGGCACCTCCAGCCGCTCCGGGACCAGCTCACCGAGCCGGGCCGCGTCGGGCCACGGCAGCAGGCGCCGCAGCGGGTCTGCCAGGTCGATCCCGCTCGTGGAAGCGCCGCCGGCCAGCGCCTCGAGTTCCGGGGCCAGCCACTCGTCGAGGCGGGCCAGCAGTCCCGGCTCGGACACGTCAGGCCACGGGTCCCCGAGTTCCCGGTGCACCAGGGCAAGACGGCGGCGCAAGGCCCCGGCCGCCGTCGACCATCCAATGGTTCCGAGCCCCTCCTTCGCCAGCGCCCGGGCGACTGCCGCACGGCCCTCGGCGGCGGAGGGACGGACCGGCGTGGAGGAAAGCACAATCGCGCCCAGCCGGCGTTCCTTCCGGGCGGTCACCCGGCCCTGGCTGAACTGGGCCTCCACGGTGTCAGCCAGGAGGTGCCGGGCGGCGGCCTCGGCCGTGTCCGCCGTCAGCGGGGCAGCGGAACGGATGACGGCGCCGGTGCCGGCCGCGTCGCGCCCCTGGGCCCGGGAGACCTCAGCGACGGCGAGCCATTCGTGCCCGGACAGCGAGCTTCCGGCCGGAAGACCTGCCCGCGTCCCTGAGCTGAGCAGGTAGCGCTCCGGCCCGCCGCCGGGGACCCGGCGCGCAACGCGGTCCGGGAACGCGAGGGCGACGACGAAGCCGACCGCCTCCCGAGGCGTGACCGGGGAGGTCAGCGGAGGACCCTTCACGCCGGAACTCTCGTGCCGTGCGATCGCCTCCATCCGCCGGACATCCTCCTTCCAGCGCCGCGAGGCCGGCTCCTTGCCCGTGCGCAGTGCGGCCAGGAGGCGTGGGAGATCGGCACCCGGGGCGGGGGGGGGGGGGGCTGATGCCCTTGGATGCGAATGCGGCGG
>NZ_JARUXE010000169.1 GCF_030433895.1 Arthrobacter sp. PsM3 | reverse complement strand
GACTTAAACTAAATCCAGGATGCGTTTACCTTGAAAAAATGCATTCGTAGCTTCGCTTATGATCAGCAAACACGAGAAGCGGATTTAGGCTTTTTTTAAAAAGGTGAAAATAGACATTAAAATGGCCTTCCCCAAACATAAACGGACCTATGGTGCAAAAAAAGGAACTAAAAAAATGCATTGTAGAGCGCATAAAGATAAAAAAAAGTGACCTAAAGTGCTTTCTGCAAAAAAGAGCGCTCTCGCACTGTATTTATG
>NZ_JARUXE010000168.1 GCF_030433895.1 Arthrobacter sp. PsM3 | reverse complement strand
CCAATAACCAAACTATTGAAGGCGCATTAGCTCTATTTAATGACAATTACACTTGGAATGTTACCTCAGAAGACGCTACTAAAATGAGCAATTTAGATGAAGAAGTAAGTTTTGTTCAAAACAACACGAATTTAGCGATTGCCCTACAAAGTACTCCAAGCGCTACTTCAGAATTACCTATTAAAATAGATAAGATGCGTCATACCAATTACCAATGGCAATTTGAGTTAAACAACTATAGTGGAGCTACACCATATTTA
>NZ_JARUXE010000167.1 GCF_030433895.1 Arthrobacter sp. PsM3 | reverse complement strand
CCGGCTACATCGCCGCCAACTACGGGCTGCGGCCCGGACCCTTCCTGCTCGGCGCCGCCTACATCGCCCTGGGCCTGGGGCTGTCAGTCTTCGCCGTGCAGGAGACCAGGGGCCACGCCCGGCTGGAGGCCGCCAACCACGTCTCAGCCCACTCCGGCGCCCACGGACAACTGGGCAACCGGGAAATCTTCACCCTCACCAGCTTCCGGGACAAATCCCTGTCCTCGGTCAGCCAGGCCGGCATGGTCAACAACCTCAACGA
>NZ_JARUXE010000166.1 GCF_030433895.1 Arthrobacter sp. PsM3 | reverse complement strand
GCCCGGTGAGCCGGCGCTCAAACTCGGCGTTGGAAAAGGTCAGCTTTTCCTTCTGTCCGTTGTGCAGGACCTTGAGTCGCTCCAGCTCGGCGATGGACGAAGCGTTGTCGGTGGTGGTGATGGTCATGGTGGTGGTGCCTTTCGTCGGTTGGTTCTGGGAGGGAAAAGTTTGGAAGTCGGCCGGGGCTACTCGTGGCTCAGCGGATCTTTGCTGGTCTCACGGGAGAGTGCGACGGCGATCAGGGAAACGACCGCGGCGCCCA
>NZ_JARUXE010000165.1 GCF_030433895.1 Arthrobacter sp. PsM3 | reverse complement strand
CTTTGCCTACAAGGTCCACTCATGGCGCACAGACGCTTTGCAGTTGGGAGCGGTACGGCAGGAGATGGTGGAGCTAAAAGCGTCTCAGGAAGCGTCTCGTAAAGCCTCGGAGGGCTACCAGAATGAGCTTGAAGAAATCCGTAACCGTCCTGCTCCTACTCAGCCTGTCCGGTTGTGCGTCAAACGCCCCCCTTTGCCCTCCGCTGGGAGCGGACCTAGCCCAGCCTTACCCGCCTCCGGGGTACTTCCGTCAACAGATGGAAGC
>NZ_JARUXE010000164.1 GCF_030433895.1 Arthrobacter sp. PsM3 | reverse complement strand
CGCCGTGGTCCGTGAAGAGCAGGTTGGGGGCGCGCTTGAGCACCACGGCGATCTCCGTGACCCGGCGGCCCAGCCGCTTGCCGGCGCGCAGGTAGAACGGCACCCCGGCCCAGCGCCGGGTGTGGATGTCCACCCGGATCGCGGCGAACGTCTCGGTCTTGGAGTCGGTCGGGATACCTTCCTCTTCCAGGTATCCCACCACCTTTTCGCCACCCTGCCAGCCGCCGGTGAACTGCCCGCGGGCCGAGTGGGTGGACAGGTCCTCGG
>NZ_JARUXE010000163.1 GCF_030433895.1 Arthrobacter sp. PsM3 | reverse complement strand
GCGTTCCCGGTGCTGTGGATCGTCATCATGGCCGTCTGGCTCTACCTGGTCACGGTGCTCAGCGGACGCTTCGAAGACCTCCGCCGCGTGTTCGACGTGAGCGGCGGGGGCGACGTGCGCCTGCAGGCGCTGCTGATCGCGTGCTGCTTCGGCGGCCTGCTTGAGGCGCTGGCCGGGTGCGGCGCACCGGTCGCCATCACCGCCACCATGCTCCGCGCCCTGGGACTGCCGCCACTGCGCGCCGCCGCCGCCGTCCTGGGGGCCAACAC
>NZ_JARUXE010000162.1 GCF_030433895.1 Arthrobacter sp. PsM3 | reverse complement strand
ATGCGGCCCCGCACGCGCTGCACCAGGCGTCGCAACCAGGCCGCGGGCATCGGCTCAGCCCGGACCGGCGAGCGCCACGCACTCGGCGCCGCGCTCGCTCAGCCGCAGCAGCCCGGCGCGCGGCGGCTGGGCTTCCAGATCCCAGTCGGTCAGGACCACGCGCCGCAGGCCCGCTTCGAGGTCGTGCTCGGCGGGGCGGTGGGTGTGGCCGTGCACCAGGGTGTCGGCACCCGCCGCCTGCAGCCACGCGCGCGCGGCGGCGGCGTCCACGTCGG
>NZ_JARUXE010000161.1 GCF_030433895.1 Arthrobacter sp. PsM3 | reverse complement strand
GGTTTTGGTTTCGGTTGTGAAAAGTTTTTTGGTATGATATTTTGCAAGTAGCATATATTTCTTGTGTGAGAAAGGTATATTTTGTATGTTCCCGCGCGTTTCCGTATTTTCCGCTTCCGTATTTTCCGCTTCCGTATTTTCCGCTTCCGTATTTTCCGCTTCCGCTTCCGCAGTAAAAAAAAGTGAGGAACTGGGTTACCCGGGGCACCTGTCACTTTGGAAAAAAAAAAAGAAAAAAATATACGCTAAGATTTTTGGAGAATAGCTTAAATTGAAGT
>NZ_JARUXE010000160.1 GCF_030433895.1 Arthrobacter sp. PsM3 | reverse complement strand
GACTCTCTCACTGGACTCAATGGCGCGGCCCTTGCTCTCGTGGTCGGAGGAAAACCCGTGCGATCTCAAAGCGATTGGGGCATTGCTCAGCAGCAACTTGAAGGTCTGCTCCGAAAGCTCTGCGACGGTTGCACTTGTCATTTCGTGCTTCTTGCCCACGTCGAACGTGAGACTGACCTGGTACTTGGAGGCGTCAAGCTCATGGCAAGCACCTTGGGAAAAGCTCTTGCTCCGAAAATTCCAGCAATGTTCAGCGATGTTATCCTTACAGTGCGAAACG
>NZ_JARUXE010000015.1 GCF_030433895.1 Arthrobacter sp. PsM3 | reverse complement strand
TCATTAAACGGTCGAGAGCCCCAACCACCATGGTCGGGGCTCTCCCGCATTTAACCACCAAACCCCTCTCAGTAGCGCCGTCGGACGGGAGGGCGGCGTCCCCGGGGCTTCCAGACCCCACAGAGAATTCAGACGCTCACTGGCACAAGCCCAGCCCGCAGCCCGCCTGCGGCCGCTGCAATCCCGACTTCTGGCCGCCCCAGGCCAAGCCCGGCCCGCAGCCGGCGTACGGCCGCCCCCGTCCAGTCCAGGCCAGGCCGGACCCGTAGGGGGGGCGCCGAAGTGGCGGGCGCCGCCGTCGTTCCCCCTGGGGTCCGGCGCGCGCTGGCCCGGAAGACGCGGGCTGCGGGGGACGCTTAGGGCGGACCTTGCCGGGACTGGGGGAGCGTCCGCTGATGGCGAAATATTGGCCAGAAAGGCGCCAAATCCCGGGTTTTTCCCCAAAAAAGGCCGAAAACACGCGGAATTTGCCGCCTCGGCGGCGGCAAGCTGGTAAGTTTTCGAACAGTGGCTTGTGCGCATGCCGTGTGCAGGCTCCAGGAATCATGACCGTCCAGGAGGACATAAATGGCTAAGAACCGAAGTGAACTTGTTGCAGAGGTAGCAGGCAAGGCCGGCACCAGCCAGGCAGCCGTCAACTCCGTGCTGGATGCATTGTTCGAGGTCTTCGAGACCTCTGTCGCCGCGGGCGAAAAGATCACCATCCCGGGCTGGCTTGCAGTTGAGCGCACCGACCGTGCAGCTCGCACCGGCCGCAACCCGCAGACGGGCGAGACCATTCAGATCGCCGCGGGCCACAGCGTCAAGCTGACCGCAGGCTCCAAGCTGAAGGCTGCAGTCTCCAAGAAGAAGTAGTCTTCTTGAACGCTTGAAAGGAGCGGTGACCCCTGGGGGCGCCGCTCCTTTCACGTTAACGGCGGCAGACAGCGGAGCACCAGAACCATTGCGGACCACGCTCGATTCGGTGAGCAGGCGGGGGTAGCGGACAATGGAACTGTGCCTTCCGCAGCAAATCCCCGTGCCACAGCAGCAGCTCCCACCCCGACCGGGGGAGCGCGAGGTCCTGTTGTGGGTCCAGGCGGGATCTCCCGGCCCTGGCTTTTCGCGGGCCTGGCGGCGCTGTTCCTGGGACTGGTTGCCGCCCTGCTGTTCTCCGGCGCCGCGGCTGCCCGCGGGGTCTCCGATCCGGGTGCCCTGGTCCGCTGGGGCCTGCCCGTCAGCAAGGCCATCCATAACGCCTCGCTGGCCACCGTGATCGGCGGGCTGCTCTTCGCCGTCGGAATCCTGCCCCGCTCACTTGCCGGCTCGCGCTCCAAGGCCAAGGACCTCCCGGAACATCCGGCTTTCACCCGCGCCCTGGCTGTCGCGGCGGCGGCTGGCGCCGTCTGGACGCTTTCAGCGATTGCCGTCCTAGTGCTGAGCTTCGCGGACATCGCCGGACAGGGGGTCTCCGGGGACGCGGAGTTCACCCGGTCCCTGGTGTACTTCATGACCGACATCGAGACCGGCCGCGCCTGGCTGTCCGTTGTCATCATTGCCGCCGTTGTCACCACCTCACTCTTTGGCGTCCGCTCCCAGGGCGCCCTGGTGGCGACCCTGATCCTCTCCCTCATCGGGCTCGTGCCGTCAGCGCTGATCGGCCACTCCGCCAGCTCGGCTGACCACGAAGGCGCCATCAACTCGCTCGGCCTGCACCTGATCGGGGTATCGGCCTGGGTCGGCGGCATCATCATGCTGGCTCTGCTCTCCGGCGTCCTGGGAGGCGCGGCGTCCGGCTCGACGTCGGGCAGCCGCCCGGATATCACCGAGCCGACGCTCCGGCGCTTCTCCTCCCTGGCCGGGCTAGCGTTCGTCCTCGTCTTCGCCTCCGGGGTGATCAATTCCAGCATCCGCCTCACCTCCTGGAACGACCTGTTCGGTTCGGCCTACGGGCAGCTGATCCTGGCCAAAGCCGCGGCAACCCTCGTCCTCGGCGGCATCGGCCTGATGCACCGCCGCTGGGTCATCCCGCAGCTGGGCAGCGCAGGTGGGGGGCTATCCGCGCGCCGAGTGCTCTGGCAACTCGTCATAGCTGAGCTGCTGATCATGGGAGCGACCTCGGGCATCGCCGTCGCGCTGGGTCGCTCCGCGCCGCCGCAGAGCGAGGCGTCCGCGCCGGACGCCACCCCGGCCTTCATTGTCTCCGGCTACGATCTGCCGCCGGAACTGACCCCGGATCGCTGGCTGACCGAGTGGCGCCTCGACTGGCTCTGGGTCGCCCTTGCGGTCTTTGGCCTCGTGGCGTACATCCTCGGCATGCGGAAGGTGCTTCGCCGCGGCGACTCCTGGTCCTGGTTCCGGGCCGTCAACTGGCTGATCGGCCTCGGGGTCCTGACCTATGTGACTTCCGGTCCGCCGTCGGTGTACGGCCGCGTCCTGTTCTCGGCCCACATGGTGGACCACATGGCCCTGACCATGGTGGCGCCCATTTTCCTGGTCCTCGGCGCCCCGGTGACGCTGGCCCTGCGCGCCCTCACGCCGCGGCGGGACAGCTCGCGCGGCCCCCGGGAATGGCTGCTGGTCTTCATCCACTCCAAGTTCGCCCAGCTCGTGACGCATCCGCTGTTCGCCGCCGCCAACTTTGCCGGCTCGATCGTGCTGTTCTATTACTCGGAGGCGTTCGGGTACGCCATGCGTGACCACGTGGGCCACGAACTGATGAACCTGCACTTCGCCCTCACCGGCTACATCTTCGTGCTGACCATGATCGGCACCGACCCGCTGCCCCGGCGCGCCCCCTACCCCATGCGGCTGCTGCTCCTGCTGGCCACGATGGGGTTCCATGCGTTCTTCGGCGTCGCCATCATGGGCGGAACCGGGCTGCTGGCTGCGGACTACTTCGGCAACCTCGGCCGGACCTGGGGGCCCCCAGCCCTGCTGGACCAGCAGATGGGCGGCGCGGTGGCCTGGGGCATCGGCGAAGTGCCCACGCTGCTGGTGGCCATCGGCGTCGCAGTCATGTGGTCCCGCTCCGATGAGCGCGAGTCCAAGCGCACCGACCGCGCGGCGGACAGGAATAACGACGCCGATCTCACCGCTTACAACGATATGTTTGCCAAATTGGCCGAGCGCGATGCCAGGCTGGCCGAACGCAACTCAAAGCTGGAAGGACGCTCATGACCGAAACCGTACGCACCCACCTCCGGGTCCGGGCCTCCGAGCTGGTGGGCCGCAACTGGCTCAACACCGGCGGCAAGTCCCTGGACTTGGAATCCCTGCGCGGCAAGATCGTGCTGCTGGACTTCTGGACCTTCTGCTGCATCAACTGCCTGCATGTGCTGGACGAGCTCCGCCCGCTCGAGCAGCAGTACTCCGACGTCCTCGTCACGGTCGGTGTGCACTCTCCCAAGTTCGAGCACGAGGCTGATCCGGTGGCCCTCGCCGCCGCCGTCGAGCGTTACGAGATCCGCCACCCGGTCCTGGATGATCCCGAGCTGGACACCTGGAAGGCCTACACGGCACGCGCGTGGCCCACGCTGGTGGTGATCGATCCTGAGGGTTACATCGTGGCCCACCTCTCCGGCGAAGGCCACGCCGACGGCCTCGCGGTGCTTATCCCCGAGCTGATCGCCGAGCATGAGGCGAAAGGCACCCTGCACCGCGGCGACGGGCCCTATGTGGCGCCGGAGCCGACGTCGGGCACGCTGCGGTTCCCCGGCAAAGCCCTGTTCCTTCCGGATGGCCGGGGCGTCGGAAGCGCTGCGGATGCGGGATCCTGGCTGGTGACCGACACCGGCCACCACCGCCTCGTGGAGCTGTCCACCGACTTCCAGACAGTTCTCGCCACCTACGGTTCCGGCGACAAGGGCCACGCCGACGGCAATGCCGCAACGGCCCGGTTCAACGAACCACAGGGCCTGGTCCTGCTCCCGGAGGACGCCGCCGCGGAGGCCGGCTACGACGTCGTCATCGCCGACTCCGTGAACCACCGCCTGCGCGGGCTGAACCTCGCGGACGGAAACGTCACCACGCTGGCCGGCAACGGCGTGCAGCGGCTCCTGGAGACGGGACCGGCCCGGGTCGACGAGGAGGGTGCCGCCTATGGTGCCCGGCTGGAAGCGGACCCGCTGCAGGTTTCCCTCAGCTCGCCCTGGGACGTGGTCTGGTCCGCCAAGCTGGACGCCGTTGTGGTTGCGATGGCCGGCGTGCACCAGATCTTCAGCTTCGACCCGCGCTCCGGCGCCGTGTCCATCATCGCCGGCAACGGACTCGAGGGTCTGCTCGACGGACCGGCGGAGGAGGCCTGGTTCGCCCAGTCCTCCGGTCTCGCCGAGGACGCGGACGGCAACATCTGGGTGGCGGATTCCGAGACCTCGGCCCTGCGCAAGCTCGTGATCGGCGACGGCGGCGCTGTCACCGTCGAGTCCGCCGTCGGCAAGGGCCTGTTCGACTTTGGTTTCCGTGACGGAAAGGCCTCCGACGCCCGGCTGCAGCACCCGCTGGGCGTTACTGTGCTGCCGGACGGCTCGGTGGCGATCGCCGATACCTACAACGGTGCCGTCCGCCGCTACGACCCCGCCTCGGGCCTGGTCTCCACCCTGGCGCGCGGGCTGTCCGAGCCCTCCGACGTGATTGTGGACCACACACACGTGGCCGGCGCCGAGCCTCTCCTGGTGGTGGTCGAGGCAAACAAGCACCAGCTGGTGTACGTGCCGATCCCCAAGGAAGCGCAGCAGGTCGACGAGGGTGCGGCCCAGACCCACCGGCCCAAGAGCCCCGTGGCCCCCGGGCTGCTGGAACTGACCGTCCGTTTCACCGCGCCGACCGGCCAGAAACTCGATGACCGCTGGGGCGACCCGACCCAGCTGAAGATCTCCTCGACGCCGCCGGAACTGCTGCTGGCCGGCGGCGGGACCTCGGTGGGCCTGCTCCGCACCCTGGAACTCGCCTCCGACGTGCCCGAAGGTGTGCTGCACATTACCGCCCGCGCCGCTGCCTGCGACGGCCCGGAAGACGCGGACGGCGAGATCCCTGACCACGCAGCCTGCCACCTGTACCAGCAGGACTGGGGCATCCCGGTCCTGCTGCAGGCCGACGGCGACACCGAACTGGTGCTGGACCTGCGCGGCATGGACTGACCTCCGCAGGGGTGGCGCACTTTGGCTGCTGTTCGTGACCACCGCGTCACGGACAGCAGCCTTTTTGTCCCTGGTCCGGGGTGCTCCCCAGCAGCCCTAGTAGCTCAGCAGCGGGGTGACCTTGACGGTGTCGTCGTCGACGTCCAGGCGGGTGGTGAAGCTGAAGTCGTGGACTGCGTTGAGCTCCGTCACGGCGCCGGTGAACAGGTCCACCTGCCGGGCCTTGATCCGGGCTTTGCCGTTCAGGGGTGCCACCACCCAGCGTCCGCCGAAGGGTTCGATACTGACGGTGGGGTACTCGGTGATGCTCCAGTCGATGGTGCCGTCGACGACGCGGTTGTTGGTGGTGTGGTAGAACGGGCAGTCCGGCTGGAGCTTCTGCTCCTTGTCGGCGGTGTCGGCGCAGGTGTCCAGGAACTCCCTGACCTTGCCGCCCACCGCGTCCTTCAGCCCGTCGGTGGCTTCGGTCATGAGGTTCAGGGGAGCGACGGGGACGTCCCGGCCGGACAGCGTGGCCTTGGCGGGCGGTGCGGAGAAGTACGCACCGGCCAGTGAAGCTTCGTACTCGCCCGGGTAGAAGACGGCGAAGGAGTTGCGGCCGTTGGGCATGTTCACCGGGACCCCGTTCAGGATGGCCTCGCTGGAGTTGACCACCGTGACGTCCAGGACCGGAAGAGCGGCCGGGACGAAGGCCCACTTATGGAAGAACAGCCATTCCACGCCGGACTTTTCCAGCAGGAACTCGGTCCGCAGCTGGCTGCCGTCAATCGTGTAGTCAATCGGCACCATGACCCGGTTGCCGCCGCGGTCCTCGGCCTCGCCGTACTTCACACCGCTGATCCGCGCGGACGCCGTCTGCAGCGCCGTGCCGTCCAGCATGGCAGCGTTTCCCTGGGGGACCGAGGCGCGCAACAGGCCGAGGGCCTTCTCGCCTTCGCCCTTCTGCAAAGCGTCGAGGTACTCGCGGACAGGCTGCTGCGGGCTCGCGATGGTGTTGTTCACGATATTGATAGCAACGATGCCCCCGGCCACGGCGAGCATCAGGCCCAGCAGCCACCCGGCTGCGATCCTGACCAACGCCTGACTGATTTGCACGTACCTTACGTTACCTGCACCCCAGCGGAATCCTCTTGTCACAGCGGCTGCACGCGGCAGGCTCTGCACCCAAGGCGGCCCGCTCCGGCGGCCAGGGCCGCGCGGATCGCCCCCGTCAGGGGAGGAACCGTTTCGGCTGGCTCCTAGCGGCGGCGGCGCTTGGGTGCCGTGCCGAAGACCCCGCGCAGCAGTTCACGCCCGAGCTGTGTCCCCAGCGACCGGGCCATGCTTTTGAGTCCCCCGCCCAGAGCGCCACCAAGGGCTCCGGCGAGGCCGCCGTCATCCGACGGCGGCCGTGGGGACTGCCGCGGTTCCTGCCGCGGTTCCTGCCGCTCGGGCGCCGGCGCGGGCCGGCTGCTGGGGCGGCCCAGGATTTCCTCTTCGATCCGCCGCGCTTCGGCGTCGACGTCCGGGGTGCCCCCGCCATGTGGGGCCGGCGACGCCGGGGCTGCCGCACCGGTGGCAGCCGAAGCCTTCCCGGCGATCTTCTCGAAGGCGGAGACGTTGTCGACGGCGGTGCCGTACTTGGGCAGAAGGGCCGAGCCGGCCACGGTGCTGGCGATGAGCGCGTCGGCGCTGGGGCCCATGACCGACTCCGGGGCGCGGAGCCTGGTGAGCGCCACCGGCGTCGGGGCTCCCTTCTCATTCATCACGGTGATGACAGCTTCGCCGATCCCCGCGGAGGTAAGGGTTTCCTCGAGGTCGTAGTCGCTCATCGGGAAGGTGGAGACGGTCGCTTTGAGCGCCTTCGCATCCTCCGGAGTGTAGGCCCGGAGGGCGTGCTGGACCCGGTTGGCGAGCTGCCCCAGGACCTCGGCCGGGACATCCTTGGGGGTCTGGGTGACGAAGAAGATGCCGACGCCCTTGGACCGGATCAGCCGCACGGTGGTGGTGATGGCATCCAGGAAGGCCTTCGAGGCACCGTTGAACAGCAGATGGGCTTCGTCCAGGAAGAACACGAGTTTCGGCTTGTCCAGGTCACCGGCCTCGGGCAGGTCCTCGAACAAGTCGGCCAGCAGCCACATCAGGAAGGTGGAGAACAGCATCGGCTTGGTTTGGAGCGTGGGCAGCTCGAGGCAGGTGATGACGCCGCGGCCGTCCGGGGCCGTGCGCAGCAGTTCGGCGGTGTCGAACTCGGGTTCGCCGAAGAACTTTTCCATGCCCTGCGCCTCGAGGGTGATCAGTTCACGGAGGATGACGCCGGCGGTGGCCTTGGACAGCCCGCCGAGTTCCTCGAGTTCGTCCTTGCCGTCCTTGGAGGTGAGGAACTGGATGACCGCGCGCAGGTCCTTCAGGTCAATCAGCTCGAGTCCGTTCTTGTCCGCGAAATGGAAGACCAGCTGCAGGCTCGATTCCTGCGTGTCGTTGAGTTCCATGATGCGGGAGAGCAGGATGGGGCCGAAGGACGTGATGGTGGCGCGGACCGGGATGCCGTGGCCGTCGCCGCCGAGGGCCAGGAACTCCACCGGGAAAGTCCTGCCGGACCAGGACTGGCCGATCCCGTCCGTGCGGGCGATCAGTTTTTCGCTGCCGGTGGCTGCAGTCGCCAGCCCGGAGAGGTCGCCCTTGATATCCGCCAGGAAGACCGGGACCCCCGCGGTGGAGAGCTGTTCGGCCATCATGTGCAGCGTGACGGTCTTGCCCGTGCCGGTAGCGCCGGCCACCAGGCCGTGACGGTTCATCATGGAGAGCGGGAGCCGGACGGGGGCCTCCTTGCGGACTTCACCGTCGATGATGGCAGCACCCAGCTCGATCGTGGGGCCCTCGAGGATGTACCCCTTCTGGATGGTGGCGATTTTGTCTGCAGTGGATTTGATGGCCATGCCGACAGCATAGCCGGGTCCGGCGGCCCCGGACCCGGCTAATGGCAGCTATGCCAGTGCTATTCGGCGAGGGCCTTGAGGACTTCCTTCGCCACGTCCTCGCTGGACTGGGGGTTCTGGCCGCTGATCAGATTGCCGTCGCGCACCACATGCGACGTCCAGGCGGCGGCGTTCTCGATGATCGCGCCCTTGTCCTTTAGCGCGTCCTCCACGAACCACGGCGTATTGGCGCCGGTGCCGCCATTGAGTTCCTCCTCGTTGGTGAAAACGGTGAGGCGGCGTCCCGCAAAGGCGAACGTCCCGGCGTCGTCCGTGGCGCTCAGCAGGCCGGCCGGGCCGTGGCAGAACGGGGCGATGACCTTACCCGCCGTGTTCGCCGCAGCCAGGAGCTTGCCGAGATCCGCGTCCCGGTAGAGGTCGGTCATGGGCCCGTGGCCGCCGGGCAGCACGATTGCGTCATAACCGGAGAGCTCGACGTTAGCCAGTGCCAGCGGCGCGGACAGCTCGGTGTCGAGCCCGGACAGGTACTTCCGGAAGCTGTCGGCGCGGTCCTGGCCGCCGGCGGATTCGGCGGCGAGGCTGACCTCGTCGACCGTGGGCTTTGCGCCGCCGGGGGTAGCGATGTGGACGGTGTGTCCGGCGCTGAGGAGTGTCTGGTGGGAGACCACCAGTTCCTCCGCCCAGTAGCCGGTGGGGTGTTCGCTGCCGTCGCGCATGGTGAGGGAATCGGCGGCGGATACGACCATCAGGATGTTAGCCATGTCAGGCTCCTGTTCTGCCGGCCACACGGCCGGCGCTGAAAGTAAAAGGGATTAGTGTGCGGATTCGAGTTCGGCGTACGTGGCGTCATCCAGGACGACGCCGGCAGCGGCCAGGTTCTCTTCGAGGTGGTTGACCGAACCGGTGCCGGGGATCGGCATCATGACGGGGGAGCGGCGCAGCAGCCAGGCAAGGGCCACTTGCGAGGTGGTGGCGCCGAGCCGTTTGGCGGCCTCGTCCAACGGGCCGCCGGGCTGGGCCAGTTCCCCGGCGGAGATCGGCGCCCAGGGGATGAATCCGATGCCGTTTGCCTCGGCATAGTTGAGGACGTCCTCGGAGCTGCGGTCGGTCAGGTTGTAGCGGTTCTGCACAGTGGAGACGGTGAAGTACTTCCCGGCTTCCTCGATCTCGGCGACGCTGACCTGGGAGAGGCCCAGCGCCTTCACCTTGCCCTCCTTCCGCAGGTCGCGGAGCACAGTGAACTGCTCCTCCGGATCCACCTTGGGGTCGATCCGGTGCAGCTGCAGCAGATCCAGCGCGTCGACGTTGAGCTTGCGCAGGCTCAGCTCCGTCTGCTGGCGGAGGTACTCCGCGCGCCCCAGCGGCACCCACTGGTGGGGGCCGGTGCGGGTGAAGCCGACCTTGGTGGCGATCCGCAGCCCCTCTTTGTAGGGATGCAGGGCCTCGGCGAGGATCTCCTCGCTGATGTTCGGTCCGTAGGAATCGGCGGTGTCAATGAAGTCGACGCCGAGTTCGACGGCCCGGCGGACAACGGCGACGGCGGCCTGGCGGTCTGCCGGCTCGCCCCAGACGCCGTCCCCGACAATGCGCATGGCGCCGAACCCCAGACGGTGGACCGTTCCCACGTCCTTGAGATCGATTGTGGCGGACATTTCCGGATGCTGTGAGATGTCATGGCTCATAGGGGCGGCAACTCCCTAAGCCAGCTGAGTATTCCGCCCGCCGCATCACTCGGCGCGTTTCCGCGCCCGGCCGGGGCACGGAGGTAAGCTGGGGCATGGCTACCCGGGTATTGACGAAGCTTTCTTCCGCCGCCATCACGTTTGGCCTTGTCCTTCTGGGCGGCGGGCCTGCGGACGCCGCCCCGCCCCGGACATCGGAGCCGGTCGGCATCGACGTCTCCTGGCCCCAGTGCGGAAAGACCCTCCCCAAACAGCCCGCGTTTGCCATCGTCGGGGTGAACAACGGCCTCGCCAACACCACCAACCCGTGCCTGGCAACCGAACTTGCCTGGGCAAACACAGCCCCGGACCCGGCGCTCACCGCCCAGCCGCGCGTGGCGCTCTACGTCAACACGGCCAACCCCGGCCTGCAGGGGTCCTGGTGGCCCACCTCAAACCACTACGGCGGCGCTGACGTGGCCAACCCGTACGGAGACTGCAGCAGCGACCCGGAAAATTTCAACGCCTGCTCCTACATCTACGGCTACGCGAAGGCCTACGACGACGCCACGATCCGCGGGGTCGCCAATCCGCAGAAGTACTTGTGGTGGCTGGATGTCGAGACCGGAAACAGCTGGCAGGCCGAAAAGGCCGCCAACGTCGCCGACCTGGAAGGGATGGCTGCTTACTTCAAGAGCATCAACGCGACGGTCGGCCTTTACTCCACCGGCTACCAGTGGGGGCAGATCGCCGGGTCGGTCCCGGCGAGCAGTCCGCTCGCCGGCTTGCCGAGTTGGCTCGCGGGTGCGCGGTCCCTGGCGGGTGCCAAGTCCAACTGCTCTTTGCCGGCGCTCACCCCCGGCGGCCGCGTCGTCTTGACGCAGTACGTCTCCGGCGGGCTGGACTACAACTATCCATGTCCGTGAGCCGCACCCGGAAACGGCATGGGGTGCGCCACAGCTGAGGCAGAAATAACCCGGAGCCCGGCGTCGTTGTCCACAGTGTGCGCGTGCCGGGACCCGGTGCCGCGCCTGAGACTTCCCCTTTACGAAAGGCCGGCTTTTCCGTGACTGTTCCGCTTTCCATCCTTGACCTGGCAACCATCGGCAAGGGCCAGACAGCGGCTGAGAGCTTCGCGGGGAGCGTGGCCATGGCGCAGCTCGCCGAGAAGCTGGGCTACCGCCGGATCTGGTACGCCGAGCACCACAACATGTCCGCCATCGCTTCCTCGGCCACCAGCGTGCTGATCGCCCATATCGCCGCCCAGACCGAGAGCATCCGGCTCGGCGCCGGCGGCGTGATGCTGCCCAACCATTCGCCGCTGACCATCGCCGAGCAGTTCGGCACCCTGGAGACCCTGCACCCGGGCCGGATTGACCTGGGCCTGGGCCGTGCGCCCGGCAGCGACCAGAACACGCTGCGGGCCCTGCGCCGGGACCCGATGTCCGCGGACAGCTTCCCGCAGGACGTCCTGGAACTCCAGGGCTACCTGAGCGGTCCCACCCGCATCCCGGGCGTGGAAGCCACCCCCGGCAAAGGCACCAACGTGCCGCTGTACATCCTGGGATCCTCGCTGTTCGGCGCCAAGCTGGCCGCGCAGCTGGGCCTGCCGTACGCTTTCGCCTCGCACTTCGCGCCGAACGCACTCCAGGACGCCGTCGCCGTGTACCGCCGCGACTTCCAGCCATCCGCGCAGCTCGACGCCCCGCACGTGATCGCCGGCGTCAACGTGATCGCGGCGGATTCCGCGGCCGAGGCGCAGCAGATGTTCCATGCCACCAAGCGTGCCCGCGTCTCGCTCTTCTTCGGTGGCGGCCGCGAGTTCAGCGACGACGAGGCGGACATGGTCCTGGACTCGCCGCAGGGCCAGCACGTGGCCCAGATGATGAAATATTCCGCCGTGGGAACGCCGGACGCCGTGCTGGAATACCTGGACGAATTCACCGCCCACGCCGATGCCGACGAGCTCATCGTCGCGCACCAGAGCACCGGGACCGAGGCCCGGCTGCGTTCGGTGCAGCTGCTGGCCGACGTCGCCGGGCTGGTCCGGGTCTAACAAACCCGGTCACCCCTCGATGACGTCCCGGAGCCTGCCAGCGGCGGTTTCCGGGACGATGTCGGCGATGAACGCTCCCATCGCCGCCTCCGAACCGGCAAGGTACTTCAGTTTTGTTTCCTCGCGCCTGGGGGAGGTCAGCTGGAGCATCAGCCGGATATCGTGCCGGTGGGCCCGGACGGGCGCCTGATGCCAGGCGGAGATATAAGGGGTCGGCGTCGGATACAGCGCATCCACACCGCGCAGCAGCCGGCCGTACAGCAGGGCAAACTCGTCGCGCTCCTCGGCGCTCGTGGCCGCGAGGTCGGGAACCTGGCGGTGCGGCAGGATATGGACTTCCAGGGGCCAGCGCGCCGCGAAAGGCACGAAGGCCGTCCACCGGTCGCCCCGGAGCACCACCCGCTCGGAGTTCCGCTCGAACGTGAGGACATCCTCGAAGAGCGAACGGCCGTACCGCTCCAGCGAGCGGATGAGTGTCTGGGTGCGCGGGGTGATGAACGGGTAGGCGTAGATCTGCCCATGCGGGTGGTGCAGGGTCACCCCGATCTCTTCGCCGCGGTTCTCGAAAGGGAAAACCTGCTGCACGCCGGGCATCGCGGACAGGGCCGCTGTCCGGTCCGCCCAGGCTTCCATCACGGTCCGCATCCGGGACAGCGATACCCGGGCGAGCGATCCGGTGTGTTCCGGGGAGAAGCACACGACCTCGCAGCGGCCCACGGACTGGCGGCTGCGCCCCAGGCCAATACGCGAAAGATCCTCGAGCCCGTCCGGCGCCAGCGGGCCGGTCAGCTCCGGTCCGAAGGACGGCGACTTGTTTTCGAAGACAGCCACATCGTAGGGGCTGGGAATCTCCGAGGGGTTCCCTGCCGAGGCCGGCGCCAGCGGATCCAGGTGCGAGGGCGGGAGCACTACCCGGTTCTGGCGGGCCGAAGCCACCGAAATCCATTCGCCGGTCAGCACATCCTGCCGCATGAGGGCCGTTGGCGGCCGCGGCGCCGGTGCACGCAGGTCCGGCGAGCGTTCCGCTGGGAGTGCGGTATCGGCGTCGTCGAAGTAAATGATGTCGCGCCCGTCCGCGAGCTGAAAGGCGCGCTTCACAATCCCGGCCATGCTAGCTGTGCTTCCCCGCGGGGCCGGGGACGGCCCGCGCACTCAGGAGCAGGCCGTGTTCCGGATTCAGGACGGGCATCGGCAGGCCGGACCCAGCGAGGAAACGGCCGCTCGCCTCAATCCCGGCTGCCAGCCAGGCAGGCGGGCGCGTCTGAATGAAAGCGTGTCCGCTGTCCGGGGCCGGATAGGCAAGCTCCACCCGGTAGTTCTGGTCGGGCAGCAGCCCGGGCAGGGGCACGCATCCGGGAACTTCGGAGAAGGACGTCGCCACCGACACCAGCGCGAACAGCGCTTCGGAGCCGTCGTGCGAGACGGCGCCGTGCAGCATCAGCGAGGGGTCCCGCTCGTCGGCCCGCACCATGCGCCCGCTGTGCAGCAACGAACGGTGCTCCTTGTAAAGCGCGATGACGGCTGCAAGCTCATCCCGTTCCGCACCCCGGAGCTGGCGGACGTCCCATTCCAGGCCGAAGTGGCCGAACATAGCGGTAATGGCGCGGAAGGACAGTTCGTGGGTGCGGGCTGTGGTGTGCGAGGTCCCCGGCCCGATGTGCGCTCCGACCAGCTCCGGCGGCACCACCACCCCGGTCCACCGCTGAATGGTCTGGCGTTCCAGGGCGTCGTTACAGTCGGAGGCCCAGACCCTGTCGGTGCGTTCGAGAATACCCAGATCCACGCGCGCCCCGCCAGAGGAGCAGCTCTCAATTTCGACGCCGGGATGGGCCTTCCGCAGTTCATCCAACAGCCGGTACACGGCCAGCGTCTGGGCGTGGACGGAAGGGCTGCCCCCGTGCCCCATTTCCGTGAGATCTCTGTTCTGGTCCCATTTGAGATAGCTGATGCGGTGCTCGCTCAGGAGTGAGTCGAGCCGGTCAAAGATGTACTGCCACGCCTCCGGGTTGACCAGGTCCAGCACCTGCTGGTGCCGCCATTGCTCCGGCAGCCGGCCCGGTGAGCCCGGCCCCTGGCGGAGCGGGCCCGGGCCGGAGATCCAGTCCGGGTGCGCGCGGGCAAGGTCCGAATCCTCATTGACCATCTCCGGCTCGACCCACAGGCCGAATTCCATGCCGTGCGCGGTGACGGCGTCGATCAGGGGGTGCAGCCCGTCCGGCCAGAGCTGTTCGTCCACGTACCAGTCGCCCAGGCCGGCGTGGTCGTCGCGGCGGCCGCGGAACCAGCCGTCGTCGAGGACATAGCGCTCGACGCCGAGCGCGGCGGCGGAGTCGGCCAACTCCAGGAGCGTGGTGAGCCGGTGGTCAAAGTACACGGCCTCCCATACGTTCAACACCACGGGGCGCGGCTTCCCGGACCGTGTGCCGGGATGGTGCGCCCGGGCACGGAACCAGGCGTAGAACGAGTCGCTGATACCGTCCAGCCCGGCGTCCGAGTAGGCGGCAAAGAGCCAGGGCGTCTGGTAGCCGGTTCCTGGGGCCAGGGTGACCTCGCCGGAGCCCAGCAGCTCCGAGGCGCCAATGACCGAGCGTCCGTCGCCGATCGTCTCCACGAAGCTTTCGTGGTTGCCGCTCCAGCCCAGGTGAACGGCCCAGACCTGCCCGTGCCGGTTGCCGAACCCCGGGGTTCCCGCGGCCAGCAGCAGTGAGGAATCGTGACCCGTGCGTCCGTGCCGGCCGGAGCGCACCCAGGTGCCCTGCCGCATCGGCAGCCGCTGGGGGTGGGCCTCGCGGCACCAGCGTCCCGTCAGGTCCAGGATTTCGCCTGCGGCACGCCCCACGGGCAGCACCGCGGCGAGCTCCTCCAGTGAATAGCCGTCCGGGCCGTCATTCTGGAGGCGGTGCCGGAGCTGCAGCAGGCCACCGTCGTTGATTTTGATTTCGGTGCTGAGGGTCAGGCCGGCGTCGGGGTCTGACTGTGTGATGACGGCGGAGCAGCCCTTACCCTCCGTTACGGACACCAGGCGGAGCCGGGCGGAGAACGACCGGCCGTTCCGGTGGCCGCGGAGCCCGGGGCGTCCACGCCAGCCGGAGGACGCCTGCGGGATCAGGCCCTGCGTCACGGGAATGTCCAGGGATGAGGGCGGCACGGGGTCGCCCAGCAGGGACAAATCCGGAAGATCAGGGCCCAGGTCCGCTCCGAAATGCAGCACCGCGGGCTCGCCGGTGCTGCAGTCGATGAGCAGTGCCGTGCCGGAGTTCCGCAAATACAGCAGCCGCGGCAGCGGTTCCAGGACCGGAGTCCCCCCGGGGACGGTGGTCGGGTTCGGGTGGCTCACGGCAGCTCCATGCTCATCATCGGCGTTGGGTGGTGGATGCTGTGCGGGAACGGACGACGGCGACGGCGCCAGCGTCCAGGCCAAGGCCGCCGTCGAGCTCCTGGCCGGCGATGAGTTCTACCCCCGCAAGGGGCAGCCGGACGTCGTCGGCCCCGTGGTTGATGCAGAACGTCCAGTCCGTGCCGTCCTTGCTGCGCCGGATGACCTCGACGTTGGGCGGAAGGTCCGGGACGAGGGGCTCCACCGACGCATCGGCGCAGATAACGGGCAGCAGCTCGCTGAGGCCTTCGGCGGACAACGTGGTGGCGACGTAGTAGGCCCGGCCGGTTCCTGCGTGGTTGCGGGTCACCGCCGGGGAACCGGCCACCGGCCCCTCCGTTGCCGCTGCGAGCACCTCGGCGGTGCTCACCGTGCCCAGTTCGCTCCAGCACGAGCCCGCCCCGAAGGCGCTGAGCGGGACCGACTCGCCGGCGCGCAGGGGGAAGAATTCCTCCATCCGTACTCCCAGCAGCTCACTGAACGCGCCGGGGTAGCTGCCGGGCCTGATGTGGTCATGTTCGTTGACGATGCCGGAGAAGTACGTCACGACGAGGTGCCCGCCGGACCTCACATAGCCGTCCAGGTTGGCCGCGCCGGCATCCGTCACAAGGTACTGCATCGGGGCCACCACGAGCCGGTAGCCGGACAGATCGTCCGTGCTTTGGCGGAAGTCCGTCGGGATTCCGGCGCGATAGAAGGCATCATGCCAGCGACGCGTCTCCGCGATGTTGGAGGCATCCGCGCTCGGGTGCGAATCGAGTTCCGATGCCCAGCGGGCATCGGTGTCATGGATGATCGCGACATCGACGCTGCCGGACGCGCCGGCCACGGTCGAGCCGGCGACTTCGGCGATGCTGCGCAGTGCCTGCCCCAGCTGGACGACTTCCCGCCACACCTTGGTGTCGGTTCCCCCGTGCGGCAGCATCCCGGAGTGGAACTTCTCCGCACCGGCCCGGGAGGCCCGCCACTGGAAGAAGAGCGCGCCGTCCGCGCCGCGGCCGACGTGCTGCATCGAGTTGCGCAGCATCTCGCCGGGCGCCTTGGCGATGTTGCGGGGCTGCCAGTTGACCGCAGACGTGGAGTGCTCCATCAGCAGCCATGGCCTGCCCTGCGCCCAGCCGCGGGTGAGGTCGGCAGTCTCGGCAAGCTCCTGGAAGTTCCGCAGGTCCTCGGCGATGAGGTAGTGGTCGTTGGAAACCACGTCCATCTGTTCGGCCCAGCGCCAGTAGTCCACCGGCTGGTGCAGCCCCATGTTGAAACCCATGAAGTTTGTGGTCACCGGATGCCGGGAATGCGCGCGGATGATCGCCGCCTCCGCTTTGTAGCACTCGAGGAGTTCGTCCGAGGAATACCGGGCGAAGTCCAGCTGCTGGGTGGGATTGACCCATGTGCCGGAGGTCCGCGGCGGCAGGATTTCTTCCCAGGCGTGGTAGCGCTGCGACCAGAATGCGGTGCCCCAGGCGTCGTTCAGGCCGTCGAGTGTTCCGTAGCGGGCCTCCAGCCAGCTCCGGAAGCCTGCGGCGGCGCCGTCGGAAAAGTCGGGCTGGTTGTGGCAGCCGTACTCGTTGTGCACATGCCACATGACCACCGCGGGGTGGTCCTTGTACCTCGTCGCAATCTGCTCCGTCAGGGCGGCCGCGGCCCGGCGGTAGTCCGGGCTGGAGGCGGCGAAGGCCTGCCGTGAGCCATAACTGTGGCGCACGCCGTCGGCAGTCACTGGAAGGGACTCCGGGTACTTGTGGCTGAACCACGGCGGCGGCGAGGCAGTGGCGTTGGCCAGGTCCACCCGGATGCCGTTGGAGTGCAGCAGGTCCAGCACACGGTCCAGCCAGCCGAATTCGTAGACGCCCTCGGACGGTTCCAGCAAGGACCAGCTGAAGATGCCGACGCTGACCAGGTTGACGCCGGCCTCGCGCATGAGCCGGACATCCTCGTCCCAGGTTTCTTCCGGCCACTGCTCCGGGTTGTAATCCCCGCCGAAAGCCAGCATCGGGGACCCTTCGGAGCCCAGCCGGGCGGTGATGTAGTCCATGGCGGCGTTGTTGTTGTTGTAATCCACGTTTATCCTTTGCTGGAGCCGAGCGTCAGGCCGGCCACGAAGTGCCGCTGCAGGAGCAGGTAGATGATGAGGGCCGGAATGGCCGTGATCATGGCGCCCGCGGCGATCAGGTTGTAGTCGGAGAGGAACTGGCCCTGGAGGTTGTTCACGGCGGTGGTGAGCGGGAGCCGGTCACCGCTTTGAATAAAGAGCAGCGGCCAGAAGAAGTCGTTGTAGATGAAGATGACCTCGAGCGTGCCCATCGCCGCCAGTGCCGGCCGGCAGAGGGGGAGGATGATTTCCCAGTACTGCCGCCAGATGCCGGCGCCGTCCACCAGGGCGGCCTCCGTCAACTCGGGGGACAGCGCCTTCATGTAGTTGGAGAGGACGAACGTGACGAAGCCGATCTGGAAGGCCGTGTCGACGGCGATGACGCTGATGTAGGTGTTGAGGAGGTTTCCGGAGTCGCTGATGCTGTACGGGAGCTCAAGCTGCTTGAACATCTGGAACAGGGGAGCCGCGAGGACCTGGGGCGGCAGGAGGTTGCCGGCCGTGAACATGATCAGCAGCGTGACGTTGAATTTCCAGGACACCCGGCTGACGGCGAAGGCCATCATGGAGGCGAAGAACAGAATCAGGATGACTGAGGGGACGGTGATCAGCACTGAGTTCCAGGCGTACTGCGCAAACCCGCCCCGGGTCCAGGCCTCGACGAAATTGTCGAAATTGAAGGACCCGCCAAGGCTGAAGTACCCGTACTTGTCGGTGTCGGCTTTGGGCCGCAGCGACGTGAAGACGGTCCAGCCCAGCGGCACCAGCCACATGGCTGCCATCACGATCAGGAAGATGTGGATGCCGAGGTGATTTTTCGCTGGCCCCCGTCTTTTGCCGCCGGTGCCTGTGCGCGGCGCTGCGGCGACGTCGTGGCCTCTCGCCGCGGCCGGGGCCGGCTTGATGATGCTCATGCCTCTTTGTCCTTTCCGAAGGCGCGGGACAGGTAGAAGGTGATGGGGACCAGCGAGATGACCAGGAGGATGACCGCGAGGGCGGAGCCGACGCCGATCACCTGTCCTTCGCCCACAAGATTCTGGATGACGAGGGCGCTGATGAGTTCGAGGCCGTTCGTGCCGCGGTTGATGACGTAGACAATGTCAAAGGCGCGCAGCGATTCGATCACCGTGATGACGATGATGATCACGTTGACCGGCCGCATGGCCGGGAAGATGACCCGAAAGAAGGTCTGGACAGCGTTGGCGCCGTCGATCTGGGCCGCTTCCCGCAGGGTGGGGTCAACACCCTTGAGTCCTGCCAGGTAGAGGATCATGACGTAGCCGGCGTGCCGCCACGTGGCTGCCACGAGGGCCGCCCAGATGTTGACGCTGGAGTCGCCAAACCAGTCGACCGCCTGCGGGGTGCCGGCGGTCCCCAGCAGGAAGTTCAGCAGCCCGCTGTCCCGGTTGTAGAACAGCTGCCAGATGACGCCGATCAAGGCCAGCGACAGCATGACGGGGGTGAAGAAGATGCTTTGGTAGATCTTGGTGCCGCGGATGTTCTGGTCGAGAAGGATGGCGAGCAGCAGGCCCAGCGGGGTGGCGATGAGGGCCAGGAACACCAGCCACAGCACATTGTGCTGGACCGCGGGCCAAAACGGCGGGTAGTCGTTGACGATGAACTGGTAGTTGGCCGCCCCTGCACTCTTGATGTCCGTCAGGCTCAGCCCGTTCCACCGGGTGAAGGACAGGGCCGCGGAGAGCAGCGTGGGGATCCAGACCAGGACGAGCTGGATGAGGGTGGGGACCCCCACCATGAAGCCGAGTACCCACTTGTCCCGGCCGGACAAACGCCGGACCCGCCCTGCCGGGGCCCGCGTGGTGCCGCGGTCCCCGGCAGTTGTTGTGTCGCTTGATGTGCTCACTGGGGATTCCTTGCTCGATATCGCGTGCGGCTACTGGGCGGCGTAGAGCGATTTGGCCTGGGCTTCCAGGTTCTTGACGTCGACGTTGCCGTCCTTGATAAAGGACTGCAGCGCCGGGATCATCACGTTGTTGGCCATGGCCGGGAGTGCGTCGCGGTCAAAGAACTGGCTGATGCTCTTGGCGTTGGCGATGGCCTCCGCCATCTTCTTGTTCAGCGGGGAGAATTTCGACGTGTCGGCGCCCTTTGCGGTGGCGATGTTCGAGGAGTCCACGGATGCGTAGACGTCTTGTCCTTCCGGGGTGCCGAGGTAGGCGAGGAAGTCCTTGGCGGCCGGGTTCTGGCCGCCCTTCTTGGAGAGCAGCAGTCCGTCGATGGGGGCTTCGATTGCGTCCTGGCCTTCCATCGCGATCTCCGGGAACGGGAAGAAATCGATGTCGTCCGCGACCGTCTTGTCGGTGTACTGCTGGGTGAGGAAGGATCCGAGCAGGTACATGCCGGATTTTTTGTCGCCGAGGTTTTTGGCGGAATCCTGCCACGTCATGCCCAGGGCATTGGGGTTCTGGTACGGCAGCAGTGCCTTCCAGGTGTCGAACACGTCGCTGACCTTCTTTTGGTCCCAGCTTTCCTTGTGGGCCGTGAGGTCCATGTGGAACTGGTAGCCGTTGAGGCGCATGTTCAGGTAATCGAAGGTGCCCATGGCAGGCCAGCCGTCTTTGTCCGCGAATTCGATGGGGATCAGGCCGTCGCCCTGCATCTTCTTGGAGAGTGCGGTGAGCTCATCGAAGGTCTTCGGAACCTGGTAGCCCTTCTCGGCCCACAGGCTCTTCCGGTAGAAGAAACCCCAGGGGTAGTTGTAGTTCGGGACCAGGTACATCTTGCCGTCGGTGCCGGTGGAAGCCTTCTTGAGGGCGCCGGAGTAGTTGCCCCCGATCTTCTCCCAGACATCGTCGATCGGGGCGAGTAAGCCCTTGTCCGCGTAGTACTGCATCCGGTAGCCGGCAAACCAGGTGAAGGCGTCGTCGGGGCTGCCCTGCAGGTACGTGTTGATCTTGTTCTGGAAGTCGTTGTGGGGCACCACATTGGTGCTGACCTTGACGCCGGACTTCTTCTCAAAAGCGTCCGTGACGGCCTTGTAGGCGGCCTTGGGGACTTCATCCGAGGATCCGGAACCGAAACTGACCGTTTTGGCGCCGCCGCTCGATGCCGGCGCACTTCCGCCGGTGCAGCCCGCCAACAGGGGCACCCCCGCCATCGCGACTGCTCCCACACCCAGCGTCTTCAGCAAGGTCCGACGGTCCCAGCCGCCCTGGCTGGAGGCCAGGCGCAGCGCATCTTCGTGCATGGTCATGATTTCTCCTTTGAAACATCACGGGTGTGAGGCAGTTCACATAACTATGTATCATAATCGCACAATAAGGAACGTCAAGAGGCAAAAAGGAACATCCCTGCGGATGTTACACAGCTGCAACCGCGGGGACACCCGCGGGAAATCGGGCCGGGAGGATACTTAGTAGTACGTCCTTCTCGGACGGTCTCATGCAGGCATTGGGGACTACTCGAAGGACTCCGCGCATGCCCACTCCACTCAACCAGGCCCTGGCCGACTCTGCCCTCCTGACGAAATCTCTGCCGCTGGGCCTGCTCCGGGCCTTTGTGCAGACCAACGCCGCCGACGACGGGCTCACGCCCCAGCTGCTGGCGGACCTCAAGATCCTGGCCCGCACCCCCGGGCTGCTCGTGGCCTGCAACTACGGCGGGACCCTGTGCGCCGCCGAAGGGATCTCCACCGAGACCCTGCCGCTGGGCAGCGCCGCGATTGCCCTCCGGGCGCTGGCTGCCCTGCCCAACACCCACGCCGCCGTCATCTCGGGGCGTTCCCTGCGGGACTTGGCCGCCGTCTCACGGCTCCCTGCAGAGGTGCACCTCGTGGGTTCGCACGGCGCCGAATTCGACATGGGCTACGCCCACGGGCTGTCCCTGGCCACCGAATCGGTGCTGCAGCAGGCCAGCCAGGCGCTCGCCGAAACCGTCGGCGCCTACCGCGGCATCACCATCGAACGGAAGCCCGTTGCCGTGTCCGTGCACACCCGCCCGGCCGCTCCCGACGTCGTCGCGCTGGCCACCGCCCAGGCGGAGGCCATTGCCCGGGCGCACGGGCTCTCGTTCATCGTGGACGGCTCGGTCCTGGACCTGTCCGTGGTGGAACCGTCCAAGGCAGCCGCCCTGGAGCATCTGCGCTCCATGCTTGGTGCCAGCGCGGCCTTCTACGCCGGGGACGCCGCCAGTGACGAGCTGGCGATGGCGACCTTGCGCGGCCCGGACATGGCGCTGCGGGTGGGGGAGGGCCCGACGCAGGCTGCCCACCGGCTCCGGGACCCCGAGTCCTTCGCGAGGGTCCTCGCCATCCTCTTCGAACTGCGGCGGTCCTGGCTGTTTGGTGAGGACGCGGTCGGCCTGGAGCGGCATTCGATGATCGGCAACGGCTCCTCCACAGCGCTGATCACACCGGACGCCAAAATCTGCTGGATGAGCCACCCGCTGCCGGACTCGGGATCCCTATTTGCGTATCTTCTCGGCGGCGACGCGGCCGGCCATTTCTCGGTCGAACCGGTGAAGGCCTCCCAGGTGCTGGGCCAGCGCTATGTGGACAGCACCATGATCGTGGAAACCCGCTGGGCCGACGTCACCGTCACTGACTACCTGGAACCGGCGCCGGAAGGCGTGACCAGCCTGGTCAGGGTGCTCTCGGGCACGGGGACGGCGCGGATTGTCTTTGCGCCCCGCCCGGACTACGCCAACGCGCCCTTCAGCATGGAGGCCCGCGGTGAGGAGCTGCACGTTGTGGGGACCGCGGACCCCATCATCCTGCTGGCGCCCGGGGCCGGCTTCTCCATCACCTCGGACGGCCGGCATGCCACCGCCACCGCCGAGGTGAACCTGCGGCACGGGCCGGTGGTGCTGAACCTGCGCTGCGGCGACACCGACCTCCAGCGCGCCGAGCCTCCGGAGGAGAACTCGCGCCGTGCCGGCGTCGCGCTGCATTCCCGGCGTTGGGTGCAGGCGCTGCAGCTGCCCGCCGTCAAACCGTCCCTGGTCCGGCGGTCCGCCCTGGTGCTCCGCGCCCTGGTCCACGAGCCCACCGGAGCCGTCCTGGCGGCGCCCACCACCTCGCTGCCGGAGGGGATTGGCGGCACCAGGAACTGGGATTACCGGTACTGCTGGCTGCGGGACGGCTCGATGACGGTCAACGCCCTCGTGGATCTCGGCTCGACCTCGGAAGCGGAAGGATTCCTGGCCTGGCTGGGCCGGATCCTGGCCCACGCCCCCGGCCCGGAATGGCTGCACCCGCTGTACTCGGTGACAGGGTCACCACTGTCCACCGAAGCCATCATCGAGAGCCTCCCCGGCTACGCTGGCTCCCGCCCGGTGCGGATCGGCAATGCCGCGGACCACCAGGTGCAGCTGGACGTCTTTGGGCCGATCGCCGAGCTGATCGACTCCCTGTCCGCCCGGCATGGGGACCTCTCCGATGCCCACTGGGAGCTGATGGTGCAGATGGCCTCGGCCGTCCTGGCCCGCTGGCACGAGCCGGACCACGGCATCTGGGAGGCCCGGCGGGCACCGCGGCACCACGTCTACACCAAGGTGATGTGCTGGGTGGCCCTGGACCGGGCCCTGCGCACCGCCGCGAGGCACGGCCGGACGCCGGTTCCGGCGTGGGAACCCGCCGCGACCGCCATCCGCGAGGAAGTCCTGCGCGAAGGCTGGGACGAGAGCGCGGAGTCCTACACGGTGGCCTACGACAGCCCGGACCTGGACGCCGCGGTGCTGCACATCGGACTCTCCGGACTGCTCGACGTCAGCGACCAGCGCTTCCTCGACACCGTCACCGCGGTGGAACGGGAACTGCGGGTGGGCCCCACGGTGTTCCGTTACCGGTACGACGACGGCCTGCCGGGCCTGGAGGGCGGCTTCCACATCTGCACAACATGGCTGATCGAGGCCTATGTCGCGGTCGGCCGGATCGAGGAGGCATGGGACCTGTTCGACCAGCTGGTCAACCTGTTCGGCCCCACCGGGCTGCTGCCGGAGGAGTACGACCCGGGCACCGAAACGCATCTGGGGAACCACCCCCAGGCGTACTCGCATCTGGGGTTCATCCGCTGCGCGCGGCTGCTGGACGCGCTGCCGAAGAACTAGCCGCTGCGCCGGTGCTGAATCAGACGGCGCGTTATTCGCAGGCGATGCCGTCGCGGTCGCCGTCCATCTGCTCGCGGTAGCCCGGCTGGCCGGCCCGGAGCGGTGCGGCGCCGGCAGCACGGGCAGCGGCGCAATTGGCGTAGTACACGGAGGCCGGGTTCGCCGGGGCTGCCGGAGCGGCGGGGGCCGGTGCGGGAGTCGCCGCCTGCGTCGGGGGCGCCGGCGCCGCCTGGCTGGTCGGGGCGGCCTGGCCGGGGCAGTCGCCGAGAACCCGTGCCATCGCATCGTGTTCGGCCGCGGTGACCCACAGCCCGTAACTGGACTTGACCGAGATCTGGCGGGCCACGTAGTCGCAGCGGTAGGACTTGTTCGCAGGCAGCCAGGTGGCGGCGTCGCCGTCGCTCTTTTGCTGGTTGGCGGGGCCGTCCACCGCGAGCAGGTTCAGCGGATCGTTGGCGAAGGAGAGCCGCTGGGCCTCGGTGAGTTGCTGGGCGCCCTTCTGCCAGGCGTCGCTGAGGGCCACCACATGGTCGATCTGCACCGCGTCACTGGTGCTGTTGCCGCGGAGGAAGTTGATCAGGATTGCCGTGTAGGGGTCGTTCAGGATGCCGGAAAGGACAACGCAGTCCCCGGTGCCGGGCTTGAGGGCGAGGTCGGTCAGGTCCCGGCGGAGCACGTCGTTGCGGGTGTCGCAGCCGTTGCGGTCGACGTCGGCCCAGGCCTGGCCGAACTGATCGCGCGAGTAGCCCGTCTTGGGCGCCCGGCCCTTGACCGGGATCGTTGCCAGAACGTCCAGAGCCTTGGCGGCGAAGGCCGGCTGCTGGTTCGGGGTGTCCTCGGCGCCGGGTTCCGGGGAGGCGGCCGCGGGGCTGCCGGCCGTGCTCACTGTTGGGAGGGCTGTCGGCGCGGCGGCCGGGGCCGTCCCCGTGCCAGCGCAGGCCGTGGCGGAGATTAGCAGCAGCCCTGCCAGCCCGGCCGCGATCCAATCGACGGCCCCGGACCTGGCGGTGCCGCGTGTTCTGACGCTGTGCAATTTGTCCTTACTTCCTGCTGTTGCCCCGGGTTGCCCCCGGGGCGGCTTAAGACCGGTCCCAGACTACCGGCGCACACAGCAACGCGGGGTCACATCGCGCCCATGCCGGAGCCCGGGATGGGCGCGATGTGACCCCGCGTTGCTTTTTGGGGGCGGGGGTCAGCGGATCCCGGGGCGGGAGGCCGAGAAGATTGCCGGCGCCGGGCCGTCGCCGGTGGCGAGGTCGGCGAGGATCCGCCCGACGACGGGGGTGAACTTGAACCCGTGGCCGGAGAAGCCCGCACCGATCACGAGCGGCCCGATGCGGTCAAGAATGAAGTTCTCGTCCGCGGTGGTGGTGTAGGTGCAGCTGATGTCGGTGAGGGAGTCGGCATCCACGCCGGGCAGCCACCGCCGCGCGTAGTTTTGCAGCGCCGCCAGTTGCGCGGGTTCCGGCGTGAAGGACCTCCGGTCCGGGTCCACGACCGGCCCCACGCCGTGCCAGCCGGCCTTGATGCCCTCGCCCGGCGTCGGCATGCCATAGACCGGTGAGTACCAGTCCGCGAAATCCGCGCCCTGGCCGGGGACATGGTTGAACCCCGGCCAGACCGCGCCCTCGTCGGCAACGGCGAAGTGCGCCGGCTGTTCCTGGGTGACGGTGAGCCGGGGGAGGGGCACCAGCCCGCCGAGCAGTTTCGAGGTCCAGGCACCGGCGGTGACTACGGCCTGCCGCGCGGTCAGCACCTCGGTGCGGCCGCCGGCGTCGACCGTGAGCCGGACGCCGTCGTCAGCCACGGCGAGCTCCAGCACCTTGACCCGGTGCCGGAGCTCGGCGCCGCGGCCCGCGGCCAGGCGCTGCAGCGCCGGCAGGACCGCACCGGGGTTCAGCTGCCCGCCGTCGGGCATGTGCAGCACCTGCTGGTCGAACCGGATGCCGCGCCACCGTTCGGCCGCTTCCGCTGCACCCAGGAACTCGGCCCGCAGCCCGGTCCCTTGCAGGGCCCACTGCACCGCGCCCAGCAGCGGATCGGTCCCGTGGTTCACGACGCCGGTGCGCGCCAGCAGCCGCTCGCCGGCATCGGCCTCGAGCTCGTCCCAGAGCCGGACGGACTCGGCCAGCATGGCCACGTAGTCGGGATCGGCGTAGCCGGGGTTGAGGTTCCGGGTGGCGCCATGGGAAGCGCCGTTGCGGTGCCCGGGGCTGAACTGCTCCAGCAGGGTCACGGCCCGGCCGCGGCTGGCCAGGGCCCACGCCGCCGCCGAGCCCATGGCCCCGCCTCCGATGATGACGGTGTCCAGGCTGGTGCTCATGGGTCCTCCGGATGGTGTGGTGTGGTGCGGGGGCGTTGCGGGGATGCTCAGGCGAGCAGCAGGGCCACGCCGATCATGGCCGGCACGGCGACGACCGTGGTGATCAGGATGGTGTCCTTGGCGACGGTGAGGCCGGTCCGGTAGCGGTTGGCGATCACAAAAACGTTCTGCGCGGTGGGCAGGGCGGAGGTCACCACCACGGCGAAAAGTGCCTGGTCCGCCAGCTGCAGGGCGAAGCGGGCGAAGAGGTAGGCCAGCAGCGGATGGACAATGAGCTTGAAGCCGCTGGCCAGCAGGGTGTCGATCCGGCGCCCCGCCGGGGCGTGCAGCGGGCGGGAGCCGTTCAGGCTCATCCCGAAGGCGAGCAGCATGGCCGGAATCGCGGCGCCGCCGATCAGGTGGATGGGCTCCATCACCAGTGGCGGCACCTGCCAGCCGGTGGCGGCCACCGTCAGGCCCAGCCCGGAGCCCACGATCATGGGATTCCGCAGGATCATCAGCAGGAAGCTCAGCGGCGTGGTCCGGTGGTTGCTGGTGGTGGCATCCAGGACCACCAGGAACATGGGGGTGAAGAACGCCAGCTGGAAGATCAGCAGCGGCGCCACATAACTTGCATCGCCCAGGACGTACACGGCGATGGGGATGCCGAGGTTGGCGGAGTTGGCCAGCGAAGCGCTCATGGAGGACATGAGGGATTCGGGCACGGAGCGTTTGAGCAGGAAGCGGACGATGCCGAAAAAGAGTGCCGCCGTCGCGATGGCGCCGACCGCCGTCACCAGCAGCGGGGCGGCGAAAATATCGTGGACTTTGGCCTTGCTGAGGGTGTCGAACAGCAGGGCCGGGCTGGCGACGAAGAATGTCAGCGCGCTGAGCACGGAGCGGGCGTTCTCGCCCAGGATTCCGCGCCGGCCGACGAACATGCCCACCAGGATGATGCACCAGACCACGAAGAACCCCGCGAGGACGCCTAGCACGCGGCACTCCGCAGCGTCGAAAGCGGGGAAGGGGCGGCAGTCACCCCTCCAGAGTAATCAGCTTTATTTACGCCCAGCTCCTGTTACGGCAGAAGTACGCCCGCGGGCTGACGCCGTCAGTTAAGCGTGGCGTTGTTCAGCGCGTACGGCGGGCGCATGATCCCGGGGGTGTGGCCCTCCGCGGGGTCGTTGCCGATCTGGACAATCTTGTTGTCCTTATCCACATGGACCACTTTGGGGCTGTAGGCCTTGGCTTCATCAGTGGTCATCTGGGCGTAGGTGATCAGGATGATGATGTCGTTCTCGTGCATGAGGTGCGCGGCGGCGCCGTTGATCCCGATTACCCCGGAACCGCGCTCGCCGGCAATCGTGTAGGTCTCCAGCCGGGCACCGTTGGTGACGTCGACAATGGAGACCAGTTCGCCGGGCAGGATGTCGGCCGCTTCCAGCAGATCCAGGTCCACGGTGACCGAGCCGACATAGTGGAGGTCCGCGTGCGTGACCGTGGCGCGGTGGATTTTGGACTTGAATATTGTGCGGTTCATAACGGATCCAGTCTAGCGCCGGGCCGCCGGAAGCGCTGTGAGCAAGCCAACACCCCCGCACGCGGGCGGCCTCGCCGGCCGGCAGCCTCGGCAGCCGGCACCGCCCGCCTGCACCGCCCGCCTGCGCCGCCCGCCGGCTTACGGGCCGGCGGGCGGGATGGACGCCGCTGTCTCCGCCAAGATCTCCCGGGTGGCCAGGATGGCCGGGCGCTTGACGCTGGAGCGCCGCACGGAGGTGAAGATGGTCCGGTGCGGATCACCCGGCAGGGTAATCAGCTGCGACGTTGTGCCTCTCCCGGTCCAGACGAGGTCCGGCATAAATGCCACGGCGTTCCCGGATTCGATCAGCCGGATCTGCGCCTGCAGGTCTGCGGTCTCGAAACGGACGTCGGGCTCGAATCCGGCGCTGCGGCAGGCCTGTTCGGCCCAGTGCCGTGACGCTGCGCCGCGGGGCTCCATCACCCAGGCCAGCCCGGCGGTGTCCGTGAGGGACGTTATCGCCGGGCGGTCGGAGGAGCGGGGCGGAACCGCGAGGCGGATGGCATCGCTCGTGAGCCGGAGCCGGTCGAGTTCGGCATAGCGGGGGGCCGCATGGCCGGGGTACTGCTCGGCAATGACCAGGTCAAAGTCCCGGGCCCAGGTCTCATGAAGTGCCGTTTCGGGTTCCCGCTGGGTCATTTCGATCCGGACTTCGGGATAGCGTGACGACATCCGGGTGAGGGCATCCGGCATCAGGGCCAGCGCCGCGGACTGGAAGACCGCAACGCGGACCGTGCCCGTCACGGTGGTCAGCGAGGCGGCCAGATCCGCCTCGGCCTGTTCCAGCGTTTCCAGCAGGTGGGCCGTGTGGGCCACGAGGACCTCTGCCTGCGGGGTCAGCTGGACCCGGCGTCCGGTCTTGCGAAGCAGTTCGACGCCGGCTTCCTTTTCCAGGAGCGCCAGCTGCTGCGAGACCGACGACGGGCTGTACTGAAGCGCCTCCGCGACCTCGGCCAGGGTGCCCCGGATCTTCAGTTCGCGCAGCAGGCGTAACCGCCGGACATCCAGCATCGCTATTCCTTTGTGAATTCTAATGTTTATTGATTAGGAGAATTCACTTTATCTAATGCAATCCGGCTTGCATACTGTTGTCGTCGAGTAACCCCCATCACAGGGCGGATTGATGGGCACCACACCTGAGCGGAAGACCCTGAAAATGAGTACAAAAGACATAACCCGGTCGATCATGAGGCGCAAGCCCATCGACGACATCGAGGAAGAAAACCTGCACAGCGGCCTGCTAAAGAGCCTGGGGCTCTGGCAGTTGACGGCCATCGGCGTTGGCGGCATCATCGGCGTCGGCATCTTCTCCCTGGCGGGCCTCGTGGCCCACGGCAGCGCGTCCGAACCCGGCGTCGGCCCGGCGGTGCTGTTCTCCTTTCTGATTGCGGGACTCGCGTCCGCGGCCGCCGCGTTGTCCTACGCGGAGTTCGCGGGCATGATCCCGCGGGCCGGTTCGGCGTACACGTACGGCTACGTGGCGCTCGGCGAGATCATCGGCTGGTTCATTGGCTGGGACCTGTTGCTGGAATACATCGCGATTGTGGCCGTGGTGGCGATCGGTATTTCCGGCTACTTCGACGCGTTCCTCTCCGGCATCGGCGTCCACATGCCGGCGTGGATGACCGCGACGCCGGATGAAGGCACCGGCGGGATCATCAATGTTCCCGCGATTGCCGTCTGCCTCCTGGTGACCTGGATCCTGTCCCGCGGCACCAAGACCTTCGGCCGATTCGAACTTGTGGCCGTTGGGATCAAGGTGGTCCTGATCCTGTTCATCATCGGTCTCGGCATCTTCTACATTGATACGGGAAACTACAACCCGTTCATGCCCAGCGGGTTTGGCCCGGTTGTGGCCGGCGCGGCCACGGTGTTCTTCGCCGTGTTCGGTTACGACGCGATGAGCACCGCCGCGGAAGAGGCGACCGACGGCAAGAAGCACATGCCGAAGGCCATCATCATGTCCCTCGTCGTCGCGATGCTCCTGTACGTCGCCGCAACCCTGGTGCTCACCGGCATGCAGAACTACCAGGAGATCGACCCCAAGGCCGGCTTCGCCTCCGCGTTCAACAGCGTGGGCCTGCCGGTCATCGCCACGATCATCTCGGTCTTTGCCGTCCTGTCCATCCTGACCGTGATGCTCACCTTCCTGCTCGGCGTCACCCGCGTCTGGTTCTCGATGAGCCGCGACGGGCTGCTCCCCGGCTGGTTCGCCAAGACGGACCGCCACGGCACCCCGCAGCGCGTCACCTGGATCGCCGGCGTCGCCTCCGCGCTGCTGGCCGGCGTGTTCCCGATCAAGGCCGTCGCCGACCTGACCAACATCGGCATCCTGGCCGCCTTCGTCGTCGTCTGCACCTCGGTCATCGTGTTCCGCTACAAGAAGCCCGACGCCCCGCGCACCTTCCGGCTGCCGCTCATGCCGCTCGTTCCGGCGTTTGGCGTGCTGGCCTCCGGCTTCCTCATGCTCCAGCTGCACTGGGAGACCTGGCTGCGCTTCGGCGTCTGGCTCGTCATCGGCCTGGTCATCTACTTCACCTACGGCCGCAAGAACTCGCTGATGAACCCTGACAGCCCACGGCACGAGGAAGCCGTGGAGATGCACCGCCACGTCGGCTAACCACCGGCCCGGTTGCGCTATCACTTTTGGCTCCCATGCCCCGGTTTTGGGAGCCAAAAGTGATAGCGCATTCGTGTGTTTCGGGGCGGTTCCGGCAGGCCTCACACCGTTCGATTTTTCTAACCAGTATTGCTCGGAAAACATCGCTTTATCTTATGAAAATCCGGTCCCATACTGAGTTTAGAACGGTCCCCATTTCGAGAAAGAACGAGTGCCAGCCATGACCAACATTTCCACGGAGTCCGGTGTGAACGCCCGCAAAGACGCCGTACACGCCGCCGTCTCGGAAGGCTCTCCGGTCCTCGAAGCCGCTGCCCTCGCCGGGGAGGCCATCGGGCTGGTGCGCCACTGGCTCGCCGAGGCGGCGAAGGTCCCGGTGGACGCCTCGGCCGAGCAGCTCGCTGGTGTCCTGAAGGACCCCAACGGCCTGGACTTCACGGTCGGGTTCGTCGACGGCGTGGTCCGGCCCGAGGACCTCCGGGTGGCCGCCCGCAACCTCGCCGCCCTGGCCCCCAAGGTCCCCGCGTTCCTGCCCTGGTACATGCGCGGTGCCGTGCGTCTCGGCGGCTCCATGGCCCCGGCCCTGCCGCAGGTGGTCATCCCGGTCGCCCGCCGTGTGCTGCGCGAAATGGTCGGCCACCTTATCGTCGATGCGACCGACGCCAAGCTGGGCCCCGCCATCGCGAAGATCCGCACGGACGGCATCAAGCTCAACGTCAACCTCCTGGGCGAGGCCGTGCTCGGCGAGCACGAGGCCTCACGCCGGCTCGAGGGCACGCACAAGCTGCTGTCCCGCCCCGACGTCGATTACGTCTCGATCAAGGTCTCCTCCACCGTGGCCCCGCACTCGGCCTGGGCCTTCGACGAGGCCGTGGAGCACGTCGTCGAGAAGCTCACCCCGCTCTTCACCCGCGCTGCCTCGTTTGCCGCCGGCGGACAGAAAGCCAAGTTCATCAACCTGGACATGGAGGAGTACAAGGACCTGGACATGACCATTGCGGTCTTCACCCGGATTTTGGACAAGCCGGAGTTCAGGGACCTCGAGGCCGGCATCGTGCTCCAGGCCTACCTCCCGGACGCGCTCGCCGCCATGATCCGCCTGCAGGACTGGGCCGCCGCCCGCCGCGCCGACGGCGGCGCCGCGATCAAGGTCCGCGTGGTGAAGGGCGCCAACCTGCCGATGGAGCAGGTGGAGGCCTCACTGCACGGCTGGCCGCTCGCCACCTGGAACACCAAGCAGGATTCGGACACCAACTACAAGCGCGTCATCAACTACGCGCTGCACCCGGACCGGATCCGCAACATCCGGATCGGCGTTGCCGGTCACAACCTTTTCGACATTGCCTTCGCCTGGCTGCTCGCCAAACAGCGCGGCGTGGAGTCCGGCATCGAGTTCGAGATGCTGCTCGGCATGGCCCAGGGCCAGGCGGAAGCCGTGAAAAAGGACGTCGGCTCGCTGCTCCTGTACACCCCGGTGGTCCACCCGGCCGAGTTCGACGTCGCGATCGCCTACCTGATCCGCCGGCTCGAGGAAGGCGCCAGCCAGGACAACTTCATGTCCGCCGTCTTCGAGCTCAGTGAGAACGAAACGCTCTTCGAGCGCGAGAAGCAGCGCTTCCTCGCCTCGCTCGCCAAACTCGACGACGAGGTTCCGCCGCCCAACCGCCGGCAGGACCGCAGCGTCCCGGCCGGGCCGATGCCGCATGACTCCTTCGAGAACACTGCGGACACCGACCCGTCCCTGCCGGTCAACCGCGACTGGGGCCGCGCCATCCTGGCACGCGTCCCGTCCTCGACCCTGGGCAACGCCGCCGTCGAGGCCGCCATGATCAACGACGAGGCGACGCTCAACACCGTGATTGACACCGCGGTGGCAAAAGGCAAGGCCTGGGGCGCACTCTCCGGTGACGAGCGTGCGGCGATCCTGCACCGCGCCGGCGACGTGCTGGAAGCCCGCCGCGCCGGTCTCCTGGAGGTCATGGCCAGCGAAACCGGCAAGACCATCGACCAGGGCGATCCGGAGGTCAGCGAGGCTGTTGACTTCGCGCACTACTACGCCGAATCGGCCCGCAAGCTCGACGACGTCGACGGCGCCGCCTTCATTCCGGCGAAGCTCACCGTGGTGACCCCGCCGTGGAACTTCCCGGTGGCCATCCCCGCCGGATCCACGCTGGCGGCCCTCGCCGCGGGCTCCGCCGTCGTGATCAAGCCCGCCAAACAGGCCCGGCGCAGCGGTGCCGTGATGATCGAGGCACTCTGGGAAGCCGGCGTCCCGCGGGACGTGCTGACCATGGTCCAGCTGGGCGAGCGTGAGCTCGGCCGGCAGCTGATCTCCCACCCCGCGGTGGACCGGGTGATCCTCACCGGCGGCTACGAGACCGCCGAACTGTTCCGGTCGTTCCGCAAGGACCTGCCGCTGCTGGCCGAAACCAGCGGCAAGAACGCCATCATCGTCACCCCGAGTGCCGACCTTGACCTCGCGGCCAAGGACGTCGCGTACTCCGCCTTCGGCCACGCCGGGCAGAAGTGCTCCGCCGCGTCGCTGGTGATCCTAGTCGGATCCGTGGCCACATCGCGGCGCTTCCACAACCAGCTGATCGACGCCGTCACCTCGCTCAAGGTGGGCTACCCCGAGGATCCGGCCAGCCAGATGGGCCCGATCATCGAACCGGCCGGCGGCAAGCTCCTCAACGCCCTCACCACCCTGGGCGAAGGGGAAAGCTGGGCCGTCGAGCCGCGGAAGCTGGATGGGACGGGCAAGCTCTGGAGCCCGGGCGTCCGCTACGGGGTGCGCCGCGGATCTTACTTCCATCTCACCGAGTTCTTCGGCCCCGTGCTGGGCGTGATGACCGCGGAGACCCTGGAGGACGCCATCGCCATCCAGAACCAGATCGAGTACGGCCTCACCTCCGGGCTGCACTCGCTGGACCCGGCGGAACTGGACCTCTGGCTCGAGACGGTCCAGGCCGGCAACCTCTATGTCAACCGTGGCATCACCGGCGCCATCGTGCAGCGCCAGCCCTTCGGCGGCTGGAAGAAGTCCGCCGTCGGCGCCGGCACCAAGGCCGGCGGGCCCAACTATCTCGTCGGGCTCGGCGAATGGGTCAGCAAGCCCAGCGCCGCGGCCGGGAACACTGCCGCCACACCCGCGCACCCCGGCGTCCGCCGGATCGAGCAGGCAGCCAGGGGGTTCCTGTCCGCCGGCGAGCTGGAAGGCGTGCAGCGTGCCCTGGCCTCCGACGCCCTCGCCTGGGCCGAGGAATTCGGCACGGCCCGGGACGTCTCCGGACTGGGCGCCGAACGGAACATCTTCCGCTACCGCCCGCTGCCGGTACAGGTGCGCCTCGCCGAAGGCGAACCGCTCGCCCGCCTGGTCCGGACAGTGGCGGCCGGCGTCCTGGCCGGCTCCCCGCTGACGGTGTCCACCGCCATCGAGCTTCCCACCCAGCTGCGCACCGTGCTCTCCGGGCTCGGTATCGATCCCACCGTGGAGAACGACGCCGACTGGCTGGCCGCCGCGGCCAGGTCCGCCGGCGCGGCCAGGCTCTCCACCCCGCGGGTCAGGCTCATCGGCGGGAACGCCGCGGCCCTGGCCGAGGCGACCGCGGGACGTCCGGACCTGGCGATCTACTTCCACCCGGTCACCGAAGCCGGACGCGTCGAGCTGCTGCCGTTCCTGCATGAGCAGGCCATCAGCATCACCGCGCACCGGTTCGGGACGCCGAACCACATTTCGGACGGGCTGATCTAGGGACCCCCTGGGCAACACACACGCCTGGGGCAACATAAACGAGCCGGGCGGCCACCCTCCAATGGTGGCCGCCCGGCTCGTGGTCTGTGGAGGCTCAAGTCCGCGGACTCAGCCGAAGTACCAGCCGGGTGGAACCCAGGTGGCAGGCACGGCATGCGCGGAGAAGTCGTCGCAGCCGGTGCAGAAGTACGTCACCTCGCCCAGCCGGTTGATGGAGCCGTCCCTGTGGTGCGTGGCCGGGACGAAAGTCTCCAGGTAGATGAATTCGTCGGTGCCGCAACGTTCGCAGTACGGGCTGCCGACGTACTCCGCCTCAACCAGGGTCGTCGGGTGGTGCGGGTCCAGGCGGCCGCGGCTGGGGTGATGCGCGGCGGCGCCGCGGTGCACTGCCTGGGAGAGCGGGGCCACGGGTTTGAGGCTCCGGTTTGCCGATGTGGCGGGACGATGTGGTCGGTTTATGGCTGGCGTCATTGTCGGCCTATCCCGAACGCCTCCGGTGAGTCGCCGCACGGCAGACACACAGGACAGCGTTCGTATTCGAATCGTTGTCACAGGCCTCTGCTTGACCTTCAACACACTCAGGATAAGCCATGATTACGAGTGGATCAATGGTATGCGTAAGTACGCAACCCGAGTAGGTACAGCCGCAGGTACGCAGGTGCGCCCCGGCCGCTCAGCCGGGGCGCTTCAGGGTCCGGCCCGCGATCGTCTGGGTCAGGGCCTCAATCACCTCGGTGTTCGCCAGCGGGTTGCGGATCAGGGTGAAATCGACGTCGCCGACCGGGGGCAGTTCAAAGCGCCGGGTGATGATCAACAGATCGTCCGGCACGAGTGAGGACGGCATGACCGCAACGCCGATGCCGGCCCGGACGGCGGCCAGCACTCCGCTGATCTGCCGCGTGGTGCAGGTGATGCGCCAGGTGCGGCCGGCGGATTCGAGGGCATCGATGGCCAGTTTCCGGCTCAGACTGGGGGAGGGGTAGGCAATCAGCGGCACCGGCTCGGCCGGGTCCAGGGACGTCTGTTCCACCCCCACCCAAGCGAAGGAGTCCTGCTGCACCACCGTGCCGTCCTTGGCCCCGGCCACCCATTTGACGAAGACCAGGTCCAGCTGGCCGGCGTTCAGCCGTTTGTAGAGCTGGGTGCTCTGGCCCACCGTCAGTTCCAGGTTGATTTGCGGGTAGACCTGGCGGAATTCCCGCAGGATCCTCGGCAGCCCGGTGATCGCGAGGTCATCCGCCGTGCCGAAGCGCAGCCGGCCGCGCATGGCCGATCCGGAGAAGTAGCGGGCGGCGGCGTCGTGCGCGGACAGGATGCTGCGGGCGAAGCCGGCCATGGCGTCCCCGTTGTCGGTCAGGCGCACATCCCGGGTGTCCCGCGCCACCAGGACCCGCTTCGCAGCGGTCTCCAGCTTGCGCACGTGCTGGCTGACCGTCGGTTGCGCGAGGCCCAGGCGCTCGGCGGCCCGGGTGAAGCTCAGTGTTTCGGCCACGGCCAGGAAAGAGCGCAGCTGGGCGGGTTCGAACATGCGGGCTCCTGAGCTGCGGCGCACTCCACCGCATTGCGTTTTGTAATGCTAGTTATGCAATGAATAATCTTCCACAATTTGCTGCGGCCAGCTTAGCGTTAAGGCATCCCCGCCGACCCGCTCCTTTGAGGACTTTCCGTGGCACCCCTTCCGCCGTTAGCAGCCAACGTAACCTCACTGCCGCTCCCCAGCACCGCGCCGATCACCGTCGTCAACGAGCGGCTGCCCTGGCGCCACACGTTCATCTCGCTGAAAGTCCAAAATTTCCGCATCTTCGCGATCGGCCACTTCATTGCGGTCACCGCCCTGTGGATGCAGCGGATTGCCCAGGACTGGCTGGTGCTCCAGCTCTCCGGTTCCGTCACCGCCGTCGGGATCACGGTGGCCCTGCAGTTCCTGCCTTCGCTGCTCCTGGGCCCGTGGGCCGGCATGATGGCGGACCGCTTCGCGAAGCGGAAAATCCTGATGCTGTGCCAGTCGGCCGCAGCCGTGCTGGCGGCCATCCTCGCGGCGCTGGCGCTGAGCCAGCGGATCGAGATCTGGCACGTCTACGGCATCGCCCTCGCCCTTGGCCTGGTCACCGTGCTGGACCAGCCGGCCCGGCAGGTCTTCGTCAACGAACTCGTTGGACCGGCCCACCTCCGGAACGCCATCAGCGTGAACTCCACGACCTTCCAGCTCGGCGGCCTGATCGGGCCGGCGCTCGCCGGGCTGCTGCTCACCGCGGTGGGGGCCGGCTGGGCGTTCGCCGCGAACGCCGTCGCCTGCTGCTGCACCGTGGCGATGCTGCTCACGCTGCGGAAGGACCAGCTGCACCTCAGCGCGCCCGTGCCCAAACGCAAGGGCATGCTCAAGGAGGGGCTGGACTATGCGCTGAGCAAACCCACCATCTACTGGCCGTGGCTGATGGCCGGCTTCGTCGCTGTGTTCGCGATGAGCCTGCCGGTGCTGCTGGCCGCTTTCGCGGACCACGTGTACGACGCCGGCGCCGGCGGCTACGGCCTGCTGAACGCGCTGGTGGCACTCGGGGCGCTGGCCGGTGCGGTCACGTCCGCCCGCCGGCGGGAACTGAGGCTGCGCTCCGTGATGCTGGGGGCAGGAATGTACGGGCTGATGCTCTGCCTCGCCTCGCTGGCGCCCTCCATGGTGTGGTTCGGGGCGGCGATGGTCCTGGCCGGGTTCTGGTGCCTGATGTTCCTGACCGCGGCCAACCAGCTGGTCCAGATCAGTTCCAACCTGGCCATCCGCGGCCGCGTGATGAGCCTGTACATCATGGTGCTGATCGGCGGGCAGGCAATTGGCGGGCCGATGATCGGCTGGCTGGCCGAGCACGTGGACCCGCATACGGCCATCCTGGTCTCCGGCGGGGTGCCGGCGCTGGCCGCGGCCGCCGTCGCCGTCGTGCTGGCGCGCCGCGGCCAGCTGATGCTCAGGGTGGACCTGAAGGACCGGCGGCGGCTGGTCAAGATCGTCCGTCAGGCAGCTGCCGTGCCCTAGCTTTCCGCACCGTTTTCGGACAGCCGCTGAGTGTATCCACGCAGCGGCTGTCCTTTTACGTAGCGGCGGTCCGTTTTCGCTGCGGAAACCGGGGGAGCGGCGCTAGTCCGCCAGGGGCAGGTGCGGGTACTCCGGTTCGCGCTGCTGGAACTGCAGCACCTCCGGGTTGAGGACCACGCCGTCGCGGATTTCGATCGCGCGGCGGATGGTCTCGTTCGCCGTCCAGGCGTCGGGCCCGGTGATCACGGTTTCCAGGAACGGCAGCAGCGCCTCGCTGATTTCCCAGCTGGAGGAGTCCCAGAGATAGGACGGGCTGTGGTCCACGGCGTAGTAGTCGATATGGTTCCCGACCTTGAACATCGGCTCGGCGAAGGTGGTGCTTTTCGCCCAGCTGAACCCCATGCCCTCGTCGCAGGACACATCCACGATCAGGCTGCCGGGCCGGAACGCGGCGAGGTCCTCGGTGCGCAGATACGTCAGGGGCGCGTTCGGGTCCTGCAGGGTGCAGTTGACCACGATGTCGCTCCCGGCGAGGAACGGCGCGAGCGGCACGCGGCCACGCTCGGTGATGACCTCGCTGAGGAACGGCGCCTTGTCGTCATGGTCGAACTGCGCGATCCGCACCGAGTGGATGGGGGAGCCCACCGCGGCAACCCCGCGGTTGGTCAGCACCTGGACCTCATGGATGCCGTGGGCGTTCAGCGCCGTGACCGCACCGCGGGCCGTGGCCCCGAAGCCGATGACGACGGCGCTCAGGCGGCGGCCGTAATCCCCGGTGGAACCGGTCAGGGCCAGCGCGTGCAGCACGGAGCAGTACCCGGCCAGCTCGTTGTTCTTGTGGAAGACGTGCAGGCCGAAGCCGCCGTCGCTGGCCCAGTGGTTCATCGCCTCGAAGGCGATCAGGGTGAGCTTCTTGTCGATCGCCAGCTGGGTGATCGCCCGGTCCTGGACGCAGTGCGGCCAGCCCCAGAGGACCTGCCCGTCCCGGAGTTCGGCCAGGTCTTCGGGCTGCGGCTTGGGCAGGAGGACGACGTCGGCCTCGGCCAGCAGTTGCGCCCGGGGGACGATGCGCCCCGCCAGCGGGGCCAGTTCGGCGTCCGAGACGCCGAACCGTTCGCCGTAGCCCTCCTCCAGGATCAGCCGCTGCCGGAGTTCCGGGGCGATGCGGTCCAGGTGGAGGGGATGGATCGGGAGGCGCTGTTCGGCGGGTTTCCGCGTGCTGGCAAGGACTCCGAGGGTGAGGTGGCTCAAGGTGCCGCTCACTTCTTTTTGGGGCTCGCCGGCTTGGCGCTGGTGGCTTTGTCCATGGAGCTGGGCGGCGCTGCAGCGGTCCGCTTGTCGGCCCGCTTTTCCTTGATGGATTTGCCGGATTTCTTGGATGCTGCTTGACGGGGGGATTTGTCAGCCATGATCGCTCCTGTAGCGGAACCGAAGAGGTTCCTGACTTCGAACGATACAGGTAGCCGCCTAACGGCCCCGGGAGGTCCGTCGAGCGGAATGGAGCGGTGAATTGGAGCGGCTGACGGGAATCGAACCCGCGTATCAAGCTTGGGAAGCTAGCGCTCTACCATTGAGCTACAGCCGCAATGGGACTGTCCAAAATGCTGGACGTGGTCCCGGGGAACGTCGAGATTTACCTTACCCCAGCCGCACGTGTTCTCAGAACACGTCACTCCGGCGACATCGCGGGCCAGGCACCTCCCCCGGGGCAGGCTCCAGGGCGTAGTCACAGAGCGGTACGTCATGCGGGGAGTCCCATAACTCTTCGATAAAGGCCCGCCGCTGCCGCACCGCGGGGCAGGCCTTGCTGTCTATCCTGAAGGGGTTAGCTGCAGTTCCGGGGAAGCGGGCTACGCCCATCAGCCGTCCGCCCAGCAAGGATTTCCGTGGCAATCGCAGAGTACGACGTCGTCATCAAACGTGACGCCATGAGCGTCTACGACTTCCTGCTCGACGCCAGCAACCTGCCGCGCTGGCGTGCCGGCGTCCACAGCATTGAACTGGAATCCGGTGCGGCCGGGTCCAAGGGGGCCGGCTACCGTCAGACCATCGCGGAACCCGGCGGACGAACCGTGTGCGGAGATTTCGAGATCACCGAGGCGCGGCCCGGTGCCGAGATCCGGTACAGGGTCCTTGCCGGGACCGAGCGGACACGCGGAGGCTACTATCTGAGCACGGAAGGCGGGGGCACCCGGGTCCGATTTGCCCTGGAATGCGAGCCGCGGGGGATCCTGGCCCGGCTGAAGTGCCCCTTCCGCCGGCGGATGAAGGCCGAAGTCTGCCAGCTCGAACAGCTCAAATCGGTGCTTGAGGAGCAGTAATGAGGAGCAGTAATACTGGCCGCGCGGACGGCCGATCCCGGCGAGTACGGTAATTTGAGACTGTGCTGATCTCTGACCGCGACATTCGTGCCGAAATTGACTCCCAACGGATTGTTCTGGAGCCGTTCGACCCTGCCATGGTGCAGCCCTCGTCGGTTGACGTCCGGATCGACCGGTTTTTCCGGCTCTTCGACAACCACAAGTACGCCCACATCGACCCGGCAGAGGAACAGCCCGAGCTGACCCGCCTGGTGGAGGTTGAGAGCGGCGAACCGTTCATCCTGCACCCCGGGGAGTTCGTGCTGGGCTCCACCTATGAGACCGTGACGCTTCCCGACGATATTGCCGCCCGGCTCGAGGGCAAGTCCTCGCTGGGCCGGCTGGGCCTGCTCACGCACTCGACTGCGGGCTTCATCGACCCCGGATTCTCCGGCCACGTGACCCTGGAGCTGTCCAATATGGCGACGCTGCCGATCAAGCTGTGGCCGGGCATGAAGATCGGCCAGCTGTGCTTCTTCCGGCTCACTTCGGCCGCCGAGCACCCCTACGGCTCCGGCGAGTACGGCAACCGCTACCAGGGCCAGCGCGGCCCGACGGCGAGCCGCAGCCACCTGAACTTCCACCGCACCGACGTCTGACCAGGCGCGTCGTCAGATCCCGTCCGCGGTCCGGACGCTCCGCTGTTTCGCCGGGCGGCGCAGCATCGCCACCACCGGCTCCACGAACCGGGCGGCGAGCGGGCCCGTCACGGCCATGATCAGCACGTAGGCGGTGGCCAGGGCCGCAAGCTCCTGGGGCACGACGCCCGAGGCGACCGCAAGGCCGGCAATGACGATCGAGAACTCTCCGCGGGCGATCAGCGCGGCGCCGGCGCGGAAACGCCCCGGCAGGCCAACCCCGGCACGCTTCGCCGCCCAGATCCCGGTGAGCATCTTGGTGGCCGCTGTGACGACCGCCAGCAGAAGGGCCCAGCCGAGCACCGGCGGGATGGTGGCGGGGTCGGTATTGAGGCCGAAGACCACAAAGAAGATGGCTGCGAAGAGATCCCGCAACGGCTCGAGGATCCTGGTGGCGCTGTGCGCGGTGGCGCCGGAAATAGCGATCCCGAGCATAAAGGCGCCCACCGCAGCGGACACCTGCATGGCTGCGGCCAGCCCGGCCACCAGCAGCGCGGCCCCGAGCAGGTTGAGCAGGAACACCTCGGAGTTCTCACTGTGCACGGCCTTGGACACGTGGTGCCCGTGCCGCAGGGCCACGAGCAGGACTACGGTGACGACGGCGAGTGAGATCCCGACGGTCTGCAGCCCCACGACGAAGCTCACACCGGCCAAGGTCGCCGTGAGGACCGGCAGGTAGACAGCCATCGCGAGATCCTCGAACACGAGGATCGAGAGCACCACCGGAGTTTCGCGGTTACCGATCCGGCCCAGGTCCGTGATCACCTTGGCGGCGATCCCCGACGACGAAATGTAGGTGACACCGCCCATCACCATTGCCCCGACGACCCCCCAGCCCAGCAGGACCGCGAGGAGGGCGCCCGGCAGGAAGTTCAGGACCAGGTCCAGGACGCCGGCCTGCCAGGAGCGGCGCAGCCCCGTGACCAGCTCGGCCGCCGTATATTCCAATCCGAGCATAAGCAGGAGAAGGATGACGCCGATCTCGCTCGAGAGATGGGTAAATTCGTGCATGCCCTCGAGTTTCACGAGCCCGCCGGCGCCGAAAAACAGACCACCGATGAGGTACAGCGGAATCGGCGACATGCCGACCCGCCCCGCCAGCCGCGCCAGCAAGCCGAGGCAAAAGACGACGGCGCCGAGCTCAATCAGGGTCAGTGCGAGCGGATCCATGCCGTCAGCCGTTGCGCAGGATGCCGGCCGCCGTGTCCAGGCCTTCTTGCGTCCCCACTGCAACGAGGAGATCGCCCGGGTGCAGGACGACGTCGGGCCCGGGAGAGGGGAGCACCTCGCCTTCCCGCATGATGGCGACGATCGAGACGCCGCTCCGGGTCCGGATGGAAGCCTTGCCCATCGGCTGGTTCTGGAACGGGGAATCGGCGGAGATCGAGAACTGCCGGGTGACGATCCCCGGAACCTCACGGTGGGCCTCGGAAAGCTGCATGGCCAGCCGCTGGCCGCCCAGCAGGTTCCCCAGCGCGGCGGCTTCGTCGGCGGTCAGCGGGATGGACGCCTGGCAGGTGTCCGGATCGTCCCACGTGGAGACGATCAGTTCGGTTTGGCCCTCGCGGTATTCCACGACGCCGATCCGGCGCCCCGAGGCGGTCATGAAGTCCTTGCGCCGGCCCAGTCCCGGGAGGTCTGTTTCATCCACGTTCATTCCTCCAGCCTAGTGCGCCGCAGGACTTTTCGGGCCGCTTCAGGCTGCGGGGACAACCGCGATTTCGGCCTGGTCCGGTGCCTTGACCCGGAGCAGCAGCAGCAGCCCGGCCAGGAGCACCACCATAATGCCGAGGATGCCCCAGCGCTGCGCCTCGCCGGGCTCCACCAGCGGGGCAGCGACCGCGATGCAGAGCGTAAACAGTGCCGGGGCGAGGAAGCTGACGGCCCGGCCGGTCGTGGCGTAAAGGCCAAACAGCTCGCCGGACTCGCCCTGCGGGGCAAGCCGGGCCAGGAAGGCCCGGGAGGAGGACTGCGCCGGCCCCACAAAGAGGCACAGGAACAAGCCAAAGATCCAAAACGTGGTGGTGCCGGCCCATTCCATGCCGAAGAAGGAATAGCTCCCGTTGCCAAGGGCCACGATCACGGAGCCGGCCAGCAGCAAACCGAGCAGCGAACCCATGATGACCGCCTTCGGCCCGACCCGGTCGTCGAGGAAGCCGCCCGCGATGGCGCCCACCGCGGCCACGACGTTCCCAAAGATCGCGAAGAAGATGACGTCCTTGAGTTCAAAGCCGAAGGTGCCCGCGGCATTGATGCCGCCGAAGGTGAACACCGCGGCCAGGCCATCCCTGAAGACGGCGCTGGCGAGCAGGAAGTAGATGGTGTGGGGGCTGGTCCGGTAAATCGCCTTGATCCGCCGCACCAGCAGCCCGTAGGAAGCCAGGAATCCCAGGCCGGCGCCCTGCCTGGTCTTGGGAAGCTCCGGGACGGCGAACAGCACGGGCAGCGCGAAGACGACGAACCACAACGCCGAGAACACGGCGACAAGGCGGATATTCAGGCCATCCTCGGTCGAGGCGCCGAACCACGCGAAGCTGGGCTGGACGAAGAGCTGGAGCACCAGCAGCAGCGCGACAATGCCGCCGAGGTACCCCATGCCCCAGCCGAAGCCGCTGACCTTGCCGATGTTCAGTGGAGTGGAGATCTGGGCAAGCATGGCGTTGTAGTTCACGCCCGCAAACTCGAAGAAAACATTGCCCAGCGCGATCAGCGTCACGCCCAGGAGCAGGAACTCCGGACGCGGGAAGACGAAGAAGCAGAGCGCGGTCAGCAGCGCGACGGCGACCGTGTTGACCCCCAGCCAGAGCTTCCGGCGCCCGCCGGCATCGGAGCGCTGCCCGGTGACAGGCGCCAGCAGCGCGACGGCCGCGCCGGCGACCGCCAGTGCGCCGCCCAGGACAGCAGAGGCCTGGTCCTCGCCGCCAAAGGCATTGGACGTCAGGTACACGGTGAACACAAACGTGGTCATGACCGCGTTAAAGGCGGCCGAACCCCAGTCCCATGCTGCCCAGGCGAGGATGCGGCCCTTGTGGGGGGCGTGGCTTCCGGATTCCAGGTCCGAGGAGGGACGCATGGCCTCTGGGGCAGCAGCGGAGTTCATAGCTCGAATATTATCCGCAGCAGGCGCGGGGCCCGACGCACCCTGCGAAAAGAATTTGTCCACGCTTGGTAAACTGTCCGGACTGAACCTAACGAATGCCCGCCTGCTCCAACTTTTGACAATCGAATTCCTGACGTTGCGGAGATACCAGTGATCACAGTCCTTGCCGTGCACTTCGCGGTGGCCGCTGTGGCGCCATTTCTCTTCCGGAAGTTCGGCCGGAATTCGTTTTACGCCCTCGCGGCGGTGCCCGCGGCCTCGTTCATCTGGCTGATCCTGCAGCATGGGGCCGTGTATGCCGGCGCCCCCGGCACCGGCGGCCGCCCCGAATCCGGGGTCGCCGAAGTCCTGCCCTGGATCCCCGGGCTGAAGCTTGAGCTCGCCTTCCGGATGGACGCCCTGGCCTGGGTCATGTCCCTTCTCGTCCTGGGTGTGGGTGCGCTGGTCCTCATCTACTGCGCCCGGTACTTCAAGGACAAGGACGACTACCTCGGGGGATTCGGCGCCCAGCTGCTGGCCTTCGCCGGGGCCATGTTCGGCCTGGTCACCGCCGATGACCTGCTGCTGATGTTCATCTTCTGGGAACTGACCACGGTCCTGTCCTACCTGCTGATCGGCTACGCCCGGACCCGACTGTCAGCGCGGCGCTCCGCCTTGCAGGCCCTCGTGGTGACCACCGCCGGCGGCCTGGCAATGCTGGTGGGCCTGGTCATCCTGGGCTCCAGCGCCGGAACCTACCGGATCGCGACCATCCTGGAGCTGGCACCAACCCTTGTCACCGGGCCCGCCGCCGGAGGCGTGGCCGCAGCCGTCGTCCTTATCCTGATCGGTGCGATCACCAAATCCGCCCTCGTCCCCTTCCACTTCTGGCTCCCCGGCGCCATGGCGGCCCCCACTCCGGTGAGCGCCTACCTGCACGCCGCGGCAATGGTCAAGGCCGGTATTTACCTCGTGGCGCGGCTGGCGCCCGGATTCGCGGAAACCCCGTACTGGCTGCCGCTGGTCCTCGGCCTTGGCCTGGCCACCATGCTGGTCGGCGGCTACCGGGCGCTGCGACAAACCGATATCAAGCTCATCCTGGCGTACGGCACGGTCAGCCAGCTGGGCTTCCTGACCATGGTCGTGGGGCTCGGCGAACCCGACGCTGCGCTGGCCGGCCTCGCACTGCTCCTGGCGCACGGCCTCTTCAAAGCCACCCTCTTCCTGGTGGTGGGCATCATTGACCACCAGGCCGGAACCCGCGACATCCGCAAGCTCTCCGGCGTCTACCGTTCCTCCCGCGCCCTCGCGATCGTGGCCGCGGTAGGAGCCGCCTCGATGGCCGGCATCCCGCCGCTGGCCGGTTTCGTCGCGAAGGAATCGGTGTTCGAAGCGTTCATCCACTACAGCACCGCCGGCGGCACCTGGGGCATGGTGATCCTGGCCGGCCTGGTCCTGGGATCCATCCTGACCTTCGCCTACAGTGCGCGGTTCATGTGGGGCGCCTTTGCCGTCAAGCCCGGCGTGGAGGCCACCCCGTTCAAACCGATCAAGCCGGCCTTCCTGGCGGCCCCCGCCATCCTGAGCTTGCTGACCATCGTCTACGGACTGTGGCCGGCGCCGGTGGACGGCTGGATCCAGCCTTACGCGGCGCTGTTCGTGCCCGCCGGCGAGGACGCGGCGGCCGCCGCCGGCCACCTGGCGCTCTGGCACGGCCTGACCCCGGCCCTGGGGCTGACCGCCATCACCTTCGCCTTCGGTGGGTTCATGTTCTACGGCCGCACCGCCGTCGCCCGGCTCCAGGGCCTGGTCCCGGCCTGGATCGACGGCGACCGCACCTATCAGTTGGCCATCGGCGCCCTAGACGACGCCGCCGTCTGGATCACCGGCCGGACCCAGCGGGGTTCGCTGTTCTTCTACCTCTCCGTCATCCTGACCGTGGCGTTCGTCCTGCCGCTTACCGCGCTGGTGCTGGCGGACAAGCCGCTCCCCGGAAACCTCTTCTTCATCGATCCCAACTCCCCGCTGCAGATCGTGGTGGGAGCCGGGATCGTGATCGGCGCACTGGCCGCCGTGCGGGCCAACAAACGCTTCCTGGCCGTCCTCATGGTCTCCGTCACCGGTTACGGCATCGCCCTGATGTTCGCCCTGCAGGGAGCGCCGGACCTCGCGCTGACCCAGATGCTGGTGGAAACCATCATCCTGGTGGCCTTCGTCCTCGCCATGCGCAGCCTCCCCGCGGAACTCCGCGACCGCACCGGCGGAAGGTACCGGGTGATCCGCGTGATCATCGGCGCCGCCTTCGGCATCACCATGGTGTTCGTCGCCATCTACGCCCTGGGCGCCCGGGTGGCGGCGCCCATCTCGCTCGAGTTCCCGAAACTGGCCTACGAGGGCGGCGGGGGACTGAATATCGTCAACGTCACCCTGGTGGATATCCGCGCCTGGGACACCTTCGGGGAAATTTCGGTGCTGGCGCTCGCAGCCACCGGGGTCGCGAGCCTCATCTTCGTCCGGGGCCGGGGGGACCGGCTCCGGACTTCCGCCATGGTGGAGGAAGGCTCAGTCGGGCGCCGGCAGCCAAACCGCTCCGCCGGCCGGGGCAACACCCGCGACGACGCCGCGCTGGCCATGAGCCGCCGCTTCGCCGCTTCCAGCCGCGATGCCTGGCTGGTGGCAGGCCGGACCATGGCACCGGAACGCCGTTCGATCATCTTTGAGGTCGTCACGCGGCTCATCTTCCACTCCATGATCGTCTTCTCGATCTACCTCCTGCTGGCCGGCCACAACCTCCCCGGCGGAGGCTTCGCCGGCGGCCTCACCGCAGGCCTGGCCCTCACCATCCGCTACCTTGCCGGCGGCCGTTTCGAGCTGGGCGAAGCCACACCGGTTAGTGCCGGCGCGCTGCTGGGCATTGGCCTTGCCACCGCGGCGGCCTCCGGCGTGGCCCCCCTGCTGCTGGGCGGCCAGGTGTTCCAGACCGCCATTCTCCAGTTCTGGCTACCGGTCTTTGGCGACGTCAAGTTTGTCACCTCCACCATCTTCGACATCGGCGTCTATGTCGTCGTCGTCGGCCTCGTACTGGACGTGCTGCGCAGCCTGGGGTCCGAGATCGACGAGCACTTCGAGGAACACCCCGCAGAACCGTCGGACGAGCAGGAAGCCGGCGGAATCGCGGCCGAAACCACAGCCAAGGGGAAAGCATGAGCGTCAACCTGACCCTGCTGACGGTCATGGGCGCACTGTACGCCTGCGGCATCTACCTGATCCTGGAACGCAGCCTCACCCGGGTCCTGCTGGGCCTGATGCTGCTCGCCAACGCCACCAACCTGCTGATCCTCACCACGGGCGGCTATGCCGGCCTGGCACCGTTGTTCCATAAGGACACCGACCCCGGTCAGTACAACGATCCGCTGCCGCAGGCACTGATCCTCACCTCGATCGTCATCTCCTTCGCCGTCACCGCTTTTATGCTCGGCATCATCTACCGCACCTGGGTGCTGGCCCGGCAGGACGAGATCCAGGACGACGCCGAGGACCGCCGCGTCGCCAAGACCCCCAGCTTCGACGCCGAGGACGACTCCGTGGTTCCGGTGGAAACCTCTGAATTCCCGCTGACCATGATCGGCACGGACGGCCAATCGGTCTCCGATGTTCCCGCCGGGGCCGAAGCCACCGTCACGGTCGCCGACCGCACGCTCGACGCCGATGCCGCCGCCTCGGAGGAACAACCCGGATCCCGGAACGTCACGATACCCAGCAAGGAAGGAGGCGGACAGTGAACATTGCCAGTTTCGCCCCGCTCGCCGTCATCCTTCCCCTGCTCGGCGCCGCCCTGACCTTCCTGCTCATCCGGAATTCCCGGGCCCAGCGGACCGTCAGCATTGTGCTCCTGTCCCTGACCCTGCTGCTCGAGTGCCTGCTGCTCGCCTCCGTCTGGGAGGGCGGCACCGCTGCGGTCAACATCGGCGGCTGGCTCCCGCCCTGGGGCATCGTCCTGGTGGTGGACCAGTTTTCCTCACTCATGCTCGTGGTGTCATCCTCGGTGAGCCTCGCCGTGCTGATCTACGCCACCGGGCAGGGCATGGCCGACGGCGACCAGGACGCGCCGGTCTCGATCTTCCACCCCACGTACCTGATCCTGGTGGCCGGCGTGTCCAACGCCTTCCTCTCCGGGGACCTGTTCAACCTCTATGTGGGGTTCGAAATCCTGCTGACCGCCAGCTACGTGCTGATGACCCTCGGCGGGACGGGTCCGCGGATCCGGGCCGGGGTGACCTACCTGGTGGTCTCGGTCGTGTCCTCAGTGCTCTTCCTGATCGCGATCGCCATGATCTACGGGGCCACGGGAACTATCAACATGGCCGATCTTGCCGTCAAGCTCGCGGACCTGGACCAGGGCACGCAGAACCTGCTGCACGTGATGCTGCTCGTGGCGTTCGGGATCAAGGCTGCCGTGTTCCCGCTGTCCTTCTGGCTGCCTGACTCCTACCCGACGGCGCCGGCCCCGGTCACGGCCGTGTTCGCGGGCCTGCTGACCAAGGTGGGCGTGTACGCCATGGTCCGGACCGAAACGCTGCTGTTCCCGGGGGACACCTTCAATGCCCCGCTGATGGTCGCCGCCTTGCTGACCATGCTGGTGGGGATCCTTGGCGCCCTGGCCCAAAGCGACATCAAACGACTCCTGTCCTTCACCCTGGTCAGCCACATCGGCTACATGGTGTTCGGCCTGGCGATGTCCTCGGTGGCCGGGCTGGGCGCCGCCGTCTTCTACGTCGCCCACCACATCACGATCCAGACGAGCCTGTTCCTGGTCACCGGCCTGATTGAACGCCGCGGCGGCAGTTCCTCGGTGGACCGCGTCGCCGGGCTGGCCAAGCTGTCCCCGCTGCTGGCGGTGCTGTTCTTTGTCCCGGCCATGAACCTCGCCGGCATCCCGCCGCTCTCCGGCTTCCTGGGCAAAGTCGGCCTGCTGCAGGCCGGCATCCAGCTGGGAACCCCGCTGGCCTACGCCCTGGTGATCGGCGGTGTACTGACGAGCCTGCTGACCCTGCTGGCCATGGCACGGGTGTGGAACCGAGCATTCTGGCGCAAGCCTGAGGACGCGGAACACCCCGACCCGGTGCTGCTGGCGCACCCCGCGGACTCGGCCACGGGTGACCGGGCCGGAAAGACCAACGTCACCCTTCTGCCGCGGACCATGGTGGGTTCCACGCTGGGCCTGGTCATTTTCGGTGTCGGGCTGACCGTGTTCGCCGGGCCGCTGTTCAAGGTGGCGGACCAGGCCGCCGTCGAAATGCTGGACCGGACCTCATACATTCACGCGGTCCTCGGCGAGGGAGCGCGGGTCCCGGCGATTTCCGAGCCGGAACCGGGCCCGGACCCCGCCCGTCTTCCGCCGGCCAGCGGGCAGGAGCGCAAATGAACCGGAAACGGATCTCCCTGCGGCAGGAACTGCCGCTCCTGGTCTGGCTCGTGATTGTCTGGGGCGCACTGTGGCAGAACTTCAGCCCGGGGAACCTGCTCTTCGGTGCACTGATCGCCGTCGTGGTGGCCCGCCTGTTCTACCTGCCGCCGGTGGAACTCGGCGGGCGCTTCAACCTGCTCCGGGCGGTCCCGTTTGCGCTGCTCTTCGTGGCCAAGGTCGTGACAGCAAGCTTCCAGGTCCTGTACCTGGCCCTGGCCCGGGGCCCGCAGGTGATCAGCGCCGTCGTCGCCGTCCCGCTGCGGAGCCATTCCGATCTGCTGGTCACTGCGACAGGGCACGTGACCGCGCTGATCCCGGGGTCGCTCGTGGTGGAGGTGGACCGGTCAACGTCCACGCTCTATATCCATGGCATCAACGTCCGCAACGCGGACGATGCCGCGCGGCTGCGCAAAGACGTCAGAGACACGGAAGCGGGACTGATCAGGATCATGGGCACCCAGGCCGAACTGTCCGCCCTCAACCAGGAGGCGGGGTCATGATGCAGCTTGTCCTGACCGTGACCACGGTGCTGCTGTCCCTCGCTGCCGGCGGAGCGATCATCCGGATCGCGCGGGGCCCGTCGCTGCTGGACCGGGTGCTCGCCGCGGACGTGCTGCTGGCGATCGTGGGAGCGGCCCTGTGCATCGACATGGCCGTGAACCGGCACCTGAACAACCTCATGCTGCTGGTGGCGGTGTCCCTGATCGGGTTTGTCGGCTCCGTCACGGTGGCCCGCTTCGTAGCCGACCGGCGGGAGAAAAGCCGTGAATCCTGAGACCTTTTCCGCCGACACCGTGATCGACGCCGTCTCGGCGGTCTTTATGGTGGTCGGTGCCCTGATGTCACTGGCGGCGGCGGTGGGCCTGCTCCGTTTTCCGGACCTGATGACCCGGATGCACGCGGCCACCAAGCCCCAGGTGCTGGGGCTTTTCCTGCTGCTCTTCGCGCTGGGGCTCCAGATGCGCTCCTGGTGGGTCTGGCCGGTGCTGGGCGTGGCGTGGATCTTCCAGCTGCTCACCGTGCCGGTGTCCGCGCACATGGTGGGCCGGGCCGGTTACCGCACCAAGCACCTCCACCCGGAACTGCTCAGCACGGACGAACTGGAGGCCGTCGTGCAGCAGGCGGCGGGCAAACGCGGGTTTGGCGACGACGACGCGGCCACCGACAGGCGGTAGGGGCTAGACGATGCGCCCTAAACCAGGTCCTGGGTCTTGGCGAAACGCGTGACCGCGCGCTGCGTGCCGCGGTTGGCGAGGACCTGGATAATGGCACTCACAGCTGCCGAAATCAGCGCGAAGGTCAGGGCAGAACGAAGCGTGGTGGGCACATCGTCCTCGTGGCCCTTGGGCGGCTTGTTACCCGTGGATTTCTCCCAGACAGTGTCAACGAGCTTGGTTCCGACGAAACCGGCGAGCAGGCTGATGCCGGTGCCGAGCAGTTTGATGAAGATGTTCATTCTTCGGACTCCTTGGGGGAGGAAACAGGGCTTCCCCTAGCCTAGCGTCCCTTGCCCGGCGCTCCAGCCAGGGGCCAACGCCCCTGTCCGGCGGCCCGGGCCGGACGTACCTTCGAGGATGGCACGACCCCAAACCCGCGCGCCGGGGCCTGCCCGGCAGCCGGCCACCGATCCGGCCGGCGGCCGGACCTGGCGCCGGCTCTATCTCTGGGCCGGGATCTCCTCGGTGCTGTTCGTGGCGCTGCTGATGCTGGCACTGGTCCTGGACTTCGCCGCCCCGCCCCCGGTTCATGGCGGCACTGAGACGCTGGAGTTCATCGCGCGGAACAAAGGGAACTATGTTGCCGAACAGCTGCTCTGGATCGTGCCGAACATCCTGCCCGTGCTGGTGCTCGTCGCGCTCTTCGTGGCGCTCGCCCCGCTGGAGAAGAGCCTGGCGCTGCTCGCCGCAGTGATCGGCGGCCTGTCGTGGGGGCTGATCCTTGCTGTCCCGGTCACAAGCAGGGGATCGCTGGGGCTCGTCTATCTCAGCGACCGTTACGCTGCCGCGGCCGACGACGCGGCCCGGCTCCGCTACTCGACCGCTGCCGAAGCCATCATCGCCGAAAACAACACCCCCGCCGTCTCCGGTGTCCTGTCCGCGGCCGGCATCCTGCTCATCTCCATCGTCATGCTGAACGGGGTGCTGCCGCGGGCCCTGGCCTGGCTGGGGATCGCCACGGGCGGACTGGGCATCGCCGCGGAAGCGCTCCGGCACGCCGTCCCTGAGCTCTACGGGGGCTACGGGGTGCTGATGTGGGTCTGGTTTGTGGCAGCAGGGATTGCGCTGATCCGGCTGGCCGGGCGGACACCCCGGCGCCCGAGCCGGGCGCCGGCACCCCGGGGGCGCGACGGGAGGGCAGCGCCGGGCAGTTGAGCTAGCTCCCGGGGGTGCCGGCGCGGCCGAGGATCTCCGAGAGGGCTTCGACCACCAGATCATGGTCGGCCTTCTGCGGCAGCCCGGATACAGTGACGGTGGCTACCATCCCGGTCCCGCGCACGTAGACGGGGAAAGCCCCGCCGTGGGCAGCAAACTCCGTCTGGTCGAACCAGGCGTTGTCCTCAATCCTCCGCCCGGCGGCCCGGGCCCGAAGACCCACCAACAGCGAGGGGACCTCGTAGCGGACGGCCGTGCGCTGCTTGGCCCTGATCCAGCGCTCATTGTCCGGGGTGGCGCCCTCCAGCGCCGCGTGGAAGAGCACCTGCTCGCCCTTGGTGATGTCGATGGCGATCGGGTGGGAGCGTTGCCTGCCGAGTTCAACCAGGAGCAGTCCGAGGTCCAGGGCATCGTCCTTGCCGAAAGACTGGAACTGCAGCTCATCGATTTCGGCCAGGATGCGGCCGATGAGCGCGGCCAGGGATCCGTGCGGCTGCTCGTCGGTGGAGTCCGGGTCGTAGCCGGGGGACGGCACTGCTGAGTTGGTCACGTGTTCCAGCTTCCGTTGGTTGGCCGCCGGCGCGTGGGCGCGGCATCCGGTGTTCCCATGCCTTGCCGACTCTACCAAGCAGGGGTCCCGGGTCACCGTCGCGACGCCGGCGTATTGTGACGGCTGACCCCGGAAATCAGCTCCCCGATGGGTGTAAACTGAGCCACGCCCACAAGGGCGATATTCAATACGACAGGGGAGCGCCGCCGTCGGGCATCACCGGAGGAATCCGGGGAGACCACAGGTGGGCGCTGAGAGTGCGGACAGCCGCAGACCCTCGAACCTGATCCGGTTAGTACCGGCGCAAGGGAGTCGAGTTCTCAGAGTGCCCGGAGCGGCGGCGGAAGCTGCGGACCCCGGACACCCTCCCCTCCTGTTCCTCAGGAGGACGGCATGACTGATACATCTGCCCAGCAGACGCTCACCGGACGCAGCTACAACTGGCGTGTGGTGGACATTGTGGTGGCCGCACTGATCGCGGTGGCCGGCGGCGTGATCTTCTGGGCCTGGTCCCAGGGCGCCAACCTCATTGCCGCCCCCGTCAACGCGTTCTACCCGCCGCTGACCGGGCTCTATGCCGGCGGCTGGATGATCCCGGCGGTGCTGGGCATGCTCATCATCCGCAAACCGGGCGCCGCACTGTTCTGCGAAGCCGTGGCCGCCGCAGGTGAGCTGATCATGGGCTCGCAGTACGGCACCACGGTGCTCATTTCCGGCATCCTGCAAGGCCTGGGCGCCGAGCTGGTCTTCGCCGCCTTTATCTACAAAAAGTTCAACCTGCCGGTGTCGCTGCTCGCCGGTGCCGGTGCCGGCCTGTTCTGCGGGCTGAACGATTCGTTTCTGCCCTGGGGCTGGAACATTGCCTACGCCGACGGCGACAAGCTTGCCTACATCATCTTCACGGCCATCTCCGGCGCCGTGATCGCCGGCGGACTGTCCTGGCTCGCCACCCGCGGCCTGGCCAGGACCGGCGTGCTGAGTTCCTTTGCCTCCCGCAAGGCGGCCACGGAGCCTGTCTTCTCCTGATGTCCGCCTCCAGCACGTCCGCCTGCGGCGGGGGCCGCCCGGCCACGATCACCGCGCGGGGCTGGGGCTGGCGGCACGCCGGCCGGCCCCGGCCCGCCGTCAGCGGCCTGGACCTGGATATCCGGCCCGGTGAGCGGGTGCTGTTGCTGGGGCCCTCTGGCGCCGGCAAATCAACGTTGCTCCACGCCCTGGCCGGGGTACTCGGCGATAGTTCCGCCGGTGACGCCGGCCGGGCTGCAGGCCGTGCCGCTGCGGATGCCGAGGATGCGGACGAGACCGGCCGCCTCCTGATCGATGGCGCCCCGCCCCGGGCCCAGCGCGGCCGGGCGGGACTCATGCAGCAGGACCCGGAGACCCAGGTGGTGCTCTCGCGCCTGGGCGACGACGTCGCCTTCGGCGCCGAAAACCTGTCCGTGCCGCCGGCCGAGATCTGGCGGCGGGTGGCGGAAGCACTTGACGACGTCGGGCTGGGCCGGCTGCCGCTGGACCATCCGACGTCGGCACTCTCCGGCGGACAGAAGCAGCGCCTGGCGCTCGCCGGCATCCTGGCAATGCGCCCCGGCCTGATCCTGCTCGACGAACCCACCGCCAACCTGGACCCCGCCGGTGTCCTGGAAGTCCGCGACGCCGTCGGCCGCTGCCTGGACAAGACCGGGGCCACCCTGGTGGTGGTGGAGCACCGGGTCTCCGTCTGGAAGGACCTGGTGGACCGGATCGTGGTGCTGCAGCCCGGATCCGCCACGGACTCCGCCGTGCTGATCGACGGGCCGCCGTTCCAGGTCCTGGCCCAGGCACGGGACATGCTCACCGCGGCCGGCGTCTGGGTCCCGGGTTACGTGCCGCCGACCCGGCCCCGGGGTGCAGGGGGCGCCGTCGCCGGCGCGGCCGGGCACAGCGCAGCCGCCAATGCTGCGGGGCAGTTGCTGCTCGCCGCGGAGGACCTGGCCGTGTCGCGCGAACGGCCGCGGCGGTCCGGGCTCCGCGGAGGCTTCCGTCCGATCCCGCCGGTGCCCGTGCAGTCCGGCATCACGGCCCAGGTCCGTGCCGGCGAGGCGCTGACCATCACGGGTCCCAACGGCTCCGGGAAGTCCACTTTCGCCCTGACCCTCGCGGGCCTGCTCGCGCCCGTCTCCGGCACGGTCTCCGCCACATTGGCGCTCAGTGCCGGCGCGGGGATCGATCCGTACCGGTGGAAGGCGCAGCAGCTGATCGCCCGGGTTGGCACCGTCTTCCAGGAGCCCGAGCACCAGTTTGTCACCGGACGCGTGCTCGATGAGCTGATGTTCGGGCCCCGGCACCTGGGCCGCGGCGAGGACCGGGTGGACGAACTCCTGGAGCGCCTTCGGCTCACGGAGCTGGTGGACGCTAATCCGTACACCCTCTCCGGCGGTGAGAAACGGCGCCTGTCCGTGGCCACCGTGCTCGCCGCCCATCCCCAGGTGCTGGTCCTGGACGAACCGACCTTCGGCCAGGACGCCAACACCTGGGCCGAACTCGCGTCCTTCCTCTCCGAACTCCTCGACGGCGGCACCGCCGTCGTGTCGGTGACGCACGATGCCGAATTCAGTGAGGTCCTGGGCGGCACCGAGCTGAGCCTCGGCGCCCCCGAATCCCGGGAACCGGGGAAGGTCGCAGCGCCATGAGGCAGGAACTGACCCTGCGCGGCAACCACGCCCTGCTGACCCGGGCCAACCCGCTGGCGAAGTTCGCCGCCGTTATGCTCATCACGATGGTCCTGGCGCTGTCCATCGACTGGGTGTCCGCCTCGGTGGCGCTCGTCTTCGAGCTGGCGCTCCTTCCGCTGGCCGGGCTGACCCCCGGAGTGCTCTGGCAGCGGGGCTGGCCGCTGATCCTGGCCGCGGCGCTGGGCGGCTGGAGCACCACGATCCTGGCACCCGACAGCGGAGACATCCTGCTCGATGCCAGGATCTGGTCCATCAGTGAAGGATCCCTCGAACTCGGGCTGGGCTTCATGCTCCGCGGCCTGGCCATCGCGCTGCCGGCGGTGCTGCTGATGAGCTGCACCGACCCCACCGACCTGGCGGACGCCCTTGCGCAGAAGGCGAAACTGCCGCACCGCTTTGTCCTCGGGACGCTTGCCGCGATGCGGCTGGTGGGACTGATGGCGGAAGAATGGCAGACCATCGGCATGGCACGCCGCGCCCGCGGCGTGGGCTCGCACGGGAGTCCGCTGCAACGGCTCCGCGCCACCCTGGGGCAGAGCTTCGGGCTGCTGGTGCAGGCCGTCCGGCGCGCCTCCCGGCTCGCCGTCACCATGGAGGCCCGGGGCTTCGGCGGCGCGCAACGGACCTGGGCCCGGAAATCCGTTTTCAGCGGCCTGGATGCCTGGGTGTTCGCGGGCGGACTGCTGATTGCCGCCGCGGCCGTCGCGTCTGCCCTGGCTGCGGGAACCTGGAACATGGTCTTCCTCGCGCGGCAGTAACGCCGGTTATCGCACCGGGCGGGTAGCCCTGTGAGATTCGCGGCATTCTGCCCCAAATTCCCGGGATTAATAAATCATGCGTGATATTTTCTTGGGATGACTCAAGAGACTGCTGAACACGTTGGCGCCCTCCTCCGCGACGCCCGCCGTCAGAAGGGCTGGACCCAGGGGCAGCTCGCGGCCGAGCTCGGAACCAGCCAGAGCGCCATCGCCCGGATGGAACAGGGGAAGCAGAACCTCAGCCTGAAAATGATCCAGCGGCTTGAGGCCATCTTCGGCCGGAGCATCGTCAAGGTGGGCCGGCCGGCCATGACGCACCTTCGGGTGGAGGGCGGCCGCACCCTGTCCGGTTCCGTCGACGTCAACAGCAGCAAGAACGCCGGCGTCGCCCTGCTGTGCGCCAGCTTGATAAACCGCGGCACCACGACACTGCGCCGGCTGGCCCGGATCGAGGAGGTCAACCGGATCGTCGAGGTCCTGACCAGCATCGGCGTCGAGTGCAGCTGGCTCAACGCCAACGACCTGCAGATCCGCCGCCCGGCCGTGCTGGACCTCGACTCGATGGACGTCGAGGCCGCCCGCCGGACCCGCAGCGTCATCATGCTGCTCGGACCGCTCCTGGACGAATCCAGCGAATACCGCCTGCCCTACGCGGGCGGCTGCGACCTCGGCACCCGCACCGTGCAGCCGCACATGCAGGCGCTGCGGCAGTTCGGCCTCAGCGTCGACGCCAAGTCCGGTTTCTATGCGGTGCAGGCGCCGCCGTCGGACGGGCACGACCGCTCCTTCGTGCTCAGCGAACGCGGCGACACCGTCACTGAAAACGCCATCATGGCCGCCGCCCACCGCAGCGGAACCACGATCATCCGCAACGCCAGCCCCAACTACATGGTGCAGGACCTCTGCTTCTACCTGCAAATGCTCGGCATCGGGATCCAGGGTGTGGGCACCACAACCCTGAAGATCACCGGCCGGCCCTCGGTCGACGTCGACATCGAGTACTTCCCCTCCGAAGACCCGATCGAGGCGATGAGCCTGATCACGGCCGGGATCGTCACGAACTCGGAAGTCACGATCCGCCGCGTCCCGATCGAGTTCATGGAAATCGAGCTCGCGACGCTGGAACAGATGGGCCAGCGGCTCGAAGTGTCCGGCGAGTACATGGCCCGTAACGGGCGCACCCGGCTGGTGGACGTCACCACCAAGCCCTCGGAACTGCGCGCCCCCGAGGACAAGATCCACCCCATGCCCTTTCCCGGGCTGAACATCGACAACCTGCCCTTCTTCGCGGTCATCGCCGCGAATGCCCAGGGCCAGACGCTGATCCATGACTGGGTTTACGACAACCGCGCGATCTACCTGACCGAGCTGAACAAACTCGGCGCCCAGGTGCAGCTGCTCGACCCGCACCGGATCTACGTCAACGGGCCCACCAAGTGGCGCGCGGCCGAGGTTGGCTGCCCGCCGGCACTGCGCCCCGCGGCCTGCCTGCTGCTGGCGATGCTGGCTGCCCGGGGTGTCTCGGTACTGCGCAACATCTACGTGATCGAGCGCGGCTACGAGGACCTGGCGGAGCGGCTCAACACCATCGGCGCGAAGATCGAGTACTTCCAGGACTGACCCGGCTGCGCACCTCCAAGCAACGCGGGGTCAGATCCCGCCCATCCGGGGCGCCTGCATGGGCGCGGAGTGACCCCGCGTTGTTGAGCGTTTCGGCGGATCCTGCCGCACAATAGAAATATGCGCACCTTCGGCGTGGAGGAAGAACTGCTCATAGTGGATCCCGAAACGGGGATGCTGCTCGCCCTCGCCGATGTGATGCTGCCCAGCCTGGTCCCGCCGATGCCGGACACCGGCCTGGCTGACCCGGGACAACCGCAGGTCCATGAGGACGCCGACTTCAGCTACGAGCTCAAGCTGGAACAGATTGAAACCCAGACGCGGCCGTGCCGGGACTACACCGAGATGCTCCGGCAGCTGCAGCAGGGCAGGGCACTCGCCGACCGGGCCGCGCGGGTTCACGGCGGCCGCGTTGCCGCCCTCGCCACGTCACCCCACGGCTCCGCCACCCACCTGACACCCAAGCAGCGCTATATGACCATGCAGCGGCGTTTCGGGCTCACGGTCCGGAACCAGCTCACCTGCGGCCTCCATGTCCATACCTTTGTGGAGTCGCCGGAGGAGGGCGTGGCGGTGATGGACCGGATCCGTGACAAGCTGGCGGTGCTGATCGCCCTCAGCGCCAACTCCCCCTACTGGAACGGCGCGGAGACGGGGTTCGAAAGCTACCGCACACAGGCGTGGAACCGCTGGCCGGGCTCGGGTCCGACGATGATCTTCGGCAGCCTGCCGGTGTACCGGCGGGTGGTGACCCGGCTGGTGGACAGCGGCGTCCTGATGGACGAGGGAATGGTGTATTTCGACGCGCGGCTGTGCCGGCACCATCCCACCGTGGAGGTCCGGGTCGCCGACGTCTGCCTGCGGGCCGAGGACGCGGCGCTGATCGCCGTGCTGGTCCGTGCCCTCGTGGAGTCGGCGTCCCGGGAATGGAACGACGGCGTGGATCCCGCCCCGGTCCCCACCCTGCTGCTGCGGATGGCCGCCTGGCAGGCCAGCAACTGCGGGCTGCACGGTCAGCTGCTGGACTTCGGAACCTTCACCCCCGCCCCGGCCGCGGAGGTGGTCCACGCGCTGGTCGACTTCGTGGCCCCCGTGCTGGACGAGCAGGGCGAGCTGGAACTGGTGCGCGCGGGCGTCGACCGGATCCTGGCGGAGGGCACCGGTTCGCAGCTGCAGCGCCAGCCGTTCCGCTCCGGCGGGCTGGCCGCCGTCGTCGAACGGGCCCTCGAAGTGACCATGCGGGGAGCCGCCATTGGGGACCCGGCGGACGAGTGCTCGTCCCTCGGCCGGGTCCGCCGCGGCTGAGCCCACGGCGCTCACCGGAGCGGCCGCCTGACCATCAGCGGGACGGCCCGGAGCCGGGTGTAGCCCGGCGGCGCCGGCCCGGGCCCGGGATGGGGGTGTCTAAACCTGCTTGAGGGCCTGCGCGAGGTCGCGGGTGAGGTCCCCGAGGTCCTCAAGGCCCACCGAGAGGCGCACGACGCCGTCGCTCAGCCCGATTGCCGCGCGCCCTTCGGGCCCCATGGCGCGGTGTGTCGTGGTCGCGGGGTGGGTGATGAGGGACTTCGAATCGCCCAGGTTGTTGGAGATGTCGATGATCCGCAGCGCATCCAGCAGCGCGAAGGCGGCCTCCTTCGCCGAACGCCCGGCGGACGGGGAGAGCTCGAAGGTCAGCACGGTGCCGCCGGCCTTCATCTGCCGTGCGGCCAGTTCGAACTGCGGATGGGACGGCAGCAGGGGGTACTTGACCCAGCTGACCGCCGGCTGCGCTTCGAGCCATTCGGCCAGCCGCAGCGCGGAGGCGGATGAATGGTTCACCCGCAGGGCCATGGTCTCCAGCCCCTTGGCTAGCACCCACGCGTTGAACGCCGAGAGCGCCGGGCCGGTGTGGCGCATCAGCTGCTTGACCGGGCCCTCGATGAACTCCTTGGTGCCCAGGATCGCGCCGCCCAGCACCCGGCCCTGGCCGTCAATGTGCTTGGTACCGGAATAGACGATCACGTCCGCGCCGAAGTCCCCGCAGCGCTGCAGCAGGGGAGTGGCAAAGACATTGTCGACGACGACCGTCGCCCCGGCGGCGTGCGCCAGTTCGCTCACCGCCGCGATGTCCACGATTTCCTGCATCGGGTTCGACGGCGACTCGAAGAAGACCGCCGTCGTCGGCTTCGTGAGCGCCGACCGCCACTGTTCCAGGTCCGGGCCGTCCACGAAGACGGTCTCGACACCCCAGCGGGGGAGGATCTCGTTGAGGATCACGAAGCAGGAACCGAAGAGCGAGCGCGCCGCGATCACCCGGTCGCCGGCGGCCAGCAGGGCGCCGAGCGCCGTGAAGACCGCGGACATGCCCGAGGCGGTGGCAAAACATGCCTCGGTGCCTTCGAGCAGCCGGAGCCGTTCCTGGAAGGTGGCCACCGAGGGGTTGCCGTAGCGGGAGTACACGAAGCGTTCGTCCTCGCCGGTGAAGGCGCGCTCCGCGGCGGCCGCGGATTCGTAGACGAAGCCGGAGTTCAGGAAGACCGGCTCGGACGTTTCCTGGAAGGCGGTGCGGTCGAGTCCGCCGCGGACGGCCTGGGTGTCGGCGCTCCAGCCGGCGGCGTCAGGGTTGAAGGTCACTTAGTGCTTTCCGGGGTTGGTGGGCAGGCCGCGGTTCTTCCAGCCGTTGACGGTGCGTTCGCCGTGGCGGTCCGGTTCGCCTTCAAAGCCCTCAAGGACGTTGTAGGAGACGAAGCCGGCGTCCGTCGCGGCGACCGCAGCGGCGATCGACCGTGCACCCGACCGGCACAGGAACACCAGTTCGCCGCCGCCGGCGCCGGCCGCCTGCTGCTTCAGCTGCTCAACGAACTGCGAATTGGGGATGCCGCCGGCAAGATTCCACTGGATGAACAGCGGATCGTTCCGCTTGCCACCCGCGGCTGCCGTGTCCGGGACACCGATGTGGGCCCATTCGCCCTCGGTGCGGACGTCCACCAGGATAGCGCCATCCTCGAGCTTGGCCCAGGCCTCCTGCGGGCTGAGGTCACCGGCGTAGCTCACGCGTGGCCCTCGCCGTCGAACTCAAGATCATCCACGGCGTTGGCGACGGCGGCATCGGCACTGGCGATGGCCGCCGGCAGCACGACGGCCTGGGCCACGATGACGCTGCTGCCGTTGAACGTGGCGGCCGGGCTGCCGTGCAGCACATAGCCCTCGGCGAGGGCGGCCGAGACGCGCTCGCAGAAGGCGCGGTCATCGGGGCCGGTGAACAGCCGGTAGGCCAGCTTCTCCTCGGCGGCGCCGGGGACTGCGGGGGACGGGGCGGGTGCTGTACTGGGGACAGCGGGGGCGGACGCGTCAGGCACGACGGATCTCCTTCTTTCACGCTTGCAGCTCGAATGGTCGATATGCCGAGTATTCACCTGAGGCACCCCGCCGCGAAAGGGAGGGTTGCCGACCGGCCAGTCAGGGCTTGGCGCCGGGTCTCATTACTCACCAAAAACGTAACACCTGCGACACCGGCCCGCAGAGCCGCCGTCGTCATGTTAAGTAACGGGATCCACCCAACGCGGGGTCAGTTAGCGCCCAACCGGGGCCGCGGGATGGGCGCTAAGTGACCCCGCGTTGCTGTGTGTGGGGGTGGGGAGGCTACTCGATCGTGGCGTAAAGCGCATTGAGTTCCGCCGTGAGCTGGCGGCGCAGTTCCGGGGTGCCGATTTCCTTGCCGTCGATGTGGTTGACGGGCGCCAGCAGTCGGATGCTGGAGATCAGCCAAACGGCGTCGGCGTCATACAGGTCATGGGGCTCCAGCGGTCCGTAGCCCAGCTCCCAGCCGGCGGCCTTGGCTGCGGTGAACAGGGCACCCTGCGAGGTGCCGGGCAGGATCCCGCTGTCGAGCTGCGGCGTGATGAGCCGCCGGACGGTGCGGACCCCGCCGGCCCCGTCGTCGGAGGTTTCCAGGTGCGCGAGCAGAACGGTCGACGTCGGGCCCTCCAGGACCCGGCCGTCCGCGGAGGTGAAGATGACGTCGTCGGCGCCCTGGCTGCGCGCATAGCGGAGCGCGGCCATGTTGACCGCGTAGGAAAGGGTCTTGGCGCCCATCAGCAGCCACGGTGCCCGTTCCCCGACTTCGCTGTCGTAGCCGCGGTCCAGCAGGATGACGTCGATCCCGGTCTCACGCTGGCGCCTCCCGGCCGGGCCGGGGGCGGAGGCCTGGACCCAGCAGGTGGGCGTGGGGGCACCTTCGACGCCGCGGGTCACGAGGAGCTTGACCACGAGTTCGTCGTCCTCGGTGGCCTCGCCGCCGGGCACGTGCTGGCGCCGGTATTCGCTGATTGCCGTGGCGATGGCCCGGCGCCAGACGTCCTCCGCCGGGATGTCCAGCTCCAGCAGTCGGGCGGACCCGGCCAGCCGGTTCAGGTGCGCCTGGAGCTTGCGGGGCTGCCCGCCCACCGCGAGCAGCGACTCGAAGACGCCGTCGCCGCGGGTGGCGCCCTGGTCCGTCGCCATCAGCTGGGGCTTGGTGGCATCTGCCAGCCGGCCGTCGTCGAAGGCGGGATCCAGGAAGACCAGCACCGGGGTGGGGGCGGGGGCGGCGGCAGGAGAAGTCATGGCTTCAGCTTAGTGCGGCGTGCCACGGGATAGGATTTGACGGTTGCCCGTTCCGGAACTGTTCCGCGGGTCTGGAGCTTGAGGGGTTCGCCTGTGCTGTGGCCATTTTCGCTGGCGGAATCACTTCCGTCCTGGCTGATCCTGATTCTGACCGTGGTCGACCTCGCCATCCGGGTGCTGGCCCTCGGCATCATCCCCGGAAACCGCCGTCCCACCACGGCCATGGCCTGGCTTTTGATCATCTTCTTCGTCCCGGCCGTGGGCCTGATCCTCTTCCTGCTCTTCGGCAACTTCCGCCTCTCCCGCAAGCGCCGCGCGCAGCAGGACGCGGTGAACATCCGGGTCCGCGCCGGGACCTCGGATCTGGCGATGCTGGAGAGCCGCTACGAGGGCCCGGAATGGGTGTTGTCCGCCGCGGAACTGAACAAGACCCTGGGCTCGCTGCCGATGGTGGACGGCAACCACGTGGAGCTCCTGCCCGGCTACCCGGACTCGATCAAGGCGATGGCCGCCGCCGTCCGCGAAGCCGAGTCGTTCGTCAACGCCGAGTTCTACATCATGAGCTCGGACCACATCACGGACGATCTGCTGACCGCGATGGAGGAAGCCGCCGAGCGCGGCGTCGAAGTCCGCCTCCTGTTCGACCACCTGGGGACCCTGCGCATCAAGGGTTACCGCAAGCTGATCGCCCGGCTCAAGGCCAGCAAGATCCACTGGCGGCCGATGCTCCCGCTGAACCCGCTGCAGGGGCAGTGGCGCCGGCCCGACCTGCGCAACCACCGCAAGATCATGGTCATCGACGGCGAGGTCGCCTTCACCGGGTCGCAGAACCTGATCGAGCCCTCCTACAACAACCCGCGGCACCGCAAGATCGGCCGCGAATGGGTCGAGCTGATGGCCTGCCTGCGCGGACCGATCGTCACCACGCTCAACGTCGTGTTCGCCACCGACTGGCTCAGCGAGACCGACGAATCCCTCGAGGGCCAGCTCGCGCACCGGCCTGAACTGCACGCCGGTAACGTCACGGCGCAGGTGGTGCCCAGCGGCCCCGGATTCATCACCGAAAACAACCTGCGGCTCTTCAACACGCTGATTTACTCGGCGCAGCGCAAACTCTCGATCTGCAGCCCGTACTTCGTCCCGGATGATTCCCTGCTGTACGCGGTGACGACAGCGGCGCAGCGCGGCGTCGACGTCGAACTCTTCGTCTCGGAAAAGGGCGACCAGTTCCTGGTCCACCACGCCCAGCAGTCCTTCTACGAGGCGCTGCTGGAAGCCGGGGTGCGGATCTACCTGTACAAGGCGCCCTTTGTACTGCACGCCAAGCATTTCACCATCGACGACGAGGTGGCCGTGCTGGGCTCCAGCAATATGGACATGCGCTCCTTCTCGCTGAACCTGGAGGTCTCGGTGATGCTACTGGGGGAGGACATCGTGCGGCGGATCAGCGCTGTGGAGGACACCTACCGGGAGATTTCGCGCGAATTGACGCTTGAGGACTGGATGAAACGTCCGATGGGCGTCAAATACGTGGACAACGTCGCACGGCTGACGGCCACCCTGCAGTAGCCGCACCGGCTCAGGCGTCAGCCGGGCGGGAACTCCGCGCCCAGCGCCGAGAGGACCCCGAAAGCCTTGGTCCGGATCTCCTCGTACTCCTCCTGCGGCGAGGAATCCGCCGTGATCGCCCCGCCGACGCCGAGGCTGAGTCCGGCGCCGCCGCCGGCCTGCTCGGTGCGCACGAGGGTCCGGATCGCGACGGCCAGGTCGGTCGCGCCGTTGAGCGAGAAATAGCCGATCGCGCCGGAGTACACCCCCCGCGGGGCGCCCTCGAGCCGGTCCAGGATGGCCATGGTGCTGACCTTTGGTGCACCGGTCATGGAGCCGGCGGGGAAGCAGGCGGCGACCGCCTCTGCCCTGGGCATGCCGGGCCTGAGCCGGGCGTCGATGGTGCTCACCATCTGGTGCACCGTGGCGTAGCTTTCGATCGCGCAGAGCCGGCTGACCGATACCGAGCCGGGCACGGCGAAGTGGCTGAGATCGTTGCGCAGCAGGTCCACGATCATGATGTTCTCGGCGCGGTCCTTCGGCGAGGACTCGAGCTCGTGCCGCAGCAGGGCGTCCCGTTCGGGATCCGCATCCCGGTGCCGGGTGCCCTTGATCGGCTCGGCGCGCATCCCGCCGTCGGCGGCGATCCGCAGGAAACGCTCCGGCGAGGTGCTCGCCACGGTGAGGTCCCCGAAGCGCAGATAGCTGGCGAATGGGGCCGGGTTCCGCCCGCGCAGAGCCAGATAGGACCGCCACGGGTCCAGGGCGGCGGCGGGGAGTTCTGCCGTCAGCGCGGTGGTCAGGCAGACCTCGTAGGTGTTTCCCTCGGCGATCTGATGCTGGGCTTCGGTGATTTTGGACTTGTAGGCGGCTTCCGAATCCCGTGCGGCGAAGTCCAGGGGTGCATGGCCGGGTGCGGACGGTCCGACGGCGCTGCCGCCGGCGGCCGCTGTCTGCCTGCCAGCTGCCTGGACGACGGCGGAACGGGCCGCCGCCAGCCAGTCCCCGGCGTCCGCGGTGTCCAGTGCCAGCAACCAGGCCGTGCGCTCCACCTGGTCCAGCACCACGGCGCGTCCGGCAAAAAGCAGGCAGGCATCCGGGGTCTCGGCTGTGACGTCGCTGCCGCCGGTCTCGCGTTTGAGTTCGTAGCCAAGGTAACCGAGCCAGCCCAGGGTGAACTCGCAGGGGTAGCCCTCGGGGCCGCGGAGCGCACGGCGCCCCCAGACTCCGTCGAGCCAGCGGAAGAACGGCCCTTCAGTCCGGACGCTGGCGTTGCCGACGCTTATGTGGGTTCTGCCCGAACTGTGCCGGACAGACTGGCCGAACGGGCCGCCGTCGTCCGCGAGGATGCTGAAGCGGCTCCGTTCCGCGGCCTCGTTGCCGCAGGCATCCATCGAGGAGTCCAGCCATACGGCTTTGGCGGAGCGGCCGAAGAGGGACTCGAACAGCCGGGCCGGGTCCGGGGCAGCGTCGATCCGTTCGGCGCGGAGCTGAAGCCCGTGGCGGGCGGCAAGTTCCGGGAGCAGCGCCGGGGACAGTGCGGGCAGGTATTGCAGGGCCTGCAGCACTTCCGCCGGAGCGGCGCCGTCGGCAAGGTTGAGCACCCGGACGTCGGCACGGGCGGGAACGTCGTCCCCGGACAGCCACTCGTGCTCCTGGGCGGCCCACTGGTCCCAATACGGTTCGTAGCTTTCACCGTCGCGGGCCAGGGCCCGGTTGCGCCGGTCTGGTTCGGGCGAATCGGCCCAGATTACCGCGGCCAGGTAGGGGCGGGCGGCCTCCGCGCCGGCGCCCACGCCCTCCACGAGGACGATTTCGGCGGGCTGGGTGGTGCGGACGTCGCCGTCGTAGTGCGCATTCCAGTCCCAGCTGACCCATTCGGCCGGCGCGCCGCGGTGCAGTGGGGCCAGAACCGTCGAGGCGTAGCGTTCGATGCCGGCCGCGAGCCCGTTCCAGCCGGGGTAGATGTCCTCCAAATGGAAGAGGGAAACCTTGTGGTGCTCGCGGAGCCGTGCCGCCAGTTCGATCGCCAGGGTGGTCTTGCCGGCGCCGGACCGTCCGTCGATGGCGATGATGACGGGTGCTGGACTCATGAAATAGAGCGTACCCGCCGCCCTGCCGTGCCGGGTTGCCCGTCCGCCTGTCCGCGCTGGGCGAGCTCGGCCCGGACGTGCGCCACGATCCCGGGAAGTGCGGCGTGGATCAGGTTCCAGGTGAGGTCGAAATCCGCGTGGCCGCCGTACCAGGGGTCTTCGATGCCCTGGTCTAGGGGGTCCTTGCCCGCGACGGCCGGATCGAAGCTGCGCAGCATCCGGATCTTGGACAGCGACCCGCGGTCCGGCGCCGCCTGCTGCAGCCAACCGAAGTGGTCCACGTCCAGGGCCAGGATGAGTTCGCGGGTCTGGAACCACTCTGCCCGCCATTCGCGCGCCACGTGGCTGTCCGAAGGGATGCTGTGGGCAGCGAGCTTGCGCGCGGCCCGCGGGTCAATCGGGCGGCCCGCCTCGTAGGCTGTGGTTCCGGCGGAATCGACGACGGCGCCACGCAGGCGCTCCGCGGCGAGGGCCTCCGCCAGCATCAGTTCGGCCATCGGCGACCGGCAGATGTTCCCGGTGCAGACCGCGATGATCCGGTACTGGCTCGACGTTGAGGTCATAGAGCAAGCATGGATCATGCGGGTGCTCTTGGCTAGTTTCGGGGGTACGCGTATTACAACGTTGTCACACTTGTAATTCGAACTGTCATAATGTCTGGTTGCCGCGTCCACTGCCCCGACCTCGGTGAACGGGGAGCAGTTTTGCCATTGCTGCGGGCTCGGTGGAATCCCTGCTCCCGAGCCTTGGCGCGGGCAGCCGAGTGAACTATCTGTCCGCCGGATTCCCGGACCAGACGGCCTTGCGGAGAATGGACCGTAAGGAGGCCACCTCCTCGCCGGTAAGCATTTCCAGCTGGCGCGATTCCGCGGCCTGGGTTGCGTTCTGGGCGGCAGCGTGGAGTGTGCGGCCCCCCTCGGTGGCGGCCACCAGTTTCTGCCGCCGGTCCGAGATTCCCGGCTTTCTTTCGACCAGGCCGCGCTGTTCCAGTTCGTCAATGAGGGCGACGATCTGGCTGGGGTCAAGGCTGAGAAACTCGGCCAGTTCGCGCTGGGTGGGTCCCAGGTCGCCGCAGGCCAGCGCCAGAACGGAGTAAGACCGCTCTTTCAGCCCGAATTCCGCAAGGGCGGCGTTGTTGAGAACGCTGCCGGCGGCGTGCAGCTTGGCCAGAAGGAAGCCGATATCGGTGCTGATGCTTGATTCCGCCAGTCGCGCTGAAGCCCCGCCGGAGCTTTCGGTGGCGTCGTTTACCTGTTGTGTCATGGTGCCTTTCGCGGCGGGTGGCCAGCCGGTCGTTGAATTATTCAATGATCCCACGCGGGACATGGCGGCGAAAGGCGTGACCCGGGGCGGCGAGGGTGGCGGGTGACACTTCCCGGCTCAGGGCGGTGAGTGCGTGAAGAAGGCCCAGGCCGCAGTGCATATTGCATGCATAAATAAATGATTGACATTTTCAAGGATTAAGTTTCTAATTGAAAGCAGTCAAGGGAGATGTGGATCACACCGCAGGCTCCCGGGGATAGCCGCCGCAAGGCGCAGTGCAAAGGAGCAGCATGAGCCTGTCAGGGAAAGTAGCAATCGTCACCGGAAGCGGCCGCGGCCTGGGCTTGGCATACGCCCGGGAACTCGCCCGCCAGGGCGCCGCCGTGGTTATCAATGACGTGGATGCCGAGGTGGCCGCCGAAGCGGTCCGGACGGTCGAGGCAGACGGCGGCCGCGCGGTCGCCGTCGTCGCTCCGGTGGGCAGCTCCGAAGTTGCCAGGCAACTCGTGCAGGCAGCCGTCACGGAGTTCGGCCGGCTCGACATCCTCGTCACCAACGCCGGCATCCTGCGGGACAAATCCCTGCTGAAGATGACGGACGAGGACTTCGACCTCGTGATCAACGTCCATCTCAAGGGCACCTTCACCTGCGCCCGTGAAGCGTTCGCCTACTTCAAGGAAAACGGCATCGCCGGCCGCATCATCACCATCGGCTCGCCCACCGGCCAGCGCGGCAACTTCGGCCAGACCAACTACGCGGCGGCCAAGGCCGGGATCGTCGGCATGGTCCGCACGTGGGCGCTGGAAATGAAGAAGGCCGGGGTGACCGCCAACGCCGTGATCCCGGTGGCCGCCACCGCCATGACCAAGACTGTCCCGTACTTCCAGAAGGCGGTCGCTGCGGACGAGCGCGGCGAGGCCATGCCGGCCTTTTTCCGGCACAATCTGGGTTTCGGCACCGCTGACGACGTCGCGGGACTTGTCGCGTTCCTCGCCTCCGATGAGGCGGCCGGCATTACCGGGCAGGCGATTGGTGCCGGCGGTGACCGCCTGCAGCTCTGGACCCACCCCGAGGCTGCGGCCACCGAGTACCGCGAAGGCGGCTGGGGCTACCAGGACCTCGTGGAGGACTTCGGCGCACTCTTCGGCGACAAGCTGCAAAGCGTTGGCGAGGACTTCCTGCCGCTTCCCGAAGAACTCAAGCCCGAACCGGCCGAGGTCCGCTGACATGGCCGCCCAGCGTTATGAACTCGGCATCGCTGCCTCAAAGCTCGACGCGATCGACATGCACGTCCACCTCGAGGTGGACGGCCACGGCCACCCGTCCCTCCCGCCGGCCCTGACCGAAGCTTCGGCCAAATATTTCAGGGCCGAGGACCGGACCCCGTCGCTGGACCGGATCGCCGAGACCTACCGCGCCCTGAACATGGCCGCCGTCGTGTTCACCGTTGATGCCCGCACCCAGCTCAAGCACGAACCCAACAGCATCGAGGAGCTCATCGCCGGTGCCGCCCGGAACAACGATGTGCTGATCCCTTTCGGCAGCGTGGATCCCCGCACCGGCGCCGAGGCCATCCAGGGCGCCAAGCGCCAGGCCATCGACCTCGGTGCCCGCGGCTTCAAGTTCCACCCGTCCCTGCAGGGCTTCGACCCCTCGAGCGAACAGTTCTACCCGCTCTGGGAAGCGCTGCAGGAACTTGGCCTCCCGGCCATTTTCCACACCGGACAGAATGGCATGGGCGCCGGGCTCCCCGGCGGGTACGGCATCAAGCTCGGCTACTCGAACCCGCTGCTGCTCGACGCAGTCGCAGCGGACTTCCCTGAACTGCAAATCATCATGGCCCACCCGTCCGTGCCATGGCAGGACGAGGCCAACTCCATCGCCACCCACAAGTCCAACGTCTTCATCGACCTCTCCGGCTGGTCCCCCAAGTACTTCCCGGAATCCCTGGTGCGGATGGCCAATTCGGTGCTGCAGGACAAGGTCCTGTTCGGCACCGACTTCCCGCTCATCACACCGCAGAAATGGCTGGGAGCCTTCGCGGACCTGCCGCTCAAGGACGAGGTCAGGCCCAAGATCCTCAAGCACAACGCAGTGCGCCTGCTCGGGCTGGGAGGCTGAGATGTCAGTCGCTACCGAAAACCAGACGAGGCTGTACGGTGTCTGCGACTACTACGACGCCGAGTCCCTGTTGACGGCGGACGAGCGCCGCGTGCTGGGCAGGCTGCGTACGTTCCTCGACGAGAAAGCCCGGCCGTTGCTCGCTGACTACTGGGAACGCGGTGAATTCCCGGATCAGCTGGCACAGCCGCTGATCGGACTGGACCTGATGGAACCCGCGGAACTGACCGGCGCCCCGGGTGCAGGGCGAACGCCGGCCCGGGGTATCTATCAGGGTTTCCGAATCTTCGAACTCGCCCGCACCGACGCCTCCCTCGCTACCTTTTACACCGCCCAGGCCGGACTGTTCCGGACGGCTATCCGGGTCGGCGCCTCCGCGGAACAGCAGATCGAGTGGATGCCGAAGGTCATCGACTTCTCGCTGAAGGGGGTCTTCTCGCTGACCGAGCCGGAGTCCGGCTCGGACATCGCCGGCGGACTCGCGACGACGGCGCGGCGTGAGGCCGGTCCTGACGGGGACACCTGGGTCCTGGACGGCGCGAAACGCTGGATCGGCGGCGCCGCCACCGCCGACGTCCTGGCCGTGTTCGCCCGCGACACCGCGGACGGGCAGGTCAAGGCCTTCCTCGTGGACCGCGACGCTGCTGGCGTGACCTTGGAGAAGATCCACCGCAAAACGGCGCTGCGAATGATGCAGAACGCCCACATCACTCTCGACGGGGTGCGGGTGCCTGAATCCATGCGCCTGCACAACGTGGACTCCTTCCGGGACGTGGCCGCGATGCTGCGGGCCATGCGCTCGGACGTCGCCTGGATCGCCACCGGAATCCAGGCCGGAGCCTTCGAAGCCGCACTCCGGTACGTCACCGAAAGGAAGCAGTTCGGCCGTCCGGTGGGCTCTTTCCAGCTGGTCCAGGAGAAGTTGGCCCGGATGCTCGGAAACGTCACCTCGTCGCTGTCCCTCGTGGTCCGGCTGACGGAGCAGCAGGACAAGGGCATCTACCGGGACCAGGACTCCGCCCTGGCCAAGATGCAGACGTCCCTGCTGATGCGCGAGACCGTGGCTCTGGCCCGCGAAGTGGTGGGCGGCAATGGCATCACGCTGGACACTGATGTCGCCAGGTTCCACGCCGATGCCGAGGCTGTCTATTCCTACGAGGGCACCCACGAGATCAACGCCCTGATCGTCGGCCGCGCTCTCACCGGCGAAAGCGCCTTCACCCGCTGAGCCTCCCGAACTGAATCATCGCACCCCGCTCCGGCACCGTCGTCGGACAATTCCCTACCCCACCCAGCCCTCCAGGAGGACTCCATGCCCAACCTCGTCGTCGACTTCGACAAGCTGCTCACCCTCGCCGGCACCGACCTCGGTGTCACCGAGTACCGCGAAATCACCCAGGAACAGATCAACAAGTTCGCCGACGCCACCGGCGATGATCAGTGGATCCACGTGGACCCGGAGCGCGCCAAGGACGGACCTTTCGGGGCCCCGATCGCCCACGGCTTCCTCACCCTCTCGCTCATCATCCCGTTCTGGGGCGAGCTGTTCGACGTCGACGGCGTCACGACGAAGGTCAACTACGGACTGGACAAGGTGCGCTTCACGTCCCCGGTCAAGGTGGGCGCTCGGATTCGGATGCGGTCCACCATTAGCGAAGTGACCGAGGTCAAGGGGGGCGCCCAGATCAAGGTCGCCAACACCATCGAGATCGAAGGCCAGGAGCGCCCCGCAGTCGTCGCGGAATTCCTCGCTCGCTTCTACAAGTAAAAAGCTCTCTCCAAGAACCCTCCCTCTGTCCAAAGGAACAACCATGTCAGGACTCACTCAGCTTCAGGCTATGGGCACCGCCGAGCGACGCAAGGAAGCGCGCACCGTCATTGCCTCCAGCTACCTGGGCAGCACGATCGAGTACTACGACTTCCTCCTCTATGCCACCGCCGCAGCGATCGTCTTCCCGAAAGTTTTCTTCAGCGGCATGGACGACTGGGTGGGCGTCGTGGCCGCCTACGGCACCTTCGCCGCGGGCTACGTAGCCCGCCCGGTCGGTGGCATCATCTTCGGCCACTTCGGCGACCGGATGGGCCGCAAGAACATGCTGATCATCTCCATGCTGGTCATGGGCATGGCCTCCACCCTGATCGGGCTGGTTCCGGGTGCCTCCGTGGCCGGTCCCTGGGGCGCGGTGCTCCTCGTGATTCTCCGTGTCTTCCAGGGCATCGCTGTGGGCGGCGAGTGGGGCGGAGCGGCCCTGATGGCGCTGGAGCACTCCGAATCGGGCAAACGTGGATTCGCCGCCTCGTTCGTCAACGCCGGGGCGCCGACCGGTGCCGTACTTGGCACCCTGGTTATGGGTGCGTTCGCCGCGTTGCCGAACGAGCAGTTCCTGGCCTGGGGCTGGCGCGTGCCGTTCCTGCTCTCCTTCGTGCTGCTGGGCGTGGGCATGTTCGTCCGGCTCAAGGTTTCCGAAAGCCCCATCTTCAAAGCCGCCATAGAGCAGGAAAAGGCCGAACGTGAAGACACAGCGCAAGGAAGCGGTGCCGGAACCACGGCGAAGCGGCCCACACCCCTGGTGCAGGTCCTGCGGCGGCCCAAGACCCTGATCTTCACCATGCTTGCCGGTGCGGCAGGCTTCGCACTTCAGGTGGTTCTGGCCACGTTCTCGGTCACCTATGCCGTCTCTAAGGGCGCCGACCGCCAGGGCGTGCTGTACGCGTTTGCCGCAGCCTCCCTGATCTCCATCGTGTTTGTGATCATGGGCGGCAGGCTCTCCGACAAGGTGGGACGGCGGCCGGTGATGATCGGCGGGCTGGTGCTCTTCATCATTTACCTGGTGCCGATGTTCCAGCTGCTCTCCTCCAACAACATCATGCTGATCTTCGTGGCTTTCGCAATCGGCCTGATGATTCATTCCACCCTGTTCGGTCCTCTGGCGGCGTTCGTGTCCGAGCAGTTCGGCACCACCTCCCGCTATACCGGCGCATCCCTGGGCTACCAGTTGGCAACTTTGCTTGGCGCCGGTTTCACTCCGGGCATCGTGGCCCAGATCTTCAAGGACTCAGGCCAGGACACGGCGTCGGTGGTCTGGTACCTGGCGATCATGTCGGTGGTCTCCATCGTCTTTATCCTGCTGACCCGGGAACCGAAGAACAACGACCTCCAGACCGTCCAGGCCTGACCCTTCATCGGGTCCAGTCCAACGGGCTAACCTCACAGTAGAAAGGATTCGCCGTGGAAAATTTTGGCATCGGCTCATGGCTGCAACGTCGCCGCCCGAAGTCCGGCAGCAAAACCGCTGTCATCGCAGGGGACAGGGAGCTCAGCTATGCCGAGCTCGCGGAACGTTCCGCCCGTCTCGCCAACGCCCTCCGGGACCGCGGCGTGAGCAAAGGCGACCGGGTGGCCTACCTGGGCGATAACGATCCCTCCTTTCTGGAGACCCTGTTCGCCGCCGGCCTGGCGGGGGCGGTCTTCGTCCCGCTGAACACCCGGCTCGCGCCGCCCGAAATCCAGTTCCAGCTCCGGGACAGCGGCGCAGTCCTGCTGGTCCACACTGCGGCGCTCACGGAACCTGCGGAGCGCGGCTCGGCGGGGACCGCGGTGGCCGGGCGAATCGTCGTCGCCGATGAAACCGGACCCGGCAGGACGGTGCCCGACGGCGGCACTGGCGGCGGCCGTGCTGCCAGGGGAACCGTGGTGGAGGGGATGGAGGCCGTGATCGCCTCCGGGGCGGCGCTCCCGCCGGACGAGCCCGTGGGCCTGGACGACGCCGCCATGATTCTCTACACCTCCGGAACAACTGGAAACCCCAAAGGTGCACTCCTGACACACGGAAACATCACGTGGAACTGCGTCAACGTGCTGGTCGACTTCGACTTTGCCTCCACCGATGTGGCCCTCATGATCTCACCGATGTTCCATGTGGCTTCCCTGGACATGGGTGTCCTGCCCACGCTGCTGAAGGGCGGCACCGTGGTCCTGGAAGCCAAGTTCGATCCCCGCCGGACGCTGGAGCTGATCCAGCGGCACCACGCAACAACCATCAGCGGGGTGCCCACCACCTATCAGATGCTGTGCGAGCACCCGGACTGGGACGCCACGGACCTCAGTTCGCTGAACAAATTGACGTGTGGCGGGTCCGCCGTGCCCATGCGGGTCCTGGAAGCATACGAACGCCGGGGGCTGCGCTTCTCCAACGGCTACGGCATGACCGAGACGGCGCCCGGCGCCACCACGTTGCCGGCGGCCAGGTCCCGGGACAAGGCAGGGTCCTCGGGGCTGCCGCACTTCTTCACCGAAGTCCGGGTGGCTGATCCCGTGGATCCGGCGGCCGGCCCGGCCGCGCCAGGGACGGTGGGGGAGATCCAGATCAAGGGACCCAACGTCATCCACCAGTACTGGAACCGGCCCGAGGCCTCAGCGGATTCCTACACCGCTGACGGCTGGTTCAAATCCGGGGACATGGGCTACAAGGACCCGGACGGTTTCGTGTTCATCTCCGACCGGCTCAAGGACATGATCATCTCCGGCGGGGAGAATATCTACCCGGCCGAGGTGGAACAAGCCATCGCCGAGCTCGACGTCGTCGGAAGTGTCGCGGTGATCGGCGTGCCGGACGAGAAATGGGGCGAAGTGCCGCGGGCCGTGGTGCTCCTGCGGGAGGGTGCCCAACTGACGGAAGAGCAGCTTCGCTCCCACCTGGAGGGCCGGCTCGCTCGTTACAAGATCCCCAAATCAGTGGTCTTCGTGGCAGAAATGCCCAGGACCGCGAGCGGCAAGATCCGGAAGGCCGATCTTCGGAAACTGACCCCCGGCCACGTCTGACTGGACTGGTCCCGGAAAGCCGGGCCGCCCGTCCCGGGCGGGGCCGTCAGTGGATGAGGGCCAGTGCGACGCCGACGGCCATGAACAGCACGCCAAACGTCCGGTTGAGTATGCGCTGCCCGCGGGCGTCGTGCGTGAACCGCTGGAAGGACTTGGCTGCGGCGGCGAAGAAGAACCACATGACCAGGATGTCGATGACAATCACTGTGGCAGACAACGTCAGGTACTGCGGCAGGAGCGGATTCTCCGGGCGGATGAACTGCGGCATGAAAGCCAGGAAGAACACGATCGCCTTGGGGTTCAGCAGGTTGACCCACAGCCCGCGGCGGAACATGGAGAATGCCGGCTCGTTGCGCAGCGCGGCAGCCTTTTCCTGGTCCAGGTCGGGTTTGTGCCGGAACTGCTGGATGCCCAGGTAGACAAGGTAGGCGGCGCCGGCGTAGCGGATCACGTTGAAGGCCACCGGCGAGCTGGCCACCAGCACCCCGACGCCGAGGGCCACGATCACGATGTGCACCACCAGCGCGGCCTGCTGGCCGAGGATCCCCCAGATGGAACGCCGGAAGCCGGAGTTCAGGGAGTTGCTCATGGTGTTGATGGCACCTGCGCCGGGAGTGAAGCTGATCAGGACGCCGGCGCCCGCCAGGGCCAGCCAAAGGGAGGGTTGCACTGATTCAGCTTACTTCCGCGGACGGGCCCTCTTCGCCCCTCGCTTCACAACACAGTCACGCGCCCGCCGTTTGGCACAAGGGGTCGCACCGGGCGCAGAGGCACCGGAGCAGCTTCGAATGGGACCAGTGCAGCATGGTTCTCGGAAGGTCGTTGTGACTCGGATACTGGTCGAAGTACATATGCGCGCGGGCGGACATGTAGCCCGTTTCGTCGAGGGCGAAGTGGCCGATCAGCCGCAGTCCCCGTTCGGCCGCCTTCGATTCCAATTCATCGGCCTCGTCCATGATTGGCTCCGTTTGGATGTATCCAGTGAATCTGCCGGGGTGGGCGATGGCAAAGTACTTGGTGAATTCCGTATCGAGCGCGGCCAGGACAGCGTCGTGGAAAGGGGCCAGGGAACCCTCGAATTCTTCAGTGATGACGTGTACGTCGTCGAGCTGCATTTCGGCGTCCAGGCCAATCAGGACGAGCCTGGGCAGGAGTGCGCCGTGCTGGACGATCAACGGGCGGGCGAGTATCTCGAAGTCAAAACCTGCTTGGATGATCATGTCTTGATGCTAAGAAACCCGGCGCCGGAGCTCTAGAGCGGTCGGCGGCTATGTGGACAACGGCCTGCCAGCGGCGGCCCTCACGGTCAACGGCTGCCGGGCCCGCCCAACCGTCCGTGCTGCGACGCGCCCGCGCTGCCGTATGGGGCACCGGCGCCGGGAGCACCTTAGGCCCGCGCGATCACCTCGCCGTTGGGGATCAGGAACCAGCCGTCATCCGTGGAGCCCCAGCGGTGCCAGCCGGCCGAAATCCGGGCCAGATCGGCGGCATTTGCAAAGCCGTATTCGAGTGCCTGGTCCGCGAAGGCTGAGTGCAGCACGCGCTCGCCCCACACCCGCGCCTGCCAGCGTCGCTGCTGTCCGGTGGCGTAGAGCCAGTTGCTGCTGGAGGGAGCGACGTCGGTGAACCCGGCGGACTGGGCCCAGGACACCAGGCGGCGTCCGGCGTCGGGTTCGGCCCCGTTGCGGCGGGCGATCCGCTGGTAGAGCTCCATCCATTCATCCAGCTCGGGGACGGCCGGGAACCAGCTCATGCCATGAAAATCGGCGTCGCGTACCGCCACGATGCCACCGGGTTTGGCTACGCGGCGCATTTCCCGCAGGGCAGCGACCGGGTCCGTGAGATGCTGCAGCACCTGGTGGGCGTGCACGACGTCGAACGTTTCATCCTCAAAGTCGAGGTCGTAGATGTTGCCGGCGACGAACTCGACGTTCCGCACGCCGCGCTCGGCCGCGAGCGCGGCCGCCTGGCCGATCACTTCGGGCGAGCGGTCCAGCCCGGTGACCGTCCCGGGGGAGACCAGCCCGGCGAAATCGCAGGTGATGCTGCCGGGCCCGCAGCCCACGTCGAGCACGGAAACCCCAGGGGTGAGGTACGGGATCACAAAGGCCGCGGAGTTCTCCGCCGTCCGCGAGGCATGGGCGCGGACCACCGACTCGTGGTGGCCGTGGGTGTACACATCTTCAGGCTGCTGCGCACTCATAAGGAAACGCTACCGCCTCGCGCCGGCAAATCCGTGAAAGGGGGAGGGGGCAGCGGGGAAGACCGCAGGATTTTCGGCCTCGCTGGGGCTGGCCGCGGCTGCGGCATGGGCGGGGCGCACAGCGGGCTGGGGGCTCCTGCCCTTGGGCCTGGGCCGCCCGAGAAAGGCAACTAGGACGCGTCGGCTGCAGACGGTGCAACCTGCTGCGCCGCCTCCTGCCCGGCCCTGACCGTCGCCTCGATCATCGAGGTCATAAAGCGGGTCGCGATCTCCAGCTCCTCCGGAGTGAATTCGGCCATCGCGGCGCCCATGTGGCGGGCCAGCGGCTGGAACATGGCACCGCCGTCGCGGTAGGCCTTGGGGGTCATCCGGAGCTGGACCTGCCGCCGGTCGCTACCCTGCCGTTCCCGGATGACGTGGCCGGACTTGTGCAGCCGGTCGATCAGCGCCGTGGTGGCCGGTGAGCTGAGGTGCAGTTCCTTACGCAGCACGCCGGGGGTGACGATCTGGTTCCGTGCGGTGTGCTGCATGATCACGGCAAGGGCGTTGAGGTCTGTCCGGTGCATGTCGTTGCGTCCGCCGGCGGAATCCACGTAGCGGTTGGCCTCAAGGCTGAAATCCTGCAGCAGCCGCACCAGCGGCGGCGGCCCGGGCGGCGGTCCGGAGGGCGCCCCGGAAGGTTCTGGTCGTCCCGACGGATCGACTGTCACGGTGCACCTTCCTCTCCCGGTACCTGGTTCACGCCTGCTCCCGCAGCAGGCGCCCTCCGGAGTTTACTTCAGCGGACCCCGGCTTCGAACCGGCCCAGGGCCACAATCTTTGCCAAGAATTGACGTCGGTGGGTTATCTCCATCGTGGAGATAGTCTATTATGGACTCAATTCTACTCCTCCGAGGCACGCACCAGAAGGAACCATGAACAAGACACCACAAAGCAGTGCCCGCGTCCCCTTTTGGCTGCGTTGGCTGATACCCGTTCTGCTCGTTGTCACCTGGCTGGCCATCGCCGGGATCGGCGGACCCACCTTTGGCCGGCTCAGTGAGGTCTCCTCGAACGACCAGGCGTCCTTCCTCCCGGCGGGAGCCGAGGCCACGGAGGCCCAGGACTGGCAGGCCAAGTTCCGGGCCTCGAACCAGATCCCCGCCGTCATCGTCGTTGAGAGCGATTCGGCGTTCACCCCGGCCCAACTCGGCGAGGCGGCAGCCCTCAAGGGCAAGCTGGAGGCCGTGGGCGGCGGCAGCACCGTCGTCGGCCCCATCCCTTCCGAGGACGCCAAAGCCGTGCAGTTTGTGGTTCCCATCGAGTCCGCCGGCGAGGTCAAGGCGGTCGTCAAGGAACTCCGCGAGGTGGTCCAGGCATCCGCGCCGGCGGGAATGCAGACCTTCGTGACCGGTCCGGCCGGGCTCACGGCCGACCTCGTTAGTGCCTTTGCCGGCATTGACGGCATTCTGCTGCTCGTGGCGCTCGGCGCGGTTTTCCTGATCCTGCTGATCGTCTACCGATCGCTGCTGTTGCCGATCGCCGTGCTGTTCACGTCGGTCTTCGCGCTCTGCGCCGCCATCCTGCTGGTCTTCGGCATGGCCAAGCTCGGCTGGATCCAGCTGAACGGCCAGAGCCAGGGCATCCTCTCCATCCTCGTGATCGGCGCCGCCACGGACTACGCGCTGCTCTACGTGGCACGCTTCCGCGAGGCCCTGACGCACACCACCAACCGCACGGCCGCCGCGCTCACCGCCTGGAAGGCGGCCTGGGAGCCGATCGTTGCCTCCGGCGCCACAGTCATCATCGCGCTGCTGTGCCTGCTCTTCTCCGACCTCAACTCGAACAAGGCCCTCGGACCCGTGGCGGCCGCAGGCATCCTGTGTTCCCTCATCGCGGCGCTGACCCTGCTGCCAGCGATGATGGCGCTGCTGGGCCGGGCCGCCTTCTGGCCGTTCCGTCCCAAGCTGCTTCCGGAGACCGAGCGCGAGCCGGAGTACGTCACCGGGCTGGAGGGTCAGAAAGGTCTGTGGCGCGCCACCGGTTCCCTTGTCTCCCGCCGGCCCCGCACGGTCTGGATCGCTTCCGTGTTGCTGCTCCTGGTGGCGTCCACCGGGTTGCTCCAGCTCAAGGCCAACGGCGTCCCGCAGACCGACGTCATCCTCACCGCCTCCAACGCCGTGGACGGCCAGGATGCCCTGGCCCGGCACTTCGACGCCGGGTCCGGCAGCCCCGCCGTGATCGTCGCCCAGGAGGCGAAGGCCCAGGAGGTGCTGGCCAAGACCAAGGCGACCGACGGCGTCGGGGATGCCTACCTGTTGGCCGAGGGCGGCGTCCCCATCATGACCGGCGCCCCGGCTGCACCCGGTGCTCCGGCGGCTCCTACGGCGCCCGCCGTCAGGGACGGCAAGGTCCTGATCAATGCAACGCTGAACTACGCCGCGGACTCCAACGAGGCCGAAAACGTCGTGGTGGCCCTGCGCCAGGAACTGAAGAAGACTGACGACGGCGCACTCGTCGGCGGAGTGACCGCGACGGCACTGGATACGAACACCACCGCCCAGCGTGACCTCGTCACCATCATCCCGGTGGTCCTCGCGGTCATCCTCATCATCCTGATGCTGCTGCTGCGCTCCGTGCTGGCGCCGGTCCTGCTGGTCGCCTCGGTGGTCCTGTCCTACGCCGCCGCCATGGGAGTCTCCGCCTTCGTGTTCAACAACGTCTTCCGATTCCCGGGAGCCGACGCCACTGTTCCCCTGTTTGGCTTCGTCTTCCTCGTCGCGCTGGGGGTGGACTACAACATCTTCCTGATGAGCCGGGTCCGGGAGGAATCAATCAAGCACGGCACCCGGCCCGGCAACCTCCGCGGCCTGGGCGTCACGGGCGGCGTGATCACCTCCGCCGGAGTGGTCCTCGCGGCCACCTTCGCGGCCCTGAGCGTCATCCCCATCATGTTCCTCGTGCAGCTGGCCTTCATTGTGGCCTTCGGGGTACTGCTGGACACCATTCTGGTCCGCTCGCTGCTGGTCCCGGCCCTGGCCTACGACATCGGCCCGCGGATCTGGTGGCCGAGCAAGCTCGGACGCCCCGACACGGATGCCGCCGCGCGCGCCCAGCCCGCGGCCCCGCAGCCGGAAGCTGCAAAGGCAGGCATCCGCTAGCCGGCACCCCGAGTCCGCAGCCGCCGTCACCGTTCCTGGTCCCCCCACCACGCAACGGTGGCGGCGGCTGCTTCCGTCAACGGGGTGGGCTGCAGCCCCAGGGCCGCCTCGCTGGCCCGGGAGTCCATCACGAAAGGGCGCTCGAACTGGTAGAGCGTTTCGGCCAGTTCACGCGTCCCGGGGGAAAACATGCCCATCATCCGCAGCGCCCGGCCGGGGATGGCAACCACGCGCGGTGCGCGGACGCCGGCGGCGGCGGCGAACGCTGCGGCGATCTGCCGTTGGCTCAGCGCCGGGCCGGTCGGCGCGTGCCACACCCGGTTCCAGAGGACCGGATCCTGCGCGGCCCTGATCATGGCGGCGGCCAGATCCGGCACATAGGTGAAGGAGTGCGGCAGCCCCGCGTTGCCGATCACCAGCAGGTATTTGCCGGCCAGTACCGGCTTCACCATGCGCTCGCCGGCATGCGCACCGCGGACCCTGGGGCCGAAGAAATCACCCGCCACCACGCTTACGGTGTCTGTTGCGGACGCCGCTCGGGCCTTCAGGAGTGCGGTCCGGATGCCCCGTTTGCCGCCCTGGGCCTCCCGCGGGCCCTCCTCGGTCATCGGCCGTTCCGGCTCGCTGTAGGAGTATAGGCTTTCCGGAAAGACGACGACGGCGCCGGCCTCGCCCGCCGCGGCAAGCACTGTCTGCTCGGCGCCGGGCAGTTCCTCGCCCCAGACCCTGGCGCTGTACTGCGAGCCGTGGATGCAGTGGAACACGGCCTTGGCTCCGCGGAACAGACCGCCAAGCTGCGCCGGGTCGGAGACATCCACGGCCACCTTCTCGATCCGCGGGTGGGCGGGCCCGCTGCCGGAGCGGGTGAGGACGCGCACCCGGTGGCCCGCTGTGGCGAGCTGCTCGGCAACCGTCCAGCCAACCGGGCCGGCGCCGGTAACGACGAACAGGGCAGGGACCTCGGGGGAATCAGGCTGGGACATGGTGTTCTCACTTTCTCGGGTCGCCCGGCTTCGTTGGTTCGTTCGGGCTTGCGAGAGCGGTGCTCTCCTAATTCAGGATGCCGCCGGTTCAGAGGGAAGTCAAGAGCAGTGCTCACATTTGTTGACACTGCTCTGCTTTGTGGAATGCTGGAGCCATGCCGCAGACCGCCAGCGCCCCGTCTCCGAAGCCGCCCACCCCGCGCGAGCGCGCCCGGGCCCGGACCATTGAGGACATCGTGCGCCTTGGCCGGGACCACCTGGCAGTGCACGGGGCCGCCGCACTGTCCCTTCGTGCCGTGGCCAGGGACCTCGGCGTCGTCTCCTCGGCGGTCTACCGCTATGTGGAGAACCGTGAAGAGCTGCTGACCTTGCTGCTCATCGACGCCTACAACGAGCTCGGCGACGAAGTGGACGCCGCCGTGTCCGCCCTGCCCGCGGCCGACTTCGCCGGACGGTTCAGTGCCCTGGGTTCCGCGGTGCGGCGCTGGGCGCTGCGCGAGCCGGCCCGCTACGGACTCCTCTTCGGCAGCCCGGTGCCCGGATACCGGGCGCCTGCCGAGCGGACTACGGGGCCCGGCACCCGGGTCATCTACGCCCTGATGGCTCTGCTGGACGGCGCCTACCGCGCGGGCCGGCTGGTGGATCCAGGCGGTGGGGCCGCCGTCGTGCCGCCGCTCGCCGCCGACCTGGCGCGCATCCGCGACGGGATGGGACTCGCGGTGTCGGACCGGCTGCTGGCGCGGGGCGCGCTCGTTTGGACCTCGCTGTTCGGCGCCGTCAGCTTCGAGGTTTTCGGCCAGTACGGCGCGGGCACCTTCGCCGCCCCGGACGAACTCTTTTCCCACCATCTGGCCGCGCTGGCGGATCTCGCGGGGCTTTGCGCGGCCGACGGGGCGGGCGAGCGGCCGGCTTATTAACCCTCCTGGCTTCTTAACCCTCCTGGCCGCTGGGCCCGGGTTTCCGTGCCCTCTGTTGTCTCCCGGCGACGCTCGATAGACTGCCCCTGCGCCTGCCTGGGCGCGCCGGAGCTTCCAGGAAGGATCCAACCATGTCCGAAAACAACGAGTCTGATCGAACGGCAGCGGAACCCGAAGGCGCGGCGGCCGAGGGCCAGTATGTCGAGGGCGACTACGGCACGGCGGGCTCCGCCGGGGAGAACCCGCCCGCGGCGGCGGAGGGCGAATACTCCACCGGCGACTACGGCGCGGCAGGAGTCGGCGGCACCACCGCCGTCGGCGCTGAGGAGGGCGACTACCCCGAGGGCGACTATGGAGCGGCGGGTGGCACAGTTGCGCCGCCTGCCGCCGCCGAAGAGGGTGAGTATCCGGAAGGCGACTACGGCGCCGCGGGTGCCGCAGGTCCGGCAGGTGCCCGGCCTGCCGCGGACCGCGAGCCCTTGGCGGCGCCCTCCCGGGACGACTCCGCAGGCGAAACGGGCCTCGCGGACCACTAGGCGTCGGACTTCGCGATCAGCGAACGGTGCAGTTGCCGGCCTTGGTGCTGCCCGAAATTCCCCGGAATTCCGGGAAAGTGCGGCTTGCAGTGACGGGCTCGAGCCCCCCGCAATTCAAAGTTGAGTGCAGGTCGCTCAACTTTGAATTGACTTTGACGCGGGTCTGAGTAGAGTTGAGTGCAGATCGCTCAATAACGGTCGGACTCTCTGGGTCCGCAGCCAATCAAGCAAGTTTCCAAGGAAAGAAAAGGAAGCAACACATGTCACGTGCAGTAGGTATTGACCTCGGAACAACCAACTCCGTCGTCTCCGTTCTCGAAGGCGGCGAGCCCACCGTCATTGCCAACGCCGAGGGTGGCCGCACCACGCCGTCGGTTGTTGCGTTCTCCAAGTCCGGCGAAGTGCTGGTTGGCGAAATCGCCAAGCGCCAGGCCGTCAACAACATCGACCGCACCATTGCTTCGGTCAAGCGCCACATGGGCACTGACTGGACCGTCGCCATTGACGACAAGAAGTACACCCCGCAGGAAATCTCCGCCCGCATCCTGATGAAGCTGAAGAACGATGCCGAGTCCTACCTGGGTGAAAAGGTCACGGACGCCGTGATCACCGTCCCCGCGTACTTCAACGACGCACAGCGCCAGGCCACCAAGGAGGCCGGCGAAATCGCAGGCCTCAAGGTTCTGCGCATCGTCAACGAGCCCACCGCCGCGGCACTGGCCTACGGCCTCGATAAGGGCAAAGAGGACGAACTTATCCTCGTCTTCGACCTCGGCGGCGGAACCTTCGACGTCTCCCTCCTCGAGGTTGGCAAGGATGAAGACAACTTCTCCACCATCCAGGTCCGCTCCACCGCCGGCGACAACCGCCTCGGCGGTGACGACTGGGACCAGCGCGTCGTTGACTACCTGCTGAACCAGCTCAAGGTCAAGGGCATCGACCTCTCCAAGGACAAGATCGCCCTGCAGCGCCTGCGTGAAGCGTCCGAGCAGGCCAAGAAGGAACTCTCCTCCTCCTCCAGCACCAACGTCTCCCTGCAGTACCTCTCCGTCACCCCGGACGGCCCGGTGCACCTGGACGAGCAGCTGACCCGCGCCAAGTTCCAGGACCTCACCAAGGACCTCCTGGACCGCACCAAAAAGCCGTTCCACGACGTCATCAAGGAAGCCGGCATCCAGCTTTCCCAGATCGACCACATCGTGCTCGTCGGCGGTTCCACCCGCATGCCGGCCGTCTACGACCTGGTCAAGGAACTGGCCGGCGGCAAGGAGCCGAACAAGGGCGTCAACCCGGATGAGGTCGTCGCCGTCGGCGCCGCACTGCAGGCCGGTGTCCTGAAGGGTGAGCGCAAGGACGTTCTCCTCATCGACGTCACCCCGCTCTCCCTCGGCATCGAAACCAAGGGCGGCATCATGACGCACCTGATCGAGCGCAACACGGCCATCCCGACCAAGAGGTCCGAGACCTTCACCACGGCGGATGACAACCAGCCGTCCGTTGCCATCCAGGTCTTCCAGGGCGAGCGCGAGTTCACCCGCGACAACAAGCCGCTGGGCACCTTCGAGCTGACCGGGATCGCTCCGGCCCCGCGCGGCGTCCCGCAGGTTGAGGTCACCTTCGACATCGACGCCAACGGCATCGTGCACGTCTCGGCAAAGGACAAGGGCACCGGCAAGGAACAGTCCATGACCATCACCGGCGGTTCCAGCCTCTCCAAGGAAGACATCGACCGCATGGTCAAGGACGCCGAGGAGCACGCAGCAGAGGACAAGGCCCGCCGCGAGGCAGCCGACACCCGCAACACCGCCGAGCAGCTCGCCTACTCCGTGGACAAGCTGATCGCCGACAACGCCGACAAGCTGCCTGCAGAGATCAAGACCGAGGTCCAGGCCGACGTCGACGCCCTCAAGGCCGCCCTCGAAGGCACCGACGATGCCGCCGTGAAGACCGCGTTTGAGAAGCTGCAGGCTTCCCAGACCAAGCTCGGCGAGGCCATCTACGCCCAGGCAGGTTCCCCGGACGGCGCCACCGGCGCCCAGGGTGCCCCGGCAGGCGAGCAGGCAGCGGGCTCCGACGAGGACATCGTGGACGCCGAGATCGTTGACGAAGACGAGAAGAAGTAATCATGCCGCACCACGGTAACGAAGAAGAGCACGGTTCTTCCGAGAGCCGTCGCGACGCTGAACAGCGGGAGAACGAGCCGCAGAAGCCGATCATCCACGACAACCGCAAGGTTGACCCGAAGACCGGCCAGGCCCGCCACCCCGACCAGGAGCACGGCGCCGCCGGGGCCCCGGATTCCGGGGATGCACTGTCCCAGGCCGAGGACATCCTCAACAGTGTTGAGGTGCCCGCCGCCGATTCCGTGGCCCAGGGCGCGGACGGGGCAGAGGCGGAGGAGCTCAGGAATGACCTTCGCCGCCTGCAGGCCGAATACGTCAACTACCGCAAGCGCGTCGAACGAGACCGTGCCGTGGCGGGGGAGATGGCCGTCATTGGCGTCATGAACTCCCTGCTCCCGGTACTGGACGACGTCGACGCCGCCCGCCAGCACGGTGACCTCACGGACGGACCGTTCGCCGCGATCGCCGCCAAGCTGGAGAACGCGCTGAAGACGTATGGCCTGGTCCGCATCGATGAGACCGGCGTGGAGTTCGATCCCACGATCCACGAGGCCCTCATCCAGCAGCCCGGCACAGATGTCGAAATCGACACCGTAAGCCAGGTCCTGCGCTCGGGTTACAAGTCCGGCGACCGGGTGCTCCGCGCAGCACAGGTCATCGTGGCTGTTCCGGCCTAGCAGTACCTCATCGAGGTGACAGTTCGCGCCCGTGTTTCGAACAGACATGGGCGCGGACTGTCATCTCGGCACACAGATTTGAAAGGAAACGCCATTGGCTAGCCAGGACTGGGTGGACAAGGACTTCTACAAGATCCTTGGAGTCGCCAAGGACGCTTCCGACGCCGACATCAAGAAGGCCTACCGGAAGCTCGCGCGGCAGCACCACCCGGACACCAACGCGGGGAACGCCGCTTCGGAGCGGAAGTTCAAGGACATCTCCGAGGCCTACTCCGTGCTCTCCGACGCCGACGAGCGCCAGCAGTACGACGCCATCCGGGCCATGGGCGGCGGAGCCCGCTTCGCCCCGGGCGGTGGCGGCGGCGCCGGTGGCGGGGCTGGCTTCGAGGACCTCTTCGGCGGCTTGTTCACCGGCGGCGGGGGACGCCAATCCGGCGGCTACAGCACGGCCGGCGGTATTCCGCCGGAGTTCGCCGACCTCTTCGGCGGAGGCGGCGGCGGCTTCGGCGGCGGCCAGTCCTTCCAGCGGGCACCGCAGAAGGGCGCGGACCGGACGGCGTCGACCTCCATTTCCTTCGCCGGTTCCATCCGCGGAACCACCATCGGCCTGCGTGAACCGGACGGGGAAGTCATCGACGTGCGCGTCCCGGCCGGCATCAAGGACGGCCAAAAGGTCCGGGTCCGCGGCAAGGGCCAGTACGGTCCGGCCGGATACGGGGATCTGATGGTCACCGTTTCGGTTAAGCCGCACGACTTCTACGTCCGCGACGGCGACAACCTGCGCATCCACGTCCCCGTCACCTTCCCGGAGGCAGCTCTGGGCGCGGACATCGAGGTTCCGACCATCGACGGCGACAAGGTCAAGGTGCGGGTTCCGGCCGGCACGCCGTCGGGCCGCACACTCCGGGTCAAGGGCCGCGGTGTCAAGCACGCCAAGGCCACCGGGGACCTGCTGGTCACCATTGACGTCGCCGTCCCGCGAAAGCTCAACAAGGAAGCCGAGGAGGCTGTCAAGGCCTTCGCCGCGGCCACCTCCGGCGAGGACGTCCGCGCCGAACTGGCAGCCAAGGCCCGGCTCTAGGAACGGACGCCTGCCATGGCCATCGACTTTGAGCAGCCGATCTTCGTTATCTCCGTGGCCGCGGAACTGGCGGACATGCACCCCCAGACGCTGCGGCAGTACGACCGGCTGGGCATCGTCTCGCCCAGCCGGGCCCCCGGCAAGTCCCGCCGCTACTCGCAGCGGGACATCAACATGCTCCGCGAGGTGCAGCGGCTCTCGCAGGAGGGCGTCTCCCTCGAAGGCATCAAACGGATCCTCCAGCTGGAGAACCAGGTGGCAGCCCTGCAGCGGCGCGTCACCGAACTGAGCGAAGAGCTCGAACGCCGCCCCCGCGCCCTGGACTCCCGCATCTTCGCCGCCGGAGCCGCGGGCGACGTCGTCAGCCTGGCCCGCGGCAAGCGCCCCCGGGCCCGGTCCCAGGCCGTCGTGGTGTGGCGGCCGCGGAACAGCGAGTGACGAAGCCCGGAGCCAGCACCGGGCCCCTTTCTACGACGCCGCCAGCGGGACGTGGCAGGACGTCGCCGCCGGGTTCTGAGTGATGGTCATGGTGATCTTCCGGTGGCGCCACGACGGCGATCCGGACAGCTGGTGGAAGGGCAACGCAAACCACCCAACGCGGGGTCACTTCGCGCCCATCCCGAGGGGATTTACCGGCGCTATGTGACCCCGCGTTGCTTTGGTGGGGTTCCTAGTCGGTGAACAGGCCGGCCAGGTCCTCGGCCGTGAGCGCTCCGCCGGAGAGGGCGTCGCCCTCCATGACGTCGGCGAACAGCTGGGACTTCCTGGCCTTGAGGGCCATGACCTTCTCCTCGATGGTGTCCTTGGCGACGAGCCGGTAGACCATCACATTGCGGGCCTGCCCGATCCGGTGCGTGCGGTCCACGGCCTGCGCCTCCGAGGCAGGGTTCCACCACGGGTCCAGCAGGAACACGTAGTCCGCCTCGGTCAGGTTCAGGCCGAAGCCGCCGGCCTTGAGGCTGATAAGGAACACCGGGGCGGCGCCGTTCTTGAACTCATTTACGACGTCGGTGCGGTTGCGGGTGCTGCCGTCGAGGTAGCAGAACTCGATGTCCTCCTCGACGAGCCGCTCACGGACTTTGCCCAGGAACCCGGTGAACTGGCTGAAAATGAGCGCCCGGTGCCCCTCAGCCACGAGGTCCTCCAGCTGTTCGAAGAGCACATCGAGTTTGCTGGACCGCACCCCGGAGAGTGCGGGATCGATCAGCGAGGGATCCAGGCTGAGCTGCCGCAGCAGCGTGAGGGACTGGAAGATGGTGAAGCGGTTCTTGTTGACGTCGTCGATCAGGCCCAGGATCTTTTGGCGTTCCCGCTGCAGGTGCGTCTGGTACACCTTCTGGTGCCGCGGGTTCAGCACCACCTCGAGGATCTGCTCCTGCTTCGGCGGCAGGTCGTGGATGACCTGCTCCTTGGTGCGGCGCATCATCAGCGGACGGACCCGACGCCGGAGCTTGTCCAGCTGGGCCTTGTCACCGTTCTTTTCCACCGGCTTCTGGTAGTACTCGGCGAAACGCTTCGGACTGGAGAAAAGCCCCGGCGCGACGATCGAGGTGAGCGCCCAGAACTCCATCAGGTTGTTCTCGAGCGGGGTGCCGGTGATGGCCAGTTTGAACACTGCCGGAAGCTTCCGGGCGCACTGGTACGCCTTGGACTGGTGGTTCTTGACGAACTGGGCCTCATCCAGGACCAGGCCGGCCCATTCCTTGGACGCATAGGCCTCGTAGTCGATCCGGAACAGGGCGTAGGAGGTGATGATGATGTCCGCCCCCGCCATGGCCGAAACCGGATCAGAGCCGCTTTTGGCGAAGGTTTCGCTGATGGCACGCACCGTGAGGCCGGGGGCGAACCGTGCGGTCTCGGCCTCCCAGTTCCCGACAACACTCGTGGGGGCGACCACGAGGAAAGGCGCGTCCCCGGCAGCGGCGCCGGGAACTGCGCCGGGTGCTGCCCCGCCAGCGTCCGCGGCGGTTGCCGCGGCAGCTCCCGCGGGGGAGGCTCCGCCGTCGGCCGCTGCCCCAGGGCCTTCGGCTGCGATCTTGGCGGCGCAGATCAGCGCCAGCGCCTGCACGGTCTTGCCCAGGCCCATGTCGTCGGCCAGCACCCCGCCGAGCCCGTGGCGGTACAGGAAGCTGAGCCAGTTGAACCCTTCCAGCTGGTACGGGCGCAGCTCGGCGTTGAGCGTTGCCGGCAACGGCAGGCCCTTCACTCCGCCTTCGAGCAGCCCGCCGACCGCTTCGCGCCAGGCCGCAGCCTGCTCATCCACGATGCCGAGCTGGGCCAGCTCGTCCCAGAGCCCCGCCTGGAAACGGCTGATCTGCAGCGGCGCGTCCTTGTTGTCCTGCAGTTCCCGCGCCTCCTCAATCAGCGCCCGGAGCTGGTGCAGTTCGGGCAGGTCCAGGGAGAAGTAGGCGCCGCTGGGCAGCAGCATCTTGGTCTGTCCGGCCGCCAGGGCCGAGAAAACGGCGGCGAAGGACACCGGCTGGCCTTCCAGGGAAATCTGGATGCCCAGGTCGAACCAGTCCCGCTGCTCGGTGGCCTTCGTGGAGATGGACACCACCGGGGCCTCCTCCGCCTCCCGGTAGTCGGCGATCTCGCCGGCCGTGTCGACGCTGACGCCGGGGACCTCGCGGAGCGCAGGGAGCAGTTCCTCGGTGAACGCCAGGGTGTCCAGGCCGCTGAGTTCGGCCGATGCTGCCAGCCGCGGCGTTCCCCAGCCGCCCGCGGCCGACTCGCCCAGCGCCGGCACCACGTCCCAGGGCTGTCCGACGGCTTCGAGGATCCGGGCCTCGGCGGGGTCGTCCCGGTAGCCGTGGTCGCCGGGGTGGCGCCAGAGCGGCTGGGACGTGACGAGCGTGCCGGACTTGTAATGCCATTCCCAGTGCAGCCGGACCCGGTGGTCGGCGCCGTAGTTCGCCAGCAGCGACAGCGTGGGAACGGCCAGCTGGGGCAGTTCCACGGACTCATCGGAGGCGGTCACCCGGGCGCTCTGCTTGAGCTTGGGGTAGAAACCGGTCAGGAAGCGGCTCTCATCCCGGGCCGGAATGTGCAGTGTGGTTCCGGCCGTGACAAAGGTCAGGAGCTCCTCGCTGAGCCCGCTTTCCAGCGGGGCGAGCGTGATGACGGAGTCCGCCGGCGCGACTCCCGGCAGGGCATCCGGCCCGGAGGTCAGGAAGATCCCGTGGGCCGGGCGCCCGATGGTCCCGACGGATGCGGGATCGACCACCTCCCCCTCGACGGTGATGACGGGGGCGAGCGACAGCCCGCCGCCGCCGTCCCCACGGCCGGCAGCCGGGTCACCGCCGCTGGCGTCGTTCCCTCCGGCCGGGACCGGCGCGGCGGCGAACCGGGCCAGGTTGAGCCCGACGGCGGCCGGCTGCTCGACGAGCCGCACCGGCTCCGAACCCCGGCTGTGGACCAGGGCGACGCCGATCTTCCGGGCCTGGGCCAGCAGGCTCCACAAGTTCTTGCCGGCGTAGGTGTTCATGCCCAGCCACAGCCCGGTCCCGGCGTGCTGGCGGTTGGCCTGGGCGGTGTGCGAGGCGAGGAACTCCTGCATCCACTCGACGTGGGCCTCGTTGCATTCGCGCCGGTAGCTCAGGTAGCTCAGGGTGTTCCAGGAGACGTCGCCGCGGATCCATTTGCCCTTGGCCCCCATGATGACGGGACGCGCCTTGAGCTGGCGGACGCTGCGCAGCGGGTCCCGGCGGCCGGTGTAGGAGAAATGCGGAGCGGGTTCTTCGATCTCGAACTGGAGCGCCAGCGGGATGCCGTTGGTGGACTGGGTGATTCCCGGCCGGGCGATCAGCGGGCTGAGGGCCTGCTCCCAGTCCGCCACTTCAAGCACCGGAGCCTGCCGGGACAGCCGGCTCGTATCGGCGGGAGTGAGCAGCTGGACCCGGATCGCGGGGTTGTCCTCGGCGGCAAACAACAGTGCCGCCACGTGCTTGCAGTCCTTCCGGACCGGGCAGCTGCAGACGCCGACGGTACAGCTCCACCCGCCCGCCTTCCGGACCAGCTTCGCCGTGGTCGAGTACGGCACATCGGAGCCGCCCCGGACTTTGCCGAGCATGAGTCCGGTGGCGGAATCGAAGGAAATCCCGGAAACACGGCTCCCCATGGCGTAGGCAAGTCCGGCCGCGAGGGAGCGGTCGTTGATCGCGGGGGTCTGTATTGCCAGTGCCGCACTCTCGTCCGGATGGGATGGCATGTGCGCACTACTTTCAGCAGTTGGTCATCGGATCCATCTTACCGAGCCTGGCAGGACACCCCGTACCCGGCTGCCTGCCCATGTGGATAACCTGCCCATCTGGTAACCGGGCGCAATGGACGTGCCGGCCCGGGACACCCAAACTTCGCCGGACGTTCAGCTCAGGCTCAACCGCCGCTCGGTCGGTGCCGCGTACCGTGAAAAGGGTCCGGAGCGACACCAGCCTTCAGCAGTGAGGATTTTCCATGAGCAACGGCCTTTCCACCGCCCTTCCCGCCACCGGTTACGCGGCGGTCCTGCCGCGGGAGCGCATCAACGGCAGCGACGCCGACGTCGTTGACGCGAACGTGGACGTTGTCAACGCCATGTACGCGGAGCTGCTCGACATCGGGGAGATCGCGCCGAACGCGCTGCGCAGCTACTACGTTGACTTCTATCTGACGCAGTCGCTGGGCGGCGGGTTCGCCCAGTACGTGTTCACCGCGCCGGACCGCGAGGACATCGACGCGTACATCCGGGCCGGGCTGGAGGGGATGGGGGCCGCCGCCCACCTGGACCTCTTCAACCGCACTGTGGCTGCCTTCGACTCCCTCTCCGAGGAAGAAGCAGACGCGTATCTTGACGGCGACACCGGTCTGGAAGACGGCACGGAAGACGGTCTCAAAGACGGCGCGGACGGTAGCGTCCCGGACGCGGGCCGGGTCGTGGAAGAGCTCGACGGCGAGTTCGAAACCCTGCTGGAGACCGAAGACCTCGTCGCGCTCAACGCCGCCTGGCTGCGGGGCCAGACAGACCTCCTCGTCCTGGACGAGGAGGAACTCGACCGCCATATCGCCGAGCGCGTCTCCCGGGTCCCGGACCTGGCGGAACGCCAGGCCGAGGCCGCCGAGGATGAACTGCTGGACACCCCGGAATTCGAGGTGATCATCCGTGAGCTCTGCGACGTGGCCGGCCACACGCTCCGGAAGATCACCATGGGCGACCCCAACTATGACCACGACGGACAGACCACCCTGGCGTGGCATTTCACCACGGACCAGGGCGAGTTCCTCATGCTGGATGATGAACGCGAGGCGGTCATGATCCACCCGGACACGAAGGAGATCCTGGCCGCCGTCGAGTTCGAGGTTGAAGCCGACTGAACCTGTTGGCCTGCCGCGCCCGAAGGTCTGCCGCGGCGGCCGGCTCCTAGTACCCGGCCGCCGCGGCGATCATTTCACCGGACGGGGCGATGAGGTGCCAGACGCTGCCGACGCCCTGGCCCAGAATGTCCCCGGCAGCCGTGTCCTTGGCGTAGTAGTACACGGGCATCCCGTTGATGGTCAGCTGCTTCTTGCCGTCCGGGGTGGCAATAGTGCCCACGGTGCCGGTGACGCCGTCGGCCGTGGGGGTGCCAGCGGCGGCGAGGACCGGAGGCCAGGACTGGAGGCAGCCGCCGGTGCAGGCGCTCCTCCCGGAGTCCTTGACGTCCTTCGCGTAGACGTAGACGCTCATCCCCTTGCCGTCGACGACGATCCTGCCGGCGCTGGAATCGGCGACCTTGAGGTCCGTGGCGGCCGACGCCGGGGCCGGCGCCGGAGCGGAGCCCGCCGCGGCGCTGCCGGGCGGCGTTGTGGCGGCTGCCGACGTCGTGGTTGCAGCTGCCGACGTCGTCGAGGTGCCGGTCCCGCTGGTGCCGGCACAGCCGGAGAGTAGTGCGGCGAGGGCGAAAGCGGACACGCCAATGCTGAGGTGCTTCTTCATCTGCTGCTCCTTGACTCGAACCGGCCAACTGGCCAGGCCGGCGCTAACCGTTACGACGCCATTGAGGGAAGAATGGTTCACAGCAGGCCGTGGGGTGCGCCCCGGAACTCGGGCGTGTGAACCCTTCCGGCGGTCCGCACGTCATAGAGGCAGAAGCGCTGAAACCCGCGAGACAGGGAGGACGGTCATGTCGCTGGACGAAGACGTCGTGGCGGCTATTTACCGCGACCACGGGGCGGCCCTCAGGCGCTTCGTCCTCAGCGCCTCCCACGATCCGCAGCTGGCGGATGATGTGGTGCAGGAGACCGTGCTGCGAGTCTGGCAGCAGGCCCCCCACATCACCGGAAGCCTGCGCAGCTACCTGTTCAGGACGGCCCGCAACATCCTGATCGACAACTATCGCAAGGCCCGGCGGCGGCCCCGCGAGACGACGGACCGGGACCTGGCCGACCCGGCCGGCGGCGAGGAACGCGTCGATGAACTCCTCAACCGGGTGCTGATGGAGGAAGCGCTGCTGCGGCTCAGCGCCGAGCACCGGGAAGTTCTCGTGGCGCTCCATTACCGCCGCTTCACCGTCCAGGAGGCAGCGGCCAGTTTGAACATCCCGAGTGGAACCGTCAAGTCCCGGGCGTTCTATGCCGTGCGGGCCCTCCGGACGATCCTCGACGAGATGGGGGTGGAACGGTGAGCGCCATGGAATTGCACCAGCTGCTGGGCGCCTACCTGCTGGGCGGGCTGGAACCTGTTGAGGCTGCGGCCTTTGAGCAGCATCTTGCCGGCTGTGCCCCGTGCCGGCAGGAGCTGGACGAGCTGGCCAGCCTTCCGGCGCTGCTGGACGCGCTCCCGGTGCCCGACGCCGTCGCCCTCGGCGCCGCTGCCACCACTGCCGGGCGGGACCCGGTGCCGCCGGTTCCCGTGCCGGCCGGGGTGCCGGCGGGGGTGACGCGGCGGATGCTCGACGAGGTGTCCGCGCGGCGCCGGAAAGCACGGCTGCGCTGGAGTGCTGCGCTGGCCGCTGCGGCCGCGGCGTGCCTCGCGCTCGGAATCCTGGCCGCACCGCTGGTCAACCCGCCGCCCAAACCGGACGCCAGCTATTCCATCCAGGCCAGCGACGGGCTGCAGATCACGGTGGGCCTGGTCAAGAAAACCTGGGGAACCGAGCTCGCGGTCGACGGCCGGAGCCTGCCGGTGGACGGCACCCTCTCCCTGTGGGTGAAGGACACCAACGGCGGCGAGGACCGCGCCTGCTCCTGGACGGCCACGCCCAGCGGCAGGGTCAGGATCACCGGAGCCACGCCGCTGCAGCTCACCAACATCTCCAGTGTCGAAATGCGGAACGGGCAGCAACAGACCATGGCCGTCATCGCCGTGCCCCGGGGATAGGTTAGGGCCGGCCCCTTGCCCGCCAAAGAATGTCGGACCCCCTGCTCTACTCAGGGTGGGGGATCCGACGGCTTCCCCACTACCTGCGGCACGCACGTCCGCACCGGCGATTGGGGGACTCGTTATGGAACAGGATTTTGTGGTTGTCACTTCCGGGAAAGAGAGGCGCTGAAGGCCACGGTGGAGGTCCTGACCGGGGCAGCTGAGCGGAATGCAGCCCGTGAAGTCCATGCGCTGCGGGCGAACCCGGGAGGAGACACCGCCCAGCTGGTGCGCGCGGACGGTGCAAAATGCTTCCGCGCGGCGATCGAGCAGTACGTGGCGTCGGCCCGGCGGCTGCACTTCTGGCGGCTGCCGGATGGAACGGTTGAGCTCTCGCGCGTCGTGGTCCACGACGACTTCAAGCCCTGACTCAGGGCGCGGGGCGGCCCAGCAGGTCCCCGGCGCGCAGGACCGCCACCAGCCCGAAGTCGGGGTCCACGGCCACGATGTCGGCGCGCATCCCCGGCCGCAGGCTTCCGATCTCGGCCTCGAGACCGAGGATCCTGGCCGGAACCAGGGTGGCCGCCTTGACAGCGTCTGCGGGAGCCACCCCGGCCTCGATGGTCCGGCGGACCACCTCAAGCAGCGTGGCCGTGCCGCCGGCGAGGGCGCCGGTGCTCTTCAGCGCCGCCACGCCCCCGCGGACCACCACGGCGGCGGGGCCCAGCTCGTAATCACCGTCGGGCAGGCCGGTGGCCGCCATCGAATCGGTGACCAGGGCGATGTTGTCGGCGCCGACCAGCCCGAACACCATCCGGACCGTCTCGGGGTCCAGATGGACACCGTCGCCGATGAGCTCCACGGCAACGATGCCTTCGGCCGCCAGGCGCAGGCACGCCGCCACCGGCCCGGGGTTCCGCTGGTGGAGCGGCGGCATCCCGTTGAACAGATGCGTCACCGTCGGCCGGCGGCCCGTCCCGGCTGCCGCACCCGACCTCAGCGACTCGGCCGCGCTGGCCAGGGAGTCAGCGGTTGTGCGGGCGTCGGCGTCGGTGTGTCCCACCGAGGGCGTGACCCCTTGTCCGGTGAGCAGACGGACCAGCCCACCGGCTCCGGGCAGTTCCGGGGCATACGTCATGGTTTTGAGGGTGCCGCCGGCCGCGTCCAGCATCCGGCCCAGCAGCGCCGGGTCGGGGTTCCGGATCCACTCCGGGTTCTGCGCCCCGCAGCGGGCCCGGGCGAGGAACGGCCCTTCGGAGTGGATGCCCGCGATGAGGCCCTCCTCCGCGAGCGGCCTCAGCGCGCCGATTCCCCGGACGAGCTCCTCAGCAGAGGCAGTCACGAGGCTGGCCAGCAGCGTCGTCGTTCCACTGCGGTGCAGGAATCCGACGGCGGCGCGGCAGGCCTGGGTGCCGCCGGTTGGGAAGCCGCCGCCTGCGGCGCCATGGCAGTGGAGGTCCACGAGTCCGGGCAGGATCGAGCTGCCCGGCGGAAGCTTTAACTCCCGGGCGCCGGGGAAGCCCGCAGCGTCGAAGCCGGCCCTGGGCCCGGCATAGGCAATCCGTCCGTCAGCCACCGCCACCACGGAATCAGCCGCGGCGGCTCCGTCCGAGATCAGTGTCCCGGCCAGGACATAGGCGTTTGGCTTCACATCTTGGCGAGTTTGGCCCGCACCATCATGAAGATGCCGTAACAGATGAGGCCAATGCCGACGGCGGCCAGCATATACACGCCCAACGGCTGGTCGCGGAGGGCCTTCAGGCCGCCGTCGAGCCCGGTGGACTCCTCGGGGTGCACCTTGATGGTGGCGATGATGACCAGCAGCCCCACCAGCAGCAGGGCGGCGCCCTTGGCGGCGTAGCCCACGACGCCGAGGACGACCACGGCCATCCGTGCCTTCTCGGCGGCGGGCAGGCGGAGGTATTTGGTGAAGGACTGCCGGAAACCGCGGATGGCGTAGACAATCCCGGCGACCGCCACCGCCGCTCCGACGGCGAGCAGGAGTAGATTGCCTCCAGGTGCCTTCATCACAGACGCCGTGAAGTCGCTGGTGGAGCTGCTGTGGTCTTTGCCCGCGCCGATTGCGAAGGAGGCCAGGGTCACGGCGAGCCCGGCGTAGACCACGGCCTGAAGCGCGGCTTTGGCCTTCTTTGCGGCCTTTTTCTTCACTGGCAGATGCTCAAAATCGAAGATGGCGTCACTTGCCTGCCACACGGCCAGGGCCACGCACGCGGCGAAGCAACTCCACAGCAGTAAGGGCCCGGCCGGCTGTCCGGCGAGTTGCCCAACGGCCCCGCTGACGTCAGCCTCGCCCTGGCCGCCCATGGCGAGCCGGATCGCGACCACACCGATCAGGAAATGCAGGATGCCGCTGACGGCAAACCCGGCCCGGGCCACCGGTTCGAGCCACCGGGAGTTGGTGATTTCCTCCGCCGCGTCCGCGGCGTCCTTCAGTTCTCTTTTGATGATCGGTCCTTCAACTGACTCGGTGGTTCCGCCGGACTCCGGCTCCGCCCGGTTTGTGTCTTTTCTGCCTTTTCGGTAATCGTGCCACGCGGAGCCCGCCGGGAACAGCGCCGCCGGATGGCTGGCCTAGCGGCGGCGGTAGCTGAGGTCGAAGATGAGCCGGCCGGCGTCGTGCGCCTTGTTTTCGAAACTTGTCAGGATCCGCCCGTCGAACCGCGGCGCCCAGCCGCCGGTCTCATCGGTGCCCTCGTTGGGGCCGGTGTGTTCGGTGCTCACCGGTGCGCGCCCCTCCTTCACGGGGGCTCCGCCCACGAGGGACTCGACGCCGGATTCCCAAACCTGCGTGAGGGGGCTCTCCGCGCCGCTGCGTTCGCCGTCGTGCAGGTTCTCGAAGTCGGGGGAGCCGGCCAGGACCTCCCGCACGTGGACGGCATAGTTGGACCAGTCCGTCGCGATCCGCCAGATTCCGCCCGGTTTGAGGGCGCGTGCGGCAAGCGCGGCGAAGGCCGGCTGGATGAGACGGCGCTTGTGGTGCCGTGACTTGTGCCACGGGTCGGGGAAGAAGACCCAGAGTTCCGTCACGGATCCGGCCGGCAGCATGGTGGCGAGCACCTCGGGGGCATTCGCCTCCACAACGCGGACATTGGCCAGCCCGCGGCTGTTGATCTTGATCAGGGTGTTGGCCAGCCCCGGGGTATAGACCTCAACGGCCAGGAAGTCCTTGTCCGGGTTCTCCTCGGCGGCGTGGCACACGGCGTCGCCGAGCCCCGAGCCGATCTCCACGACCAGCGGGGCCTTCCGGCCGAATTCGGCTTCGGCGTCGAAGACGTAGTCCGGGTGCACGGACGTGTTGGCGATGTGGCGGGGGACGTCGACGGCCCACCGGTCGGAATGTTCTTCCCAGGCGGTCTGCCGGCGGCCCTGCAGGCGGGTGCCCCGGCGGACAAAACTGACCGGACGGCCGCCGTAGGTGCCGAAGGAGGCCTGGGTGCCGGGGGTCACCGGGCGCGGTGCCTGCGGTGATTCGGGGGATTCTGGGGATTCACTCATCCCTTCCAGAATAGTGGAGTCCCGGCGTGCGCCCGGCTCGGCAGGTTTGGTGGGCGGGGCACCCGAGCGTGACGCCGGTGGCACGGCATGCGGCGAAGATCCTGCCAGAATGGGGTCCGTGACTGTACCGAGAAGCTCCCAGGACCCCACCCTCAGCGGCATCAGGGTTGACGAACGCCCTGGCCTGCTGGTCGACGCCGAGATCGACGACGTACCCGCGGCGGAGCCTACCCGGGTCGGCAGCCGCCGCGGCCTGGTCTACCTGGGGGTGTGCCTGGTCCTGATCGGGCTGAATCTCCGCACGGTCTTTTCCAGCTTCTCCGCTGTTCTTCCCGAGTTAACGGCCGACGCCGGGCTGCCGGGCTGGGCCGTCGTCGTCCTCACCACGGTGCCGGTGACGCTGCTCGGGGTCTTCGCGCCGCTCGCTCCCGTCCTGGCCCGCCGCTTCGGTGCCGAGCGCGTGCTGCTGGGTGCCATGGCGGTGCTCACCGCCGGGCTGCTGCTGCGGCCCCTGGAGGCCGGGGGCGCCGGTCACCTCCCGGCCCTGCTGGCAGGGACGGCGGCCTGCGGTGCCGCGATCTCGCTCTGCAATGTGCTGCTGCCCGGCCTGGTGAAGCGTGACTTCCCGCACCGGCTCGGCCTGATGGGCGGCCTGTACACCACGGCGATCTGCGCTTCCGCGGCCCTGGGCGCCGGATTCACCTACCCGGTTTTCAGCGCGACCGGGGAATGGACCGCGGCGCTGCGGTTCTGGGCGCTGCCCGCCGGCGTCGTTCTCCTGCTGTTCCTGCCGCTGGCCATCAGGCAGCGCCACGGCCGGCACCAGAGCTCGCGCCGCGGCGTGAATGTGTGGCGCTCGGCGGTCGCCTGGCAGGTGACCGTCTTCATGGTGCTGCAGGCGATGATGTCCTTCAGCGTCTTCGCCTGGCTGGCACCGATCCTGCGCGAACGCGGGGTGGACGGCGGCACGGCCGGAGTGATCGTTTCCGTCTCGATCGTGTTGCAGATGCTGGGGTCCTTGTTCGCCCCGGCGCTCGCCACCAGGTTCCGGGACCAGCGCATGATCAACACCGTGGTGGCGCTGATGACCGGTGTGGGCTTCGCACTGAGCATCTTCGGTCCGCTGCCGCTGATCTGGCTGTGGACCGGGCTCCTGGGCCTGGGCCAGGGCAGCCTGACGGCCGTCGCGCTCACCATGATCATGGTCCGCACCCGGGACGGCCACACCGCCGCGCACCTGTCCGGGATGATGCAGGGCGTGGGCTACGGGGTGGGCTCCGTCGGCACCCTGATGGTCGGCCAGCTGCACCAGGCCACGGGGTCCTTCGCGGCGGCGGGTGTGCTTTTCCTTGCCGTCGGGTCGCTGGCCGCGGTGTTCGGCTACCGCGCTGGCCGGAACCGCTTCATCGGCGGCTAAGGCTGGCGGCGGCGGAACCGGCGGAGCCGGGCTCTTGCCGGAAGCGGCCCGCTACAGGCCGGAGTTCGCAAAGACCTGCCGGATAATAGTGGTGGCCGAATCGACTGCGGCCTGGACATCGCCCTCTGCGAGCGGCCGGAAGTTCATCGTGCCGACCTCCACCGAGAGTGTTCCCCGCCGGGCGCCGAGGCGGACGTAGGAGCGGCCGGATCCGTCCGAGTTCTGGTACCTGAACCCATGGCGGGAATCCGCGTCGAGCTGCACGGTCAAAGGCTCAACCGGTGACCAGTAAGGCTGGCCCTGGCCCAGGACGTTCGCCTGGATGGACGGGCAGTCCTTGATCGCCGACGTCCGGATGTCGAAGGGGTACGGCTGCGCGACCGCTGTGCCCATGCTGATGATGGTCACCTCGAGGGAGACCACCTTGTCTGCGGTGGAGGCGATGCCCTGGGCCATCGTCGCTTGGCCGGCCAGGGTTCCGTAGTAGGCGGCGTCGTCGTAGGCGCAGCCGGCCTGCGAGGGGAGTGGCGCGACCCCTGGGGTTCCCGGGACCACCCGGGCATCGGTGGGGGTCACGAAGAGCTCCGTGCCCGCCCCTCCCGTCACTCCCTGGAGCAGTTGGCCCAGCTCCTCGGGGCTGCGGGCGCCGGCCGGATTCGGCTGCGGGGCGCCGGGCGGGTTCTTTACCGCCTCGTCGATGAGGTCCCGGGCGAAGCCTGCCATGGAGTCCACCGCCCGGGCCGTCGTCTCTGCATTCACCGGCCAGACCGTCAGTGCCATGTCGATGGACACCGTGCCCGCCAGCACCTGCAGACCGGCGGTCCCCATGTCCATGGGGCCCAGGCCCTTCGCTTTCTGCGTGGTCGCGTACGCCTGCTGGCCCACGGGCGGAGCCGGCACGAGGGTGGCCTCATAGGTCGTCGGCGGGGGCGCCGCTCCGGCGTCGGGCATGGAAGTGGTGTAGCTCCGCTCGAATTGGGCACACTGTGCGGCGAGGGCATCCGTTTTGTTGAAGTCCGCGGCAAGCTTTTCGGGCGGGGCGCTCCTGATCACGAAAAGGATGGTCGTCGCCTGCGTCGGTTGCGCGGCGAGGGGCAGGCGTCCCTCCGCGAAGCTCACGCCCAGGCCGGTGCCCGGCACCGCGGCCTCCCCCTCCTCGAACAGGCGGAAGGCGGAGCGCTGGGCCGGCGTCGTGGTGCTGGTGCTGCTCGGCCCCTGGAAGTTCCTGGCCATGTCACGGGACGTCCGAGTGTCAATCACGAGCCCTTGAAGGCTCCGCGAGCGCACAACAGCCGTCGCCAGATCGACAAGCTCCTGGTCCGTATAGACCTCGCCCGGCGGCGGCGGGGGATGCGCTTGCGGGGGAAGTGCTGCCGGGCGCGGACGACGCCGGCGGGCCCCAGGGTGCCGGGGAGCAGCCGGCGAGGGTCATGATGGCCACCGCTGCGCCGGCCATCCAACGGCGGCGCCGCATCTACAGGCCGGCCCGGGCGAAGACCTGGCTGATCACGGCCGCGAGCCCGTCGGCGCCGGACTGCACCTCGGCGTCCGAGTACTTGATAACGCTTGCCTGCACGGTCAACGTTCCCCTCCGGGCCCCGACCATGACGTGCCGCTCGCCGGTCCCGTCGGGGAGTTGGTAGGCGACGGCGTAGCTGGAGTCCGCGGGGAGGCCCGCGCTCAGGTGCTGGAGGTCCGACCATGGGCGTGTGCTGCCACCCATGCCCTCCTGGATCGTGGCGCAGTCCCGAAGAGTGGCGGCAACAGTGTCGAACAGGTACGGCTGGGCCGCCGTCGTCGGCAGGCTGGCCACCATGAGATCGATGAAGTCCATCTTGTTGGAACCCTGGATCGTCCCCTGACCGACCACCGAGCCCGGCAGGGCGGATGGGTCACTGTAGGTGCACGGAGCCCGGGTTCCCGGCGACGGCGTGCCGGGATTCACGCCGGGCCGCTCAGCGCCAATGACGGCGGCGCTCGGCCTGTCCACCGTGTTGCCGTTTGGACCGGTGATGCCCCTGAGCAGCGCCGCGACATCATCAGGGGTGCGCGGGTTCGGCGGAACCGGCGCCACCGACGGAGGGTGCTGCGCGGCCTGCTCGATGAGCTCCTGGGCCAGCCAGGCCATGGAATCGAGGGCAGGGCGGGCGTCTGCCTCGGAGTTCAGCTCGGCGACGGAGAGAGTCAGGCTGACGGATAACGTGCCTGCCAGCACCTGGAGCCCGACCGAGCCGTAGTCCTGGGGCTGGTGGGGCTTTGTGTTCTGCATCCAGGCGAACCTCTTCTCCCCGGCCGACGGGGCCTGGAGGAGCTGGACGGCATGCGTCGAGGTCATGCCGGATTCCGTGTACGTAAGGTCGAACTGGCCGCAGCGGGCGGCCAAATCGTCGGTGTAGTTGAAGTCGGCCTGGGAGATCGCGTCCTTCTCGGCGCTCCGGACCGTGAGAGTGACGGTCGTCGTCGGTCCCGACTGCGCCGCGATGGGGATCCCGCCCTGGGCCATGTTCACGCTTTTGTCGGCCCAGACGGCGAACGGGTCCCGTGGAGCGAGGACCACGCAGTCGCCGGGCGTCGTCTCCGTTGTGGTGACGGGTCCGGCGCCGCCCGAAACCGCGCTGCGCAGGCGCTGGGAGTCCATGGCCCCTCCCTGGACCTGCCGGTTCTGGGCCACGGCGTTGATGACCGCCATCAGCTCCTGGTCCGTGTAGACCTTGTCCGGAGTGCCCGCCGGTGGGGCGGTGCCGGACGACTGGCCCGCCGTCGTCGGGCCGCCCGGCGCGGAGGGCCCGGACGAACATCCAGCAAGGGCCAGCAGGACGACGGCGGCGCAGGCTAGCCGCCGCCTGTCCCTCGCCGGCGGCGCCGCCCGCAAAGATCCAGCTGTCCCAACTGCCCGAGCGGACATCGCAGGCCCCCTTTAGCTTGTAAGCCACAGGCTACGTTTCAGTAGGGAACCCACGTAGGGCACTTTGACCTGACATTTGGGCGGCTGGCAGGGATCAGAAAGGCCGGACCTGCAGGTACCGGTCGACGCGGTGTGCGCGGCGAGCGGACCGCTGCCACGCCCGACGCCGCGGTCCTCACACGAGGATGGAGCCGATGCCCGGGCGGTGGTGCGTCCCGCCCGCCAGCTGTGGCATGCTTCCCCTTTAGCCAACATCCCCTACCGATCAGGCCACGCCTTGCCCCGTTCCGTCCCCGTGCCGACGCTGGACTCAGCCGGCATCTTCCACCGCGCCTACCTGCTGGTGACGCTGGGCGCCTGTGCCCTCGTGTTCCTGGCCGCCTTCGAATCATTGGCGGTGACCACGATCATGCCGCTGGTCAGCCGTGAGCTGGATGGGGCCGCCCTCTACGCCCTGGCGTTCGCCGGCCCGCTCGCCACCGGCGTCATCGGAATGGTGGCCGCGGGCAACTGGTCCGACAGGCGCGGCCCGGTGGGCCCTTTGTACGCGTCCGTCGCCATGTTTGTGCTGGGCCTGCTGATCGCCGGCACCGCAGCGACCATGCCTGCCCTGGTGGCAGGCCGGCTGGTCCAGGGCCTGGGCGGCGGCGCCATGACGGTGGCGCTGTATGTGGTGATCGCCCGGGTCTATCCGCCCGAACTGCACCCGAAGATCTTCGCGGCTTTTTCCGCAGCCTGGGTGATTCCCTCGCTGGTTGGCCCCTTCGCCGCCGGCCTCGTGGCGCAGCTGCTCAGCTGGCACTGGGTGTTCCTCGGCGTGGTGGGGCTGGTGGTGCCGGCCCTGCTGATGATTGTGCCTGCACTGCGCGGGCTGCACGGCACGCCCGACGGCGGAACCCCGGCGGCCGCCGCGGCGGGGGACATGTCCGATCCTGCTCCGCGGAAGTCCTCGGCCGCCGGCAGGCTGGCCTGGGCCGGTCTCGCGGCGCTCGCCGTACTGGGCCTGAACCTCTCCGCCCGGCTTCCGGTGGCCGGCGGGGTCGCGGCGGTGGCGGCTGTCGTCGTGGCCCTCGTCGCGGTCCGCCCGCTGGTGCCGCGTGGCACCCTGACCGCGCGCCGCGGACTCCCCAGCGTCATCCTCACCCGCGGCCTGGCCTCCGGCGCGTTCTTCGGCGCCGAGGTCTACCTGCCGTACCTGCTGGTGGAGCGCTACGACTTCTCGCCCACCTTCGCAGGCCTGACCCTGACCGGCGGCGCCGTCGCCTGGGCAGCAGGTTCCGCGGTCCAGGGCCGGCTCGGGTCGCGCCTGGACCACCGCCGCGCGGTTCGAACCGGCGCGGCCCTCGTGCTCGGCGCCGTCGTCCTGGTGCTGGCGGCCACCATCCTCAACTGGCCGGCCGCCGTTGTGATCACCGCCTGGGTGTTCGCCGGAGGCGGCATGGGGGTGATGTACGCGCGCCTGAGCGTGATGACCCTGGCCCTGTCGAGCAAGGAAAACGAAGGCTTCAACAGTTCGGCGATGTCCATTTCCGACTCGCTCGGCGGGGCGCTGTCCCTCGCCACCACGGGCATCATCTTCGCCGCGTTCCCGACGACGACGGCGGCGTCCTTCGCCGGGGTCTTCGCCCTGACCGCGCTGATCGGGGTCGCCGCGGTCGCCGTCGCCCCGCGGGTCGCGGGGGGGGGGGGGGGGGGGGGGGGGGGGGG
>NZ_JARUXE010000159.1 GCF_030433895.1 Arthrobacter sp. PsM3 | reverse complement strand
GCGGCCCCGCAGGCCTGGCCGCGGCCCGCGAGGCCGTCCGCAGCGGCGCCCGCGTCATTCTCATCGACGACCAGCCTGAGCTGGGCGGCTCGCTGCTGTCCGGATCCACCGATCCGGCCCTCGCGGAGAGCATCGAAGGGGTCCCCGCCCTGGACTGGGTGTCCAACGTTGAAGCCGAGCTGATCTCCGCGCCCGAGTGCACGGTCCTGAACCGCACGTCCGCCTTCGGCTCCTACGACGCCAACTACGTCATCGCCGTCCAGAACCGCACCGACCACCTGTCCAG
>NZ_JARUXE010000158.1 GCF_030433895.1 Arthrobacter sp. PsM3 | reverse complement strand
AGGCCTGGGAAGACAACCACGATGATCTGATGATCATCGACGTGCGCGGCGGCGCAGAATTCGATTCCCTGCACATCAAGGGCTCCTACCATGTGCCGCTTCCCATGCTCAGCGAGCACACCGAGGAATTCGCGGCCAAAATGGGCACCCGCGTGGTCCTGGTCTGCCAGTCCGGCAACCGGGCCGAGCAGGCCCGCAAACACCTGGACTCCGTCGGCCTGGCCGGCGCCAGCGTCCTGGCCGGGGGAGTCCCCGCCTACGCCGCCGCCGGCGGCACCGTGGTCCGCGGCCGCGG
>NZ_JARUXE010000157.1 GCF_030433895.1 Arthrobacter sp. PsM3 | reverse complement strand
GTGGCCGCATTCCGCTGCTCGATCCGCAGCATTTTCCGGCCTTCTGGTGCCAGGGGGGAAAGGGAGGGCTTGTTCGTCACGGGGAACTCCATAATTCAGGTCGCACCGAGGGTGCGACGATGATTCGGGTTCCTCCCCGCTCTGTATGTGACCTGAGAGTTTCCGCGGCCCCTGCTCTTACAGGGTGCCGCTTGCACCGTCGGTGAGCCCGCGTGACGGACTGCTTTCCAGAGTTGCCTCGCCGCGGCGGTACGTGGGCCTGAGAGATTCCTGGGGAGGATTTGCTCCTACGGCG
>NZ_JARUXE010000156.1 GCF_030433895.1 Arthrobacter sp. PsM3 | reverse complement strand
AGCCGGCGTAGGGGTCGGCGATGCCGATGTACTGGGTGTAGAGGTATTCCTCGATACCCTCGAGGCCGCCTTCGCGGCCCAGGCCGGACTGCTTGACGCCGCCGAACGGGGCGGCGGCGTTGGAGACCACGCCGGCGTTCAGGCCGAGCATGCCGGTTTCGAGGCGTTCGCCCATCCGGATCCCGCGGTTGAGGTCCCTGGTGAAGACGTAGGCCACGAGCCCGTATTCGGTGTTGTTCGCGAGCCGGACAGCCTCGTCCTCGGTGTCGAAGGTGATGATCGGGGCGACGGGTCCGA
>NZ_JARUXE010000155.1 GCF_030433895.1 Arthrobacter sp. PsM3 | reverse complement strand
AGCTGCGGAACATGGGCGAGGCCTGCACGGCCGCGAACCGGTTCATCGTGCACGAGTCCGTCGCCCAGGAGTTCGCGAAGAAGTTCGCCGCGAAGATGGCGGACATGACCACCGCCCGGGGCACCGAGGCCGAGTCCAAGGTCGGCCCGCTGATCGATGCCAAGAGCCGCGACAAGGTCCACGAGCTCGTCACCGACGCCGTGAACGAAGGTGCTGTCTTAATCATGGGCGGGGCGCCGGTGGACGGTCCGGGCTACTTCTACCAGCCGACCATCCTCAAGGGCGTCACCGAGGGCACCCGGA
>NZ_JARUXE010000154.1 GCF_030433895.1 Arthrobacter sp. PsM3 | reverse complement strand
GGCAGGCTGGGGAAGCGTCCCGCGGCATCGGGGACATCGGCACCACCACGTACCGCGCCCCCTTCACCCCCGTGGCGTTCGCGGCCCTGGCCGGACGCCAGCGCGGCGAGCTCTTCGACCCGGCCCGCCTGACCTCCATCCACCCCTGGCATGTCGCCCGCGGCGCCCTTTTCGAGGATGTCGGGCAGTGGAAGCGGCCCTGGTACTACCCCCAGGCCGGAGAGGACATGGACGCCGCGGTGCTGCGAGAATGCGCGGCCGTCCGCGAATCCGTGGGCTTCATGGACGCCACCACCCTGGGCA
>NZ_JARUXE010000153.1 GCF_030433895.1 Arthrobacter sp. PsM3 | reverse complement strand
GCTTGCGGTCGGTGCGGCCGGCGTCCTTGCGGGCGTAGGAGCGCTTGCCGATGAAGTCCTTGACCTTGGATACGACCCATTCCATGCCGGCGTCCTGCGGGGTGACGGTCCCGTCGGTGTCCTGGCCGACGATCGGGTACCCCTTCTCCGCGCGGAGCACGTGCATGGTTTCGGTGCCGTACGGGGTGATGTTGAATTCCGCGCCGGCCGCTGCCACGGACTCCCAGGTGTTCAGCCCGTACCAGGACGGGACGTTGATTTCGTAGGCCAGCTCACCGGAGAACGAGATCCGGCAGATCCGGGCCCGGACGCCGG
>NZ_JARUXE010000152.1 GCF_030433895.1 Arthrobacter sp. PsM3 | reverse complement strand
TTCGCCGCGAACCAGGCCTGGGCCAACATCGCCGCACTGGCCTTCAACCTGGTTTCCTGGCTCCAGCTCGCTGCCCTCCCGGGCGGCCACCATGCCAAGGCCTGGGACATCAAACGCTGGCGCTACCGGCTCTTCGCGACCGCCGGGAAAATCATCACCCGCGCCCGCCGCCACCAGCTCCTGCTCCCGGAATCAGCCCCGGAACAGGACCTCCTGAAACTTCTCCTGGCGAACAACGCCCGGCTCAACAAAGGGCTTGTTCCTTCTACCGGCTGATCGTGGACCTCATCCTGTCCCAACGAACAGCACGATCACCGGAAGT
>NZ_JARUXE010000151.1 GCF_030433895.1 Arthrobacter sp. PsM3 | reverse complement strand
CGACCACCTGTCCAGCCCGGCTGCCCCCGGCGTGTCCCGGCAGCGGATCTGGCACATCCGCGCCGCCCAGGTCATCCTGGCCCCGGGCGCCCACGAACGCCCGCTGGTCTTCGAAAACAACGACCGCCCCGGCATCATGCTCGCCTCCGCCGTCCGCAGCTACCTCAACCGCTACGCCGTGGCCGCCGGTTCACGCGTGGTCATCAGCACCACAAACGACAGCGCCTACAGCCTTGCCGCGGACCTGTTGGCCGCCGGCATCCGCGTCGAAGCCGTCGTGGACGCCCGCCCGCAGCTGAGCGAAACAGCCGCCGCAGCGGCCG
>NZ_JARUXE010000150.1 GCF_030433895.1 Arthrobacter sp. PsM3 | reverse complement strand
CCGGCAAGCAGCTGGCAGCCACCACCATGGCGTTCGTCCGGCTGCTCAAGGACCTGCTCCGGGACAAGAAGTTCGGACACCGCATCGTCCCGATCGTTCCGGATGAATCGCGCACTTTCGGCATGGACGCGTTCTTCCCCTCGGCGAAAATCTACAACCCCGACGGCCAGGGCTACCTCTCCGTGGACCGGGACCTGGTCCTCGCCTACAAGGAATCGGCCCAGGGCCAGCTGATCCACCCGGGCATCAACGAGGCCGGCGCAGTCGCGGCGTTCACTGCCGCGGGAACCTCCTACGCCACGCACGGCGAGCCGCTGATCCCGATCTACGTGT